>QMQE01000178.1 GCA_003650445.1 Acidobacteriota bacterium | reverse complement strand
AATCCTTCTGCCGTACTGCTGACCCGTATGGTAGTATTTGCCATGTTTATCGCCTTGAGCGTCAGTGCCTATCTCCATGTTACATTCAAAGGTAAGGTTTATCCTGTTTCTCTCTATGATTACATCAACCCCTTCCACGGATTTGAGTTTTCCGGCGGCCTGCCGGTGATGGAAATGATTTTCAATTTCCTTCCACTGGTGCTGGTGATCGTGCTGGCATTCAAATGGTACCGTCCATTCTGTTACGCGGTGTGCCCGGTGGGACTGTTCACCCACTGGATGGAACAGGCCGGTGCCCTTCGGGTTACTTTCATTCCTGACAAATGCACCCACTGCAATCTCTGTGTCACCGAAACCTCATGTCCGGCTGTGCCTGAAATCCTCAAAGATGCTGTTTATCGCCCGGATTGCTTTGCCTGTAACCAGTGTATTTCGGCCTGCCCCACCGGCGCACTGAAGTGGGGGTTGCGGCGCTCCGCGCCGGATGTTAAATGATAGGTGTTAGATGTTAGGTGGAAGAAAAATCAGGGAGTTGCGGCACACGGTGCTGCGCACCGAGTGTTAAATGATGAATGTTAAGTGTTAAATGACAAAGAAAAATCAAGGAGATGCGACGCTTTGCACCGTAGTGGATGGTTCAGAAATCAAATCAGAGAGTTGGCTGATTCTCTGTCTTTTCTTTACTTAATCTTGCCTTTTACTCAACCTTTTCTCCGAGAGTGCGAGTGAAAGTGCAAGTGCGCGAAAGAAAGGAATCACCCTGCGGGCGAGTAGGGGTAGGAGTAGGGGGCAGAATAGTGCAAGTGAAAGTGCGAGTGCGCGAAAGAAGGGAGTTTGCCATTCCCTGCCTTTTGATTTTCCCTGATTGTCATCTAACATCCAACACCTATCATCTAACATCCGGCGCAACGCGCCGTAGGAGTAGGGGTAAGAAAAAGCAGGGAGTTAGCCAATCCCTGTCTTGTTTCCGCTAATCACAAATTACAAGTTACGAATCACGGCCCACAGAGTTGGCGATTCCCTGTTCCCTCTTTCCCTCTCCGGTCAGAACACAGGCGGCGAAGCCGCACAGAACACTTTTTGTTATTCCCTGTTTTCCGGTTTTTCGCGGTTTCCCTTTTCTTTCAGCCAGCCGTTGTCGGCGTTTTCGCGATAATCGAATTTCGGGACGTAGGGTTTGATGTCAATGAGGGGGGTATTGTTCAGAACGTCTATTTCGCTGACTTCCAGTGTGTTTCCAATCCTGTTTTCCAGTTTTACGATGGAGATTCCGATGCTGTTGGGGCGGCAGGGGTGGCGGGATGCAAAAACGCCGTGGGCACTGTCGTCCAGAAAGGGCGGTCGGGACAGGATG
Organism: Acidobacteriota bacterium; assembly: GCA_003650445.1. GTDB lineage: Bacteria > Acidobacteriota > Holophagae > Thermotomaculales > Thermotomaculaceae > UM-FILTER-49-7. The sequence goes on along the minus strand of QMQE01000178.1, from coordinate 3,716 downwards.
ATTTCCCCGGCACGGTCGAAAATGTAGAAGAGGATGATGTGGGAGAAGGTTTCAATGGTTTCCAACCCTTCCTCGAATTCCGGAAAAACCTCAACTTTGCCTTTCCCTTTCTGTGCAAACGCCCCCTGAATGGGGCAGTCTTCTTTCGTTTTGTACGGGGAAAAGATGGTTCCGATTTGTTTGATTTCAAATTTCATTGTGAGCGCTTTCTCCTTCTTTGATGTACTGGGTTGATTATCAACCACTAAGAGTAGGTAAGTCAAGGAATCTCCATTTTCCTCCATTTTCCCATCCGGTTTGTTCAATTGACAATATGTTGTGAGTCTTTATAATGAAGATAATTGTATTGTGACAATCGGTTTGCAGAGGTGTTGTCTGCTTACGAAAGGGAGGGGGAAAAATGAAAAAATCCATAATAAAAGCGATGGTTTTGACACTGGCGGTTGTTCTGCTAACCTCATTTTCAGCTCAGGCATTTCCCTGGCACAAAAAGAAAAAAGCGTTGAAGATTTATGGTTTTCTGTGGCAGACGAGTAGCACACCCGCCATCGGGATTCAGGTGGGGCTGTTTGACGCGAGCACAGGGAAGTTGTTGGCGGTTACAAAGAGTAATTTGTTTGGAAAGTATAAGTTCAAGAATCTGAAACCGGGATTTTATATTGTTCGGACCGGGAAGTTCAGCCGGCGTGTGATGCTGCAGAAAAATAATGCCAATATTCACTTCAATTTCAGCTCTCCCAATGGGCAGATGGATTTTGTTGCCCTCGCGCTGGAGAATAATGCGAAAACTGGGGCTGCTTCCGCCGGGCCCACTGATCCGGCGTTGACAAAGTGGATAGCAGGCGAATATTATTCCTACCAGGGGTCCACTGAGAGGAAGCTTATGCTTTGTCCCGATGGTGTTTTCTACGATTCACATGAGTCTTCGTATTCCGGCAGTTCCACCGACAGCCTCGGCAATCAGACATCTGCCTTCGGCGCGGCGAATCAGGGCAATGGAAGCGGTCGCTGGTCCATACAGGGAAACAAACAGTCGGGAACCATTACCTTCAGTTACAAGGGGAAGGGGGCACAGAAGCAGCAGTATCGTTCCATTGGTGACAATTGTTTCATGATCGGTGGGGTCAAGTATTGTTATGCCGGCCGTCCGAGATGTAAGTAAGCGGAACGGGGTTTACGATGGCAGAGGACGATGCACAAAAGCGATGTAACTGGTGTGGGGATGATCCGCTGTATGTGAAATATCATGATGAAGAATGGGGAGTTCCGGTGCATGATGACCGAAAGCATTTCGAGTTTCTTGTACTGGAAGGTGCCCAGGCCGGGCTTTCCTGGATCACTATTCTCCGGAGGCGGGAAGGATTCCGGAAGGCTTTCGCCGAATTTGACCCTGCAAAGGTGGCAGACTTCGATGAAGCGCAGATAGCGAAATTATTGCAGGATGAGGGAATCATCCGGAATCAACAGAAAGTACGTTCAGCAGTCAAAAATGCCCGGGCGTTTCTGAAGGTGCAGGAAGAATTCAGTTCGTTTGGCAGCTACATCTGGTCCTTTGTCAAAGGTAGACCCATTATAAATCGATTTGAGAAAGACAGCGACATTCCGGCAAAAACACCGTTATCTGAAAAAATCAGCAAAGATCTGAAAGGCCGGGGGTTTTCCTTCGTGGGGCCTACCATTATCTATGCCCACATGCAGGCCATCGGCATGGTGAATGATCATCTTGTTTCCTGTTTTCGGCACAAAGAGCTGTCCTGAACAGGGAAGATGACTTCCAATTTCCTGTTAACCGATGAGTGGCTGGCAGCGTATCAGTTGTGAAGTATTTTTCAGGAGGTGAAAAATGGCGGAAATATTGATTCCGATAATTGTAGCACCAAGTTTCTTTTTTCTGACCGGTTGGCTTGTATGGATGATTGTCCAGTGGCGTCAGTACAAGTACAGAATGAACGTTCAACTGAAAATGCTGGACAAGGTGGCAAGCGGCGCAGAGCTGGTGCAGTTTGTGGAGTCTGACGCCGGGGCGAAATTCATTGCTTCCATGGAATTGCCATCTGTGGGGCCGAAAGACAGGATTTTGTCCGCTGTTTATAAAGCGGTGATTCTGCTGGTGTTGGGAATTGCGGTTTATGCACTCAGGGGCACCTTGGATGAAGGCGCTGTGGCTTTTACTATTCTGGGTACGGTGCTGATGGCCTTTGGCATCGGCTACATCATTGCGACATTTATTTCCTATCGCCTGGCATCAAAATGGGGAATGATTCCAAAGGAAGCTCCAGAAGAGGCATGACAATAATCCGGCCCGCGGTTCTTTGACAGGGCCGCGGACTTTATAATTCTCACAGCTGGGAGGCCCGTTTGAACAATCCGCCACCCGCCCCTGCACTGGCAATGGATGAGGCGACATTTCAAGTGTTTTATGAACAGACTGTTCGGGGAGTCTGGCGCTACGTGTTTGTAACCTGCCGTAATGAGGCGATAACCGATGATGTGATCCAGGATTCTTATATCAAGTTCTTGCGGTACGTGGATTCAAACCGGAGTTTCCAGGAGCAACGCGCCTACCTCTATCGGATCGCAGGAACTGTGCTGATTTCCTACATGCGGGGAGAATGCGCCGGCAGGGAAAGAGTAGGAGAGGATGGGGAATGGCCGGTGAGGCCTGTTTCGGACCCGAATCTGGCCATGGATGTGCAGACCGCGCTGGCCGATGTGGAGCCGAGAGAAAGAAAACTCCTCTGGCTGGCCCATGTGGAAGGGTTCAGCCATAATGAAATTGCCGATATTCTCGGTGTAGCGGAACATAGCATCAAGGTGATGCTGTATCGGGCAAGAACAAAGCTGAAATCCCTTCTGAAAAAGCGGGGATTGAATCGGGAGGTGAGGCTGTGAACACCCAGTGTCCAGACGAGCAAAAACTGATCGCCGAAATTAGAGCCGGCAAATTGGCGGATGAAATGCGAACCCACCTGAAAATCTGCGCTCATTGCCGGGAAATTGCTGAAATTACGGAACAACTGAAAGTTCTTTCTGAATCCCTGCCCGCTCCTCAATTATCTGGAGCGTCCGGCCTGTATCGCAAAGCAAAATTGGTTGGTGGGGACCAGTTTTACCGGGTTTTACTGCCGATCTGGATCGTGCAGCTGTTTCTTGCCGTGGCCACCATTATTGCAGCTTTTGCGGGCATGTTTTCCGGCAGAGAAGTCTTTTCTCGCCTTGCCCAGTGGTTTCATTACCTGCCTGGCCTGGCTGACCTCACCGGAATGTCTGCTTTCGTTGTTAATATCGTGACAATAGCCAGTTTTGTCATTATCATTCTTTTGCCCCTTACGGTATTGGGGATGTGGTTTCGGGATATCCTCAACGAGAAACCGGCGTCACGGCCGCGACGCAGTGAACTGTGACCAGTGATTTGTAGCTTGTAAAATCAGGGAATTGGCGGCAGAGAGTGCAAGTGAAAGTGCGAGTGCGCGAAAGAAGGGAATCACCCTTCGGGTGAGTAGGAGTAGGGGTAGGGGTAGGGGTAAGAATAGTGCGAGTGAAAGTGCGAGTGAGCGAAAGAAGAGGGTCATTCCCTGCTTTGTTTCCGCTAATCACAAATCACAAATTACGAATCACGGCCCACAGAGTGGGCGTTCCGCGTGGGCGTGGGCGGCAGAGAGTGCAAGTGAAAGTGCGAGTGAGCGAAAGAAGGGAATTGGCCATTCTCTGTCTTT
>QMQE01000177.1 GCA_003650445.1 Acidobacteriota bacterium | reverse complement strand
TCATTCGCTCAGTGGATTCAAATCAATTTCACCTCATTCTATCATTGAACCGCTCCTGATTCAAAGGGAAGGGCGGGAAGGGCGGGAAGTGATGAGTGATGAATGATGGGTGATGGGTGACAAAAAGACAGGGAATGGCCCACTCTGCGGGCCGTGATTCGTAACTTGTGATCTGTGATTAGCAGAAACAAAGCAGGGAATAGCCCCTTCTTTCGCTCACTCGCACTCGCACTTTCACTATTCTTACTCCTACTCCTACTCGCCCGAAGGGCGATGGGTAAATCAAAAGACAGGAAATGGCCAACTCCCTTTTTCCCCTTCTGGACTCGCACGCGCACTTTCACTCGCACTTTCCCCGCCCACGCCTGCAGCGCGTCGCGCCGAATGTCAGGTTAATGAAAAGGGGAGTTGACTTCCATGCGCCGGCTGGTGGACTTATGAAAACATGTCAGAAAAGTAAAGTATTTATTGACAGGGGGGAATAATTTCCATATCCTCAATTAGAGAAATGTCAGAGGAGTGGCAGTTGATAAACCGTTCATATCCGGGTTTCCACAAAGCTTCAGTAAGAAACAGCAAGCCTGGTCTGGATGAGACTGCATTTTTGGAGCTTCCTGTACGAAATGGGATGCCGGGTTTTTCAGTAGAGCCCGTTATTCGGATTTCGGCCTGCACCTGTCGACCCTGACCATTTTCATTCTCAATCCATTCTGATTTTACGCATTAATCCAATTGAAACATAAAAACAGGAGCAAACCATGGCACGTATCTACAATAATCTGATCGAATTGACTGGAAACACCCCACTGATACGCTTGAACCGCGTAACAGACGGCGCCGCTGCCGAAGTGCTGGCCAAGCTTGAGTTTTATAACCCCGGAAGCAGCATTAAAGACAGAATCGGGGTCTCCATGATCGAAGGCGCCGAAAAAAACGGGGAAATCGGCCCGGAGACCCTGCTGGTGGAGCCTACATCCGGGAATACCGGGATTGCCCTTGCATGGGTGGCAGCGGTGAAGGGCTATCGGCTCATTCTCACCATGCCGGACACGATGAGCGTGGAACGCCGGGCGCTTTTACAGGCGCTGGGCGCAAAATTGATACTCACCGACGGCGCAAAGGGGATGAAGGGTGCTATTGAAAAGGCGGAAAAGATTGTAAAAAGGACGAAGGACGCCATCATGCTACAGCAGTTCGAGAACCCGGCCAACCCGGCGGCACATCGTGAAAATACAGCGGTGGAAATCTGGAATGACACCGACGGGAAAGTCGATTTCCTTGTGGATGGTGTCGGAACCGGCGGCAGTATCACCGGCATCTCAGAGGGGTTGAAAAAAAGAAACCCGGAGTTGAAAACAGTGGCTGTGGAACCGGAAGACTCGGCGGTTCTATCCGGTGGCCAGCCCGGTCCCCACAAAATCCAGGGAATCGGCGCCGGCTTTATCCCTGCAGTCTTGAATCGGGAAATCATTGATGAAGTGGTTCGGGTAAAAAATGAAGACGCATTTGAAATGACACGGAAATTGGCCAGAAATGAGGGCATTGTAGCGGGTATTTCCTCCGGTGCGGCTGTCTGGGCAGCCGTTCAGGTGGCAAAGCGGAGTGAAAACAAGGGGAAGCGCATCGTTGTTATGGTCATGGACACCGGGGAACGCTATCTCAGTTCCGGCCTTTACGGAAATGAGAAGTAGTTTCCGGTTTAATACCGACAGGCATAATAAATTTGCTGAATTTTGGCCGTTTACCATGATTCACGGACCTGCACCGGTATTTTTGTTGCATTTTCAGGAGTTTCTGCTCTATAATCCGGATAAGTCGGGGCATATTAAAATTCAAAACCGGTCGGCTGTTTCACCGATGGCGGTTTTAAGAATTCGGGAGGAGAAAATGACAAAATCATTAAAAGGGACAAAGACGCTTGAGAATCTGATGAAAGCCTTTGCCGGGGAATCTCAGGCACGGAACCGCTACAGTATGTACGCATCTGTGGCAAAGAAAGAGGGCTATAAGCAGATTGAGGCCCTGTTCCTGGAAACCGCTGACAACGAACGTGTTCATGCCAAGAGCTTCTACAAACAGATTGTGGCAGGGATGAATGCCGATGAAGCTGTTGTCGTCAATATTGATGCCGATTACCCGGTTCAACTGGGGACGACACTGCAGAACCTGAAGGCCGCTGCCGCCGGGGAGAACGAGGAATATACTGAGCTTTATCCGGCATTTGCCGATGTGGCGGAACAGGAAGGGTTTCCGGTAATTGCCGCTCTGTTTCGGAACATTGCCAAAGTGGAATGGGCCCACGAACAGCGCTATCTGAAGCTGGCCGCTAATGTGGAGCAGGGAAAGGTATTTAAGAAAGGCCAGCCCACCCGGTGGAAATGCACCAAGTGCGGCTATATCCATGAAGGGCCGGAGGCGCCGAAGGCCTGCCCCGCGTGTGGTCACCCCCAGTCTTATTTCGAGGTTCTGGCGGAAAACTACTGATTTGGCTGCCTTGCGGCAGTGTGGGCGTAAGTGATGGTGGAGGGGGAATATCCCCCTCCTTTTTTGTCTACAGACCTGACATTAAGATAATTCGAAGTTATAATACGAAATAACATGAATTAGAGGTTTGAAAATGTGGATTGAACGAAAGTTAAAGAAAAAAATCCAACAAGCAGCTGAAACAAGGTCGGCATTGCTTCTGACAGGTCCCCGGCAGACAGGAAAAAGCTCCCTGTTGAAGCGACAATTTCCTGATGCGGCTTATCTAACCTTCAAATATGAAGTGAGTTGTTATCTTGTACAAAACATAAATGAACAATGATACTCCCCATTGGTGATTTTAGCTGTTTTAACCCATTAAAGGCAACAATCAGATTATGACGAGATTTTTCCCATTGCCCAAACTGAGGTGTTTTTTATTTCCAGAGATAGGCGCCGGCGAGTTTTGCCAGGGAAATCATGGTATCGGTATCTGCCCGGGTGAAGGGATCAGCATTGTCCCGGCTTTTGCCCTTTCGGCAGGCCTGCAACACCCCTCTGGGACTGTTTTTCCCCGGAATGGGGCAGGAAATCATACGCTGGATTGGCAATGCGCCACCTTCTTTCCGGACAAACTGTTCAAACAATTCCACGTGCTGAATTTCATTGAGGTTGTTGTAGACATAGACCTTATTGTTTTTGAAGGTCTGCCCGGCAACGGATTTCAGGGTAATGGGTACGGTTGACTTGGACAGCGCTTTTGGATGTCGGAACACCAGTACGCCGTTTGTTTCCTCCATTACAGTGACATCCTCAATTTCCAGGCCGAATGCATCTGCCATGCCGGTTACCAGCAGTTGGAGGCGTTCTGACGCAATGGTCTCAATAGCTATTTTCTTTCCCAATTCGCTAAAATTGAATTGTCCCACACTATACCTCCGGATCCGATTGTATTTTCAGTTCAACTTCATTCTACCATAGCATTTTCACCGGGAAATTATCGGAACAGGGTTTTCCCTTTGTCTACTTTTTTTTGTCCCTTTTCAATTTGGTAATCGAATTGAGGGATTGTCCCTGAGACTACAAAACGGGGCACTCAAAAGTGCCCCGTTTTTATTTAAAAAAGCGTTTCGTGACAGTATTTAAACTACTCCAGCAGGTCATCCAGATTCATGGAGTCATTGTCCCGGAGAATATCATCGGAGTCCACTTTTTCTTCCTGAACGTTGAAATGGATATCCAGTTGATCCATAGAGTCCATGAAAATGGCCCGGAGGTGTTGCTGAATTTCCTTGTCCTCAACCTGGCCAATCATGGAATAGACTTGCAGCAGGGCGTTGTCCGGCGAAATTTTGATGCCGCTGACAGTACCGGCGGAAAACTCAAAGGGTGAAGTGAATTCATTTCCCTTCTGGAAAAGTTGAAGAAATTTCTCCCGTATTTCCGGGAAGTTAATGCCCATCAGTTCCAGGAAGTTGTTGATTCCGAGGATGGCGAGGTCTACTTCCGGGTTGTTTTCCTCCATCAGGTCGGCCCCCACCTGGAGGCGGCTCAGGCGATCCATGAATTCAATCACCAGATCGCCCTTGATCACATCTCCGTGCTGGGGTGCAATGACTTCCGGGAAGGGATTCAGCATGCTGATGGCTTCCATTGTTTTCTGCAAAGCTTTGGATGAGGGCATGTACAACTGGTGGAACAGCTTGATCCCTTCCCAGGAATCCTCCGTGGCATAGATGCCGTCGCCTTTTCTTGTGTCCACGCCGCCGAACACATCCCCGGTGAACAGCACCCGGCTTTCATAGTCATAGACCATCATGGCACCGCGGAAATGGCAGTAGCGGGCGGGAACGAAGCGGATTCGGTGTCCCGATTTCTTCATCCTGAGAACCATGGAATCAAAGCTCTCGACAGTGCGTACCCGCTTTTCCGGAAGCCCGTACATCTTGACCAGCCGCCACGTGTCCACTGAAGTGATCAGGTAAGATCGGGGCGCGGATGCCAGCACAGTGCCGATGTTGGCGGTGAGGTCCGGGTCCTGGTGGCTTAAAAATACCAGGTTGATCTGGGCAATTCCCCCAGCTTTTTCCTTCAGCATCGGCAGCATGGTGCCCATGTCTAAACGGGTTCCGGGGTCAAAGAGCAAATTAACAGCTTTGCCGTCACTGCCGACAAAGCGTTTCAGATAAATATTACGGTGAAAATCTTCTTCCGCGCTTCGAATCATGTAAAATTCTTTTCCAACTTCGTGAATCATTCGCTTTCCCCCTGCAAAATCGGTAATTTTATACACCCATTCGACTTAAAGTGCATTCTTTACTTGCTAAGAATGAATCCTATCACAAATAATATAGAAAAAACAAGGTTTGTTATCAGAATTAGGGGGCAAAATTGACCCATATCAAGTTTTTCGGCAATAACCATAGGTTAATCCAGCGTGTCCAGCTTCCGGGTCAGCCAGATGAGCATCGCCGCGAAAACCACCACGATGACAGCTCCGGCAAGGGTGGAGCGGGGACGGGGGAGAGTGCGTGTGCGAGTGCGAGTGCGTGAAAGAGGGAGACTCACCGCAGAGGCCGCAGAGGGCGCAGAGGGGGAGGAGCGGAGGGGAATTC
>QMQE01000176.1 GCA_003650445.1 Acidobacteriota bacterium | reverse complement strand
TTTGTGTACCAGATGGAAAAGCTCCTGAACGAAAACAAGGATAAAATTCCTGCTGAGGATAAAACTGCCGTGGAAAATGGCATTTCCGCATTGAAAACAGCGATCGAAGGAGAGGATGCGGAAGCCATCAATACCGCCATTAATAACCTGACCACTGCATCGCATAAAATCTCCAGCATTCTATACGGTGGAGAAAATGCCGGAGCAGGGGCGAACCCGGGGACAGACACCGGGGACGCGGCAACAGGCAATGGTGCAGAAAACGGCGATGATAATGTTGTGGATGCTGAGGTTGTGGACGAGGACTGACGGTATAACCCATGGCCAACACGGATTATTATGCCATCCTTGGGTTAACCAAGGGGGCATCAGCCGCAGAAATTAAGAAAGCATATCGCAAACTGGCGAGAAAGTATCACCCGGATGTAAATCCGGGTGATACCGACGCCGAGAAAAAGTTTAAGGAAATCTCCGAGGCATATTCCATTCTTTCCGACCCGAAGCTGAAGGAACAATATGACACTTACGGTTTTGTAGGAGAACGGGGCGCTGCCACAGGCCCTGATTTCAATGGATTTGATGGGTTTGGAGGGGCTGGAGGGTTTGATTTTTCCGAGATTTTTGACATGTTTGGCCGGGGTGGAGGTGGTTTTCGTACTTCCGGGGCAACGCAATCCAATGCGCCTGCGAAAGGCCAGGACATTCAGTACAGTATGAAACTGAGTTTTCAAGATGCTGTCAACGGGGTTACATCCAAAATTCGGGTAAACCGAAGTAAGCCCTGCCCCACCTGTGCCGGAAGGGGCCAGGTGCCACTCGCCAGACCCACAGTCTGTCCCCGCTGCAACGGTACAGGCAGAGAAACTGCCGGTGGTGGCTTGTTTCACGTTCAACGCAGTTGTTCGCTATGCGGTGGAAGCGGCCAGATTCAAGAGGCTCAGTGCAATGCCTGCGGTGGAACCGGAAGAAAACCGGTTACGGAAACCATCAATGTCCGGATTCCGGCAGGGGTGGACAACGGTTCAAAAATACGGATTGCCGGAAAAGGTGAAGCCGGACGCGCAGGTGGGCCGCCAGGAGATCTCTTCATCATCACCAATATTGACCCCCATCCCTTTTTTCGACGGGTGGGAGACAATATTTATCTGACTTTACCGGTAACGGTTTCCGAAGCCGCCCTGGGCTGCAAAATCAAAGTACCAACGGTATCTGGAAGTACAACCGTTCGTATCCCACCGGGAACCCAATGCGGCCAGAAAATACGAATTCGGGGGAAAGGGATTAAGTCTCTCAGAACCGGAACCCCCGGCAATATGTTCCTTGAAATCACGGTTCAGACACCGGAAACGCGGAATACGCGGGTTCGGGAACTCCTTCATGAGCTCTCGGAATACGAAGATCCGGACATCCGCAAACATTTGCCAACAGAAGAATGATGTGGTTCAATAGAAAGCATCAATTGGGAGAAAATAATGACAGGTCGTAAGCAGCAAAAAGATTCAGAGCCCTACTACATGATCAGTGTTGTTGCCAACATGTATAATATTCATCCCCAGACATTGCGGCTCTACGAAAAACACGGCCTCCTGACCCCGTCCCGTACAGACGGCAACACGCGCCTTTATTCGGAAAACGACCTGAAACGACTGGAAGTAATTCTCAATCTTGCCAGGGATCTAGGTGTGAACCTCGCCGGAATCGAAGTCATCCTCAACATGCGGGGGAAAATGGAGCAAATGCAGAAAGAAATCAATCAGCTTGCCGCGGCTCTTCAGAAAATTATTGTTGATCATCTTGATAACGGCAAAGAAAAAATTCGGAACGCCCTGGTGAAAATTCCCAGAACAGGGATCGTCCGGCTGGATATTGAGGACGAAGATGGCAAATAAAAGGTTCTATGAAGACGAACAGGCACTCAAGCAATACCTGCATGAAATCAATGAACTGCCCCGAATTACCCCTGACGAAGAAAAAGCCCTGGCCAGAAAAATTCAAAAGGGGGACCAGCAGGCACTGAGAAAACTGGTGGAAGCCAACCTGAAGTTTGTCGTTTCCGTGGCAAAAAAATATCGGGGGCGGGGTGTTCCTTTTATGGACCTCATCAACGAAGGGAACCTGGGACTCATTGAAGCGGGAAAACGGTTTGATCCGGACCGGAATGTCAAATTCATCACCTATGCTGTCTGGTGGATCAGACAGTCCATTATCCATGCTATATCGGAACAAAGCGGTGTCTTTCGTATCTCACACAAGACTCTGAATATGTTCAACAATGTTTCCAGAGTTCAGAACAAGCTCCAGAAAGAACTGGGAAGGGAACCCTCTCCTGTGGAAGTAGCAGACGAACTGAACATTACCGAACTTCAGCTTCGGTCTATTCTCTCAAAAGTTGTGGAGGCACAATCGCTGAATGCGTCCCTCTCAGACAATGGGGACATTTCCCTGGAAGACCTGATTGAACAGGTCAGCATCCCGGGAGCAGATGAAAAGTTAATCAAGGAATCTTTTCTGGATGATCTGGATGAATCTCTTTCCATGCTGAATGATAGAGAAATCAAAATCCTGAGTCACCGATATGGGCTCAACGGTGAAGATCCCAAAACCCTTCAGGAAATCGGTAAACTGGTTAATCTCTCCCGGGAACGGGTTCGCCAGATTGAAAAAAGCGCATTAAAAAAAATCCGTCGTTCCCGCTATCAGGGAATCCTCAAGAGTTACCTCAACTGAGCTTCTCTCAATATTTTTCCGGATATTTTGCAGAATCTCCATCAAAAAACTCCTGTAGATATGCAATATCTGATTCCTGGTCACCAGTCAGTATAAAAGGCGGACAGATTTTAATTGTTTTTGACCTGTAATCCAGAGTCACCGGGACTATCGGAACATCTGCACCCCTTGCAATTCGATAAAAACCGGTTTTCCAGTGGGGAACTTTTTTTCTTGTCCCCTCTGGTGACATCCCCAAAACGATGGTATCGGCATCTTTAATCCGTTCAACCACTTGATCCACAACATTCTCGGCCTTGCTCCGATCTACAGGGATTCCCCCCATCCATTTCATATAGGATCCAAAGGGTTTCTTGAAAATCGTGTGCTTCCCCAGCCATCGCCCCCGAAAGCCAATGGCAAAAACAGTGGTAATCCCAATGAAGAAATCCCAATTTGAAGTATGGGGAGCGACAATCATGACAAACTTTCGATAATCGGGAAAACCGCCTTCAACCCGCCAGCCCATTATCCTGAGAATAAACCGGCCAATCCATCGGGTAAAGAAGTTTCCAAACTTTTCAAGCCCTTCTGGTACAATTGGATACGTCATTTCCGTGGCATCCTCATCCCTGCAAGTTCACCTGTCTCATTCTCCATCCCCCGCATCATCTTCAGGTTTCTCTCCCCGTTGAAGGATCCGGTCGCGAATAATACACTGTTTGACATCCTCAGGGACCGGAACCGGATAATCTCCATCGAAACAGGCCGCGCAGCGTTCCTTTCCAAAGACCCGGTTCAGGCGTCCCACGGAAAGGAATGTCAAGGAATCTACCCCCAGCTCCTTAGCCATTCTTTCTTCCAGCTTCTCAAGGTTCTCTCCATCAAAACTCTCGCCGTCCAGGCCCAGTTCTTTCATCATCTGATAGGCAATAAGTTCATTTCGCGTGGACATGTCGATCCCGTAAAAGCAGGGGTGAATTACCGGAGGAGAATAGATTGCCAGATGGATTTCCTTCGGCTTTTTGTATTCCAGGGTTGAAACAATCTGTTTCAACGTGTTGCCCCGTACAATACTGTCATCAATGAGCAGAATCCTCCGGCCCCTCACTTCTGCATCAATGGGGTTGAGTTTCAGTCGAAGAGCCGATTTTCTGGCTCCTTGATGGGGCATGATAAAAGTACGGCCGCTGTACCGGTTCTTGATAAAACCTTCCCGTACCGGTACACCGACTTTCTCAGAGAACGTAATAGTGGAGGGCCGTGCTGTGTCCGGTATCGGCATTACGACATCCAGTTCATACCCCCGTCTTTCTTTCCATTCTTCAGCCAGCAGTTCACCCAATTTCAGACGAACTTTGTAGACATCATCATCATTGATACGGGAATCCGGCCTTGCAAAATAGATGTACTCAAAAATGCAGGGGCGTTTCCCTTTATAATCAATGGACTCCCGAAGGGGCTCTTTGCCGGGTCGAAAGAAAATAACTTCTCCCGGCGCAACTGAACCCACCGTATCAAAGTCCATCACATCCATACAGACACTCTCGGAAGCAACCATATATGCGTCCCCTTTTCGTCCCCACATCGCCGGGCGAATCCCATAAGCGTCCCGGGCAACAAAAAGTGTGTCTTCCCCCTCGATATTCATGATTCCGACAATGGAATACGCACCCTTTGCAACCTTGTATGTTTCTGCCATGCCCCGAAGCACATCTTCCACCGTATAAGAAGCCTTCGGCTTACCGTTACCCTTCATAATTTCACTGGAAAGGAGATAAAGTACCGGCTCAATATCACAGCGGCTGGAAAGGTAGTTGGACTGATCCAACAAGTACTTTTTCATTTCCTCGAAATTCATAATATTTCCATTGTGAGCCATAATAATACCGGGCCATCGGCTGTAAAATGGCTGAGCATCTTCTTTACTTGCACTACCCATGGTGGGATACCGAACATGGCCCAGGGCGCAGCTTCCTTCCAGCCGTTTCAGGTCATCCTCAGCGAAAATTGTGTGGACCAGCCCCAAGTCCTTGTACAAGCGAAAGTGATTGCCTTTTTTTGTACCGATTCCAGCAGAATCCTGTCCACGGTGCTGAATCGCCTGAAGTGCTGTTGCAACATGCCTTGAGGCATTTTTCAGTCCGATTATTCCCACAAAACCACACATATTTCCCTCCAATTCGAAATCACCTCCCCAATCTAAACGATTTAGCAGAAAACATCAAAACCTTTCTCTGATTGGGAGCCAGGAATAGGAGTAGAGGCGGTAGTGCGCGAAAAACGGGAATTGGCTATTCCCCGCCAACCTGAACCTCAGTTCCGTCTTTTCTGAACTTTGTGTCTTTGTTACTTTGGGTTAAACTCTCTTCTTTCCTTCCTCTTCCCTCTCTGCGTACTCGGCG
>QMQE01000175.1 GCA_003650445.1 Acidobacteriota bacterium | reverse complement strand
GAGGTTGAATTTTGCAGGCACAGCCCATTCCCCGGGTAAACCGGGTCAGCTTTACCGTTTCACCCAAAATGGGATTTGCGGCGACGGAGGCTCTGTCCGGCTGAAGCCGCTGTACAGCTGTCACTATTTCTGCTGCCGCCCGGTCAATTTCCCCTTCAGATGTCATCCGGCCGGTGGAAAACCGAACCGTTCCCATGGCGTATTCCACCGGTACTTTCATGGCTTCCAGCACCGAGGACACGTCCACCCGGTCGGTATGGCACGCCGCCCCGGCAGACGCTGCAACCCCCTTTAATTCCGAAAGAAGGGTGTTGGCTTCCACCCCCCGAAAAGAGATGCTCAGGGTGTTGGGCAGGCGTTTTTCCCTATGTCCGTTTACCCGGCAATCCGGGATTTCCTGTTTCAATTTGTGTTCCAGCCGGTCCCGGAGTGCCGCGGAATGCGCCATGTCTTTATCAAGGCGGTCCAGTGCCAGCTCACAGGCTTTTCCCAGCCCGGCAATTTCCAGGATGTTTTCCGTTCCGGCACGCCACCCCCGTTCGTGGTCTGCCCCGTGAACCAATTTTTCCAGTTTCACACCGCTTCGGATGTACAAGGCCCCGATTCCCTTTGGCCCGTAAAATTTGTGCCCCGCCACAGACAGAAGGTCTACACCCAGCTCATCCACCCGGACCGGGATTTTCCCCACCGCCTGAGCCGCGTCGCTGTGCATCAGGATGCCCCGTTTCCGGGCCAGTGCGGCAATTTCCGAAATAGGCTGTATAGTGCCCACTTCGTTGTTTGCCGTCATGATTGTGATGAGTATGGTCTGGGGGGTAATGGCGGCTTCAATGTCTGCCGGGGAAACCAGCCCCGTTTCGTCCACCGGTACAATTGTCAGGGAAAACCCGTTTTTCTCCAGAAATCGGCAGACTTCCAGAACCGCCGGATGTTCCACCGCCGAGGTGATGATATGGTTTCCCTTCTCCCGGTACGCGAACGCCACTCCTTTGATGGCATAGTTGTTGGATTCGGAACCGCCGCTGGTAAACACCACTTCGTCCGGCCGGCACTCCAGGAGCTTCGCCACCTGCCGCCTTGCCGTTTCCACCGCCTTTTTTGCTTCCAGCCCGAAAGAATGGGAGCTGGACGGGTTTCCGAATACGCTGTCAAGGAAGGGGCGCATTGCCGCCGCCACAGCCGGGTCAATGGGAGTGGTGGCATTGTAATCCAGATAAATCGGTGCTTTTTTCATGTTTCCACTTATCCCCGGAGCTTTTCCGCAAATGCCGTCAGCGCCGCGCCCAGCAGCCTTGCCTTTGCCTCAAACTGCTTGTCCATCAGCTTCCCTTCCGGGGAAAATACCTTGTGGGCATTTGGAATTGTCAGCTGTTCCGGGATGACCGTCACCTGGAGGTTGGACAACAGCGCTCTCAGCTGTATCAACCCCCGGGCACCGCCCAGACCACCGGGAGACGCCGCCATAATCGCCGCCACTTTACCCCTGAAAGGTGTCGGCGCACTGTCCCCAGCCACCGGACGTGACAACCAGTCAAGGGTGTTTTTCAGTATCCCTGAAAAGAAGCCGTTGTATTCCGGCGAGGCAATGAGAAACCCATCCGCCCCGGCAAATAGCGCCTTCAGCCGGATTGCAGATTCAGGGATGCCCTCCGCCGCTTCCAGGTCTCCATCGTAGAGGGGCATAGGGAAATAGTTCAAATGAATTTCTATCACGCTGGCGCCCCGAAGCGACGCCCCCCGAATGGCATGGGACAGCAGCATCCGGTTGAAAGAATCCGCCCTTGTACTGCCGCTGAATGCCAGAAAATGAATTTCACGGGCCATGGCTTTCTCCTTTTTTCAGATTCCCCCGATGTCAATGAATCCGGGGCGGTTTGTAGTGGGTTTTCGGATTTGCTTTTACCGCGTAAGCACTGTTCCATAGGTTGGAAAACAGCATGTCCAGTGTGTTTGCGATTTTCCGGTTCCGAATAACAAGCTCAAGGTTCCGGGAAGCATAGAAATAATCGTAGGCCCAGTTGCTGGTTCCAACCCAGCAGATATCGCTGTCCACCCGCATTACTTTTGAATGAATGACTCTGGCATAGGGGATAAACCCTTCCTTTGAAGAGGGAATGGTCACAAATTTCACAGTGATTCCGGGAACGGCGGCAAGGGACTGTACGTCCCGGACCGCGGGTTTGCGTTTATTCCAGTTTGACACCATCATCTGAATCCGAACGCCGCGTTTTGCAGCAGCCCGAAGCGCCCGGTCGATATCGAAAAAGCGTTTTTGGGAATGGTGGCGGTAGGTGGAGTAGTTGAGAAGCTGAATGGTAATTTTCTTCTTCGCTTTTCCGATAAGGCCCAGCAGTTCCGGAAGCGCCGCACTCACCCCCGGCGGGTTAAATTTCCCCGGGCTGGCCACCAGCCTGCAGGCAGGGGAAAATTTCAGCGGTTTTAATGTACTCATTTTTCGATATGCCCCGGGATGCCCGGTTGAAAACGACCAATCCGCATTGAAAATTTCCGAAATTCCTTTCACCACAGCCGGGTCTGTCACTTTGACCCCGGTTTCGTGGATGTGCTTCAATGAGCGCCAGTCAAAATTCTGGCTCCCAACATAGGCAGACTTTCCATCTACAACAAAATATTTGGCGTGGAGCACCCCACCGGTGAACTTTCCCCAATCAAAGATTTTTACCGCAATGCCTGCTTTTCGAAACCGGGCAATGAGGGCAGCCGAATTTTTCTGCATCTTCCTATCGGTGAGAATCCGAACCCGAACCCCCCGCTTTTTTGCCCGGGAAATTGCTTTGACTACCTGTTTCAACGGCGGTTTATTGCCGCCGGTGAGATAAAACTCTCCGAAATCCAATGTTTTTTTGGCATTGTTAATCATGTTGACCCACACCGCCGCGGCAGCGGGTGTAATTTTCCGGTTCAATGTGGTTTCCACCGGAATGGTGGTAACCACCGTTACCGGAGCCGCCGCCCGCAATATCGGGATACCGGCAAGCCAGAACAGCAGGATGAACAGTATCCGGAATTTCCGGGATTTTCCGTATAAATCTCTCAGCATCTGCTTTACCTCCATAATTTCACTTTATCCACAATTACCACTAAAGCCCCGCCTTGTCAAAATCGAAGAGAACGAATCAGATTATCCCCACAGAATTACGGGGGAAACTGTTACAATTTTTTACGAAACAGTCCTTGCGCAAATTCCTGCGAATTTTTATATTTTATACAAATCAATAAACCGGGAGGGTGCGATGAAACGGTTGGCAATTCTGATTCTCCTTTTTTTCTGGGCCCTGACGGGAACAGCGGAACAGCGCATTGATTTCCCCCTTGTTTCACTCTGGAACAAAGGGGACAATGGGAAACCCGCCGTCATGACAATTCCGGATTCCACCATTGTTTTGTACAACGCAAGCAGGGAAAATACGGATTTTGCAGTAGAAGTTTATGATTCAGATGGAGATAAGCTGGGTTATGCCACCGGAACACTGCCGGCAGGGGCCACAAACCGGGTAAATTTACCGGCACTTGTGAGTCAAGAAGAAGCAGTCGCCCCGGCCCGTGTTACCGTGAAGGGAAACGGCATTCTCTGCCTTCTTGTGGAGGCGGACGAGAGCGGAGACAGAATTGCCGCGGTATGGCCGCCGGACGTGGGCCCCGCAGCCGGCATGTGGATCAATCACATTGCCCCGGAACGGGATCAATTTTTCACCGCTTTTTCCATCTTCAGCCAGACAGACAGCGAACTGAACTGGGCCGACAACGAAGGAAACATCTCCCTTGCTTCTCTGTCCGCGGGGCAGGTAAAAGATTTTGAACTGGGAGAAATTTACCCCGGAACCATACCGGATAATGTGGCGCTGGTTTCTATTTCCGGAACAGCGGGAACCGCGATTTCAGGGTTTGAAAGTTTCGGAAACTGGGACAGCAAAAAAACCTTCGCGATCCTCCCCGCCACCTCATTTACCAATACCAGGCTGATTTTCCCTCATATCGCCTACAGCAAAACCCTTTACTGGACCGGCCTGGTGGTGGGCAATCCCAATTCAACCGCGAACCGGGTCATGCTCCGCTTCATAGATGAATCGGGAAATGTTCTCCAGACCCAGCATACAAAAATTGACCCGTTAAAGCGGCTTGTACTACTTTTTGCCGGTGAAAATACCGCGGCTCCGGCATTGCCGGAAGCCATTCCAGACGGTACCGCCTGGCTGGACGTGTACGGAGACCTCCCGCTGACCGGATTTGAGCTTTTCGGTGGCAACGACATAAGCAAAGCCGACTACATGGAAGGAATCCGGGCAACGGCGGAACCCTTTGAAACCGGCATTGCCCCCTATGTCATGGAAGGAAGCAACGAATGGACCGGTATCGCTGTTGTCAATGCCCTGTCTCTCCCCGTCACCGTCACCATGAACTTGCGGAACCCGGAGGGAAATCTATTGGAATCGGCGGATTTCAATCTCGGCCCTTTTGAGAAAAAAGTGGATCTCCTCCGCAGTTTTTTTTCCCGGGAAAACCTCGCCGCAGGGGGAAGCGTGCGGATCCAATCCTCGGAACCGGGGTCAATTACGGGAATTATCGTGTTCGGAGATGACAATGTGACGCCAAGACGCCTTCTCGGGGGCTATGAAATCATGCCGTTGAACGCGAACCGGAAATTCGGGCCGGTGAAAGGCGTGTCTTCCCTCCCGAAATTCGGCGTCAATTCTCCGAAATTCGGTGAACTTCCCGGCATTTCAGTACCAACACAGGAAGAACTGCAGAATGAATTCGCATGGTGGTCTTCCGGACAGCCCTATCGTATCGCGGCCCGGCATCTGCAGAATCGGGATGTGTTTTACAGTGAATGGATTCCTGAAAATGCCGCAGCCAGGGAAAGTTTCTTCCGCAACCGTCAGGGCTTTACCGTGATGCCCACACTGGTCGGATTCAAAGCAAAATGGAATGGCATCGGTGAACCGGATGATCCCATTGACATGGGCAATCCGGAAAACGTCAGCCGTCTCCAGTCCTATGTCCGGGACGTTGTTTCCACTTACCCGGACATCGATTATTTTGAAGTGTTCAATGAAACTTTCGGCACTGATACTCTGGGAACAGACAACTT
>QMQE01000174.1 GCA_003650445.1 Acidobacteriota bacterium | reverse complement strand
TGTGGCTTCAATACGATTCTTAATGAGGGCGATTTCTTCCATGTCCTGAAGGAGCAGATCAAGCTCTCTCAATTCAACTTTAACAGTTCTGCCCCCTGATGAGTGAGTGGGGGTAGGAGTAGGAGTGGGAGAAGGAGTGGGAGTGGGAGAAGGAGAAGGAGATGGAGATGGAGATGGGGTGGGTTCATATATCCGGGTCAAAACGGCAGATTCCGGGGCAAACTCCCTGATTTTCTCCGGTGGCAGGGGGGAAGCGAGGAGCAGTCGGAATGTAATGTGAGTGTCAGTTGTGGCTTCTTCTCCTGGAAGGGTCGCGATAATTTCTCCATTGCGGTTAATGCCATCCTGAATCTTTCTGAGTCCTGTATCAAAACTTTCAAAAAGAAAGGAAACATCGAGGAAATAGATAGGATGATTTGTCCGAACATTCTCTTTCAATCGGGCCAGTTCCATGTCGTTTAATTGTCTTACCAGTTCCGGGGGCAGAAAATCCAGATCGGCTGAATCGGATAGACCTTGGGAAGCCTTGTTTTCCAGTTCTTTGGCAAGTTGACGGCGAAATGAATCCAGAACCGTTTCCTCCACTGCGTCAATGCCGATGGTACGGATGGAATCGGCAAATCGGTCTATGATTTCAGTGGACAGGATTAAGAGATTTACAACTGAAAAGGTACAGGGATGTTCTGCTTTTCGGATTTGGTCGAGAAGATTTTCCACTGAGTGTGAAAACTGAGAGAGTGCACTGAAGCCGCTCATCCCGCCCAGGCCCTTTATGGTGTGAAAAATCCGGAAAAGTTCTCCTGTGATGTGAACGGTATTAGAGCCATCTTCGATGGCACTTTTCAGCTCTTTGGCGCTGTTGTAGATGTTTTCATTCAATTCCGCCAGTTCTGACAGAAGGCTATCGAGGTTTTCTCCCATCTTTTCTCCTCAGTTGAACCGGAACAGGTTGATTCGGCCGGGAGTTTTCGAATCGTCCCGGGTGATAACCGGGCGGAGCGAATCCGATTTCTCCACACACGTTAAGGTTAGTCCAAAATAATCAGATGCCGGGGCATCGTTCAAAAGAACATAACTTGCCGGTACAAAATAATAGCATGCCAGTGGGTCGGAAAACAGCCAGCCGGTGCCGGGATAATAAATTTCTACAAATGAATGAAGCGCCCTGCCGGAGAGTACCCGCTGTTTTCCCGTCAGCACCACCCCCGTCGTTTTCCGTGCCGGAATCCCCGCAAGGGACAGAAGCTGAACCGTAAGTTCAGCGGCGGCAGTACAGTTTCCCTCCAGCGTATTCCGGTTAGACAGGCGGTAATGGAAATGTTCGCTAACCCAGCTCAGAATCGACGTAACGGCCTGAACATAGCCATGGCAGTTTCTCACAATCTGCCGCTCAATCTTCGAAAGCCCGGCCGGCATTGACGCAAGTTTTCCGGACTGCAGCACTTTTCTGGCGGCCTTGTTATGAATCTCAACCGGGTAGGGTGTCTTGTTCTTCAGTGGCTGTGCATCAATACTTACATGAATGGCCCCGTCTGTTGATTCAGAAATCCTGTATCCCGCATTTTCATAGGGAAGAATGGTGGCTGGCGGGGAAAAGCGGTAAGATGCGCTCTGTTGGCCTGTAACTCCACTTGCTTTGGCGAGGACGGAGCAGAAAAATGGCGTAAAAATCAGGAAACTGAAAATTGTGAGATGAGGGCAGCGTTTATTCCGGCACATTCCGGTTTGGCAGCGACTTGCGAATGGCGTCCAGGACACCGTTGACAAACTGACCAGATTCCCCGTCTCCGTAACGTTTTGCCACCTCAATCGCTTCGTTGATAATTACAACAGGCGGAGAATCCTCATACAAAAACTCATAAACGGCAATTCGAAGGATATTTCGATCCACGTATGACATCCGGCTGATTTTCCAGTTTCGTGAACTCTGTTCAATCAGCATGTCGATAGAACCGAGGTGGTCTGCTACTCCGCTGACTATCCGGTTCGTATAATTCCTGGTATCTTCGGAAGCTGGCCGGTCTTTCCAGAATAGAGACGCGATTTCATCCAGTTTCCAGCCGGTCAATTCCCGGGCGTATAAAAATTGAAGCGAAAATTCGCGAGATTTTCTTCTGTTTCCCATCGGGTATCCTCCAACGGGCATTTTAACACAAAGCAGGCTCAAATGGGCGGCGTTCCCCTGCCATTGAATACGGATATTCTGCAAGATGATACAAACTGGAATGAATAGCTCCGGTGTCTTTGTAGTATCATGTCTCTATGGCAGGGAGATTGGATTCGATACGTTATTTTCAAGTGATTACCCCGGTAGACTGGAACACCCCCTACACCTATCGGGCGGATAAACGCCTTGAGGTTCGTCCCGGCAGTATTGTCCGGGTTCAACTGGGGCGCCAAAGGGTAAAAGGAATTGTGCTTGCCGAGGTGAAAACCCCTCCTTCAGGTTTGGACATCAAGCCCCTGCAGCTTCTTTCGGATGAAGTGCCGCCCCTCCCGGAAAGCATGGTGGAAATGATAAAAACCGCGGCGAATTACTACTTCGTTTCACCGGGAAGTCTGTTCAGGGCAGCATCCCCCCCCGGCCTGTTGAAGAAACATGGCTATCGCTACCGGATGAAAACAAAACGAGTTCCACTCTTTCTCACCGAGGAGGAACTGGAAGTCGTTTCGTACATTGGGGAAAAGGGAAAATCAGAACGTGCCCTCAGGCAGGCATTTCGGGGGAAACAGGTGGGACGCATGCTCAAGCGCCTGGTAAAACTGGAAATCCTGGTGAAAGAAGTGGAGGACGAGGCTTCCGGGATTCAGTCGATAAAGCGTCGGGCCCTTGCCCTCGTTCGGCCTCCCGATTCCGAAGAATTGAAAAAATTGCAAAAAAAGGCACCGAAACAGGCGGCTGTACTTGAAAAAATGGTGGCGGCAAAGTCAGAGCCCTTCCGGCTCTGTGCCGAACTGGCGCAGGAAACCGGGTGCAGTTATGAAACCTTTGCCGCACTGGAGAAAAAGGGCTGGGTGAGGTTATTTCACGATTTCCGTTCCCTTGTCCGTGGGGACCGGCATTTTCTTGAAGGCCACAAGCTTACCCTGGAACAGGCAGCTTTCCTGTCAGACTTCAACAAACACCCGAAAGCCATACACCTCCTCTACGGTGTGACCGGTTCCGGAAAAACCGAATGTTACCTCCGGGCGGCTGACGAAGTGATGGAGAAGGGGAAAAGCGTACTGTACATGGTGCCGGAAATCGGCCTGACCCCTGCGGCCATATCCCGGCTGAAAGTCCGCTTCGGAAATGACATTGCCATCCTCCATTCCGGCCTCAGCCGGGGGGAACGCCTTTCCGAATGGCTGCGAATTCTGAAATCCAGGGTGAGAATCGTCGTGGGCACCCGGTCTGCCGTTTTTGCGCCTCTCTCAAACCTCGGGCTGATTGTGGTGGATGAAGAAAACGACCACTCCTACAAACAATCTTCTCATCCCCGGTACAATGCGGTCCACGCAGCTCTATTCAGGGCAAAAATAGAGGGGACGGGGGTGATACTGGGTTCTGCGACACCGACTATTGAAAGCTATGCGCACGGTATTGCCGGGAAATATGTGATGTCCCACCTGACGACCCGTGTGGAGCAAAAAGTGATGCCGGAAATGCGATTGATTGACATGAAAGCGGAATTCAAACGAAATAAGGGCAAGAAAGCCATACTCAGCGAAGCATTGGTCGAAGAAATAAAACGGACATTGGCCGCAGGGGAGCAGGTGATTCTCTTTTTGAACCGGCGGGGATACGCGCCCTTTCTTCTTTGCAGGAAATGTGGATTTGTGGTTCAGTGCCCCCAGTGCAGCGTGACGCTGACGGTCCATTCCGGATATGAAGGGAAACCCCTTCGCTGCCACTACTGTGGCATCGAGCAGGAATTGCCCCACGTCTGTCCGTCCTGCGGTGACGCTTTCATCCAGATGATGGGATTTGGCACGCAGAAAGTAGAGCAGCACCTGAATCGGCTATTCCCCGGAAAGGAAATCTTTCGTGCCGACCGGGACACCATGAGCGGAAAAAAGTCCTTCCAGAAACTCCATGACCGGATGCTGGCAGGGGAAATTGACATACTCGTGGGCACCCAGATGATTGCCCGGGGCCACCACTTCCCCGGGGTTTCCCTCGTTGGGGTTTTGGATGCCGATGCCAGCCTGAAATTTCCGGATTTCCGTTCTGCGGAACGCACCTTTTCGCTGATTCTGCAGGCGGCGGGACGGGCTGGAAGGGGAGAAACACCGGGCCGGGTTCTCATTCAGACCTACCTGCCGGAGAACAAAATCTTTGACTTCCTGAAAAGCGGTAACTTCGCCGATTTTGCGAAAGAGGAATTGAAATTTCGTGAAAAAGCGGGCTATCCCCCCTTCGCCCACCTGATCTCCCTCGAAATAAAGGGGGAAAACGAAGATGAAGTAAAGGAAACGGCCGAAAAACTGGCCAAAAGCCTCCATGGGGCGGCTGAAAAAGGAGTTGCCGTTCTCGGCCCCTTCAAGGCCGGAATCTACCGCGTGAAAGGCCGCTACCGTCGCGTCCTCCTCCTTCGGGGCGAATCCAGGCCGGCAGTCCGCCGGGCCTTCACCGGGGGCGCACTCCCGATTCTCCGCAACATCACCCGGAACGACCCGGTTCAGATTACACCGGATGTGGACCCCTTATTTATTGATTGAAAAGTTTTTGATGAGTGATGAGTGAAGGGTGATGAGTGATGGGTGATGGGTGACAAAAAGACAGAGAGGCCAACTCCCTGATTTTTCTTTTTCTGCCGCCCACGCCCACTCTGAAAGAGTGATGAGTGATGATGAGTGATGGGTGATGAAAAGGCAGGGAATGGCCAATTCCCTTCTTTCGCTTACTCGCGCTTTCACACGCACTATTCCGCCCCCTACTCCTACTCACCCGAAGGGAAGAGGTTGAGGTTAAGCAGAAGGCAAGGTTGAGTGAAGAAGAATCAGGGAACGCCCACTCTGTGGGCCGTGATTCGTAACTTGTAATTTGTGATTAGCAGAAGCAAAGCAGAGAAAGGCCAACTCCCTGATTTTTCTTACCCCTACTCCTACTCCTACCCCTACTTCTTCTTCCGCAGCCAACTCCCAAACTTGACAGCCCTT
>QMQE01000173.1 GCA_003650445.1 Acidobacteriota bacterium | reverse complement strand
TGGTATAATCCACTTCCCGGTCATAATAGTCGGCGGATTTTTCAAGGAGTTCATCCAGCTGGCCGGTCTGTTCTCCCACTGAGACCATCTGGACCACCATGTCTGGGAAATATCGGCTGCCAGCCATGGGTTCGGCAAGGGATTTCCCTTCGATAATGGCTTCTTCAATGAGTTTGATTGTACCTTCCAGAATTACATTCTCCATGGTGGCGCCGACGTTTTGAAGTGCCTGGACGATGGGAACCCCGGAACGAATCATCATGGCGAGGATACGGCTGAACCGGGACATGGAGATTTTCAACATCAGGGGGCCAAAAATATAGGCGCGCAGTTTGAAGGTGTCCCACCTGCGCCGTCCTTCCCGGGTTGAAAGAATGTAACGGGCACCGAGGAAAGCAAGAACTGCGGCAATGATAAGGGCCCACCAATAGTGCTGAAACGCATTGTTCATCCAGACCATGATTCGGGTAGGTAGCGGGAGAGCAACCTTAAACCTTGAATACATCCCTGCGAAACGGGGGACAACAAAGCTCATCAGGATAATAAAGGCAACACCCAGCCCGAAAACCACAATTTTCGGGTAACGGGTGGCACTTTTTACTCTGTCTTTCGTGTCCTGCTCGTGTTCGACGATGAGAGCCAGTCTGTCCAGAATGGTGCCGAGAAGGCCGGCTTCTTCCGCCACTTTAATCATATGGATGTGGAGTCGGGTGAAGATGTCGGGAAAATCGGCAAGCGATTCAGACAGGGATGCACCGGCCTCAACCCGGTAGCGGACATGATTCAGAGCTTCTTCAAGGCGGGGATTGGCTGTTTGTTTCGCGACGATAGTAAGGGTGGCGACGATGGGAAGCCCCGCGTTTACCATCGTCGCCATTTGACGGAACATCAACGCCATATCGGTGAGTTTGACTTTTTTCTTCAGAAAAGGGATTTTTTTCTTCTTTTCTTTTAGCTCTTTTATTTCGATGGGAATGTAATGGAGATGGCGCAGTTTATCTTCAGCTTCAAGGCGGGATGATGCATCCAGCACTTCTTCAATCAGGTGTCCCTGTCCGTCCCGGGCTCTGTATGCGTATTTCCCCATTTTCTGTTTCCTCTTTTTTCTTAATCCCGGGTTACCCGGAGGACTTCTTCAAGGGAGGTTATGCCTTTGAGTACTTTCCGGATCCCCTGTTTTCGCATGGGAGTAAAACCGGAAGCGAGAGCCGCATCTTCCAGTTCATCCATCGGGCGCCGGTTCATGACGAGGTTGCGGATTTTACGATCCGGCCGCAGGATTTCGTAAAGCCCGGTTCGGCCCTTGTATCCTGTTTTGTTGCAGAAATTGCATCCTTTTCCGTGGTAGAGGGTAATTTCTCCCGAAGTTTGATCGCCCAGCACAGCCCGTTCCGCTTCAGCCGCCGGGTAGGCCTCAATACAATGGGGGCAGAGTTTTCTGACGAGGCGCTGGGCGATGATAGCCCGTATGGAAGATGCCAGGAGAAAAGGTTCAACTTTCATGTCAATGAGCCGGGAAATAGTGGACACGGCATTATTTGTATGGAGGGTAGACAAGACCAGATGGCCGGTCAGGGCGGCTTGTACAGCAATCTCAGCTGTCTCAGCATCACGGATTTCTCCGACCATGATGATGTCCGGGTCCTGACGGAGTATGGAACGGAGCCCGGAAGCAAAGGTGATGCCGGCCTGGGGATTGACCTGTACCTGGTTCACATGTTTCAACTGGTATTCCACCGGATCTTCAACAGTGATGATGTTTTTATCTTCAGAATTGAGCATTTGAAGCGCGGCATATAAAGTAGTGGTCTTTCCGCTTCCCGTCGGGCCGGTGACCAGCAGTATGCCATTTACGGTTTTCAGGGCGTCCAGAACAATCTCGAAATCTGTTTCATCTATCCCGAGAGAATCCAGTCCGACAAGGATATTGGATTTATCGAGAAGGCGGAGCACAATTTTTTCTCCGAATATGGTGGGAAGGGTAGAAACACGGACGTCCAGTTTTTTGCCGGAAATATCCAGAGGAAAACGCCCATCCTGAGGCGATCTCTTTTCTGCAATATCCAGGTCCCCCATGATTTTGATTCTGGATATAATGGCCGCGTTCAGGTAGGTGGGAATCTTGATTTTGTGGGTGTGAAGTACACCGTCAACCCGAAATCGTACCCGGAGTTTGGTTTTGCCCGGTTCTAAGTGTATGTCGCTGGCTTCTTCCTTGACTGCGGAAATCAGGATATTGTTGACCAACTTGATAACCGGTTTTTCGTTTGCTCCTGTTTCCCGGGACTCAAGTCCCTCAATGGCGAATGCTTCGGAAATGGTGCCTTCATTGGCATAAAAATTTTTCAGGGCGGTTTCTATGTCGCTTTCCGTGCTGATAACCACGTTTATTTTTTTGCCCACTATGTTGGCAAGGTCATCAATGATATAAACATTTAAGGGGTCTGAAATCGCCACAGTAAGGGTGTCATCCACAAGAAATAAGGGAATTACCTTGTTTTTTCGGGCGAACGCCTCGGGGATAAGGACGACAATTTCAGGGTCAAACAGGATATTCCCGACATCCACATAGGGGATATTTAACTGCTCACTGATTGTCTTAATAATATCTTCTTCTTCTACAATATTCATTCGAACCAGAGCTTTTCCCAGGCGTACCCCGTGTTTTCTGGAATATTCAAGCGCTTTGTTGATCTGTTCCTTTGTTACAAGCCCGGCTTCCACCAACATTTCCCCGAGCCGTTTTCGCTGTTTTGCTTTTGCCATATTCCCTCTTTGCATGATTTTTTTAATCTGGTACAATCTTAACCGAACCAAGGGCTCAAGTCAATCTATTGTGTTGTTGATGAAGGAGAAGGCAATGATAAACCTTGAAAAGAAAGAGAATCCGGAGAAAAAAGGCGTCATTATCAGTGTCGATGGAAAAATTGACACCAACGGTACCGAAGCACTTCGGGAAAAAATCAGGGAAAGCCTGGATGATGTCGATCTGCGTTTTGTAATCATTGATCTGGCAAAGTGCGATTTTATTACATCTGTCGGACTGGGTATGCTTGTCGGAGCACACAAGAAAGCCAATGCGATCGGTAAGAAACTGGCATTTGTGAATCTGCACAAAAATATTGAGAGTATTTTCAGGATCACGAATCTCTACACTTTCTTTAACGTCAGTAGTAAAGCCGGGCAGGTGTGGGGGGAATGATACGGACTGCGGTTATTCCCGTTGCGGGTCTCGGGACCCGGTTCCTCCCTGCCACAAAAGCGATTCCCAAGGAAATGATTCCCATCATAGACAAGCCCACAATTCAATATATTGTGGAAGAGGCGGTGGATTCCGGGATTGAGCACATTGTTTTCATAACCGGTCGGAATAAATCAGCCATAGCCAACCACTTTGACTACCATCCGGAACTGGAGACCCACCTAAAAGAAAAAAATAAACTGGATGAACTGGAAGGTATTCGGAAACTGGTTTCCCGTGCCAGTTTTTCATTTGTCCGTCAGAATGAACCAAAAGGATTGGGGCATGCTGTTCTCTGTTCCCGGCACCTCATTGGGAAAGATGAAAGTTTTGCTGTGCTTCTCGGGGACGACATCATTGATGCTGAAGTTCCCGCATTGAAACAGATGATAAAGGTACACAACGAAAAACAGGCTCCGGTACTGGCCCTTCAACAAGTTCCGGGTGATGATGTGTCTAAGTATGGAGTTGTAGCGGGAGAATATGTGTCAGAGACCGTATTGAAGCTCAGCGGGCTGGTGGAAAAGCCGGAACCGGCAGATGCACCGTCTGATCTGGCTATAATCGGCAGATATATCCTTTCGTATGAAATTTTCCAATACATTGAAGATACCAATGTTGACAAAACGGGAGAGATTCAGTTAACCAATGCGCTTCGTCAATATCGTGACATCTTCGGATTGTTGTTTAAGGGGAAGCGGTATGATGCAGGGAATAAGTTGGATTATCTCCGTGCCACCGTGGAACTTGCTCTGGAGCGGGAAGAATTCCGGGAACCATTCACCGCTTATCTGAAAAACCTGAAGCTGTAAAGAAGGCAAGTAGGGACAAGGTTGAGGCTGAGGTTGAGTAAAGATAGGGAATGAGCGTCTGTTCCCTTTCCCTATCCAAACTCAAACTTAAACTCAAACTAAAGTTGTTCTCTGGTAGAATAAACGTGGTTTGAAAGAAAGTGAGGAAGAAAGAATAAATGCAACCGTTCAAGAAAAGTATTTTCCGGGATTATTTTGAGACGTTTCTCATTGGGCTTCTGGCGCTGACATTTGCGAAGACTTTTGTTTTTCAACAATTTAAAATTCCGACATCGTCAATGGAAGATTCTCTTCTGATTGGGGATCATCTCGCCGTAAACAAATTTATGTTCGGACCGGTTTCTTTTCCGTGGGAGAGAGAAATCTTTCCCCAAAGGGATGTAAAACGGGGAGATGTGATTGTATTTCGTTTTCCCAAAAACACTGAAGTAGATTTTATTAAACGGGCAATCGGCCTGCCCGGTGATACCATTGAGGTCATTGATAAGCAGGTATACGTGAATGGGAAGGCGCTGAGAGAACCCTATAAAGTTCACAAAGACCCGTTTACGGTGTACCGAGATGGCATGTTGAAAAAGAGAGACAATTTCGGCCCGGTAATTGTGCCGAAG
Organism: Acidobacteriota bacterium; assembly: GCA_003650445.1. Classification (GTDB taxonomy): domain Bacteria; phylum Acidobacteriota; class Holophagae; order Thermotomaculales; family Thermotomaculaceae; genus UM-FILTER-49-7. The sequence goes on along the minus strand of QMQE01000173.1, from coordinate 491 downwards.
GGCTGTTATTTTGCCATGGGAGACAATCGGGATAACAGTGATGACAGCCGTTTCTGGGGGTTTGTGCCAAGAGAATATATTCGGGGCAGGGCTTGTGTGATCTGGTGGTCTTATCCGGATGCGCCGGGAGAATACAAGAAGACGGGGCTTTTCCATTTTGTTTCGGATATTGCTAAAAAAATTGTCACTTTCGGAAGTAAAACGAGGTGGAACCGGTTTTTTCTCGTCGTTCGTTGACCGTATTTCTCACAGCAGTCTGACAGTTAGATGCTTACGGGGCAATTCTGAAGGTATATCTCTGACAATTTCAGAAGGTATATAAAATCATGAAAATCAAGATGGGAATAGAAGAGACTCACCGCAGAGGTCGCCGAGTACGCAGAGAGGGAAGAGGAAGGAAAGAAGAGAGTTTAACCCAAAGTAACAAAGACACAAAGTTCAGAAAAGACGGAACTGAGGTTCAGGTTGGCGGGGAATAGCCAATTCCCGTT
>QMQE01000172.1 GCA_003650445.1 Acidobacteriota bacterium | reverse complement strand
GCCCATCCCTGTTGCCGAACTTGAACAGTATAGCACATCCACAAGAACTGAAAAGATAAGTATAGAAGGAACTTGCACCGGGGGAAGGGGGGAGAAGTGATGGGGAATGAGTGATGAGTGATGAGTGATGGGTGATGGGTGACAAAAAGGCAGGAAATGACCAATTCCCTTCTTTCGCGCACTCGCACTCGCACTTTCACTATTCCTACTCCTACTCCTACTTCTTTTTCTGCCGCCCCATCCGGACTCGCACTCGCACTTTCACTCGCACTTATCTCCCTTTGGCTTTATCTTTTTGTGATAAAATTAAGGCAACAGGTACACCGTGGAGGCTTTATGAGACTCATTTTCTCCAGCATTTTTCTCCTGATCATGGGGATTCTTGTCATGAACACTGACACTCTCGCCGGGAACTTGAACATCGATGCAAGCTTTTCTGTGCCGATTTTTCAAAGTAACACGCCCACGAATTTCACCGACATCTGTTACGACAATCAGACAAAGAAACTGGCACTTTGCAGCGATGGCGGTTATGGAGAATTTCCCATCGTCAATGGAAAGGTTCAGTTTTCGCCGCCGGGGTTCATCGCCGCAACGGGAAATTTCATCATCCGGGGCTATACCAACACACCGGCCGGGCTTTCCGCCGTGGACAACCGGGGGAAGTTTGTGTTCTGGGGCAAAAGCGGCCGCCTCCAGCTTCCTGTGGACGTGGGAACCATCTCGGGAATGGCGTGGGACGGCAAACGGCTCTGGATTGCCCGGAAGCTCCCTGCCCGGCTCTTTGCTTTCCGCCTGGAAAGCGGCAACTCACTGGTTCTGGACCGGACAGTGGACTTTTCCTTTCCCATTCTCCAATCCGTTACTTTCCACAACAACACCCTCTGGATTACAGACGGGAAACATATTTTCCGCCTGAACAAAAGACAACAGATTTTGGAAACCTGGGCTTATCCCCAGGCCATCAGTGGATTCTGCTTCGCCGGTGGCGTCCTGTACGCAGTATCACTGAACGGTCACACAATTTACCGTTCACCGGCCAACAGGCTGTAAGTTTCTTATGAAGAAATACTCCGGCGGAAATTTCCGCCGCTGAACCGAACTTGAAGAAGGAGAAGGAAATGTACAGATTCAAACTTGCCCTCGCCGTATTGTTAACTGTCTGCCTCACCGCCCTGCCCGGAATGTCCGCCAACCCCGAGAATTATGAAAAGAATGATTGGATTCAGCACCATGACGTGGCCGGGAGCCGGGACTATCCGTTAATTTCCCGCTTTTCAGGCTCCCTGATTCAATACTACAAGACCCTGAAATGGGACAAATATGTATTGCCGATCTCACCCATCGTTTCAGATGGCGGAGGGAAAACCTGGAAAAAGAAGCTGGACCTTGCCGGCAAAATTACCCGGATTCAATACAGTGTCTCAAGTGACAATAATTCGGCCTTTGTATATGCCAACTATCTCAGCGCATTGAAAAAAGCTGACTGGAAGATTCTGTTTACAGGGAGCGGAGACCGGGAACTGGGCAACGACTACCGCGAATGGTGCTTTTATTACTACGGAAGCGACGGGCTGAACCAGGATCGCTTCGGAAGCGCTTTTGGGCCCGGGGGTGACAATCACTGTTACATTGCCGCCGAATTTCAAGATGAAGATCGTACCGTCTATGCCGCAATTTACATCACGGACTATGAAAAAAGCCCGAAGGGACTGGCGTTCACGCTGATCACCCAGGACACCATTGAGATACAAAAACCCAAAACCGGGCTGGTAACCGCGAAATTGATGACGGACAAGATCCACTCCAGGGGACACGTGGCGCTGGACGGCATCTTCTTTGAAACCGGAAAGGCCACACTGAAAGAAAGCTCCAACGCCGCACTGAAAAACATTGCTGAATTCCTGAAAGCCCATAAAAACCGGAAATACTACGTAGTCGGCCACACCGACAACACCGGAAGTTACGAAAAAAACATGGCATTATCACTGAATCGGGCCAAAGCGGTGAAAACCGCGCTGGTTCAGCGACTCGGTATTCCCATCGGCCAGTTGAAAGCCTGCGGCGTCGGCCCCGTTGCCCCGGTTCTCCCCAATGGAACCGAGGAAGGCCGAGCCCGGAACCGCAGAGTAGAGATTTCAGAGCAATAGAACGAGCAAAACTTGCGGTCTCGTGCCGCAGCGGGAGAAAAAACAATGAAAAAAAACATGGCCCTTCACTTCTTTGCAGTTCTTCTGATGCTGGCTGGCACACTGCCTGCCACTGCCAGAGACAACTGCACATCAGCAATCATCAGCCGGTTTGCCGCTCAGTCCGGCGCACCGATGCTCTGGAAAAATCGGGATACCGGAGTTCGTTCCAACAAAATTGTGCTGGTGGACGAGAAACCTTACCGCTACCTTGCGCTGGTCAATTCCAACGACGCCTCCGGGCGTATCTGCTACGCCGGGCTCAACGAAGCCGGATTTGGCATCATGAACACCGCCTCATATAATCTGCCGGAAAAACCCGGGGAATTAAAAGATCTTGAAGGCTTTCTCATGGCGGACGCCCTTCGGAAATGCCGGACCATCGCCGACTTTGAAAAATTGATCACAGTGAATCTTGGGCGCAACCTCGGTGTCGAAGCCAATTTCGGGGTCATTGACGCAAATGGAAACGCCATGCTTTTTGAAATCTACAACCACGGATACAAAACATTTGATCCGGCAGCCGCCCCGGGAAAATACCTCATCAACACCAACTTCTCCCGAAGCGGCAAACCGGGCAAAGGCGCCGGCTACATGCGGTTCCAACGGGCAACAAAACTCTTTGCCGGGTTAACGGGAAAGCCGGTCCGCCCGGAAGACATTCTTCACCGTTTCTCCCGTGACACCGGAAACATGCTGGTCAACCAGCCGTCATTTGAAGACTTCAGCCAGCTTCCCACCCAGCCGGACACCTGGATCTCCACCAAAAACAGCATCGACAAATTCTACACCTCCGCCTGCGTAGTGCTGGTAGGTAAAAACCCCGAACACCCTGAACTCCCGGCCACACTCTGGGTCATCCCGGGGGAACCCCTCACCGCCGTTGCCATTCCCCTCTGGGTACAGGCAGGAAGAGTTCCAGACATCCTCTGGAAAGGGGAAAAAGCCGCCATGTGGGAAGCATCCGCGAAACTCAAAGCCATCATCCGGCCCTACCGAAAGGGAAACATGCACGACTACCTGCGCATCAATAAACTGGACAACCGGGATCACAGCGGATATCTTCCCGCCCTGCTGAAAACAGAAACCCGCATTTTCAAAGAAACCGCTGCGTTTATGAAAAACGCTCACACCCCCGTAGAACTGGCACAGTTCCAACAGAAAATGGCCACACTCGCTATGGGAGCGCTGCGGCGTGCTGCCACAGCGCAGGTTGAGGTTAAGTGAAAGGCAAGGTTAAGTGAAGAAAAGACAGGGAATGGCCAACTCCCTTCTTTCGCGCACTCGCACTCGCACTTTCACTATTCTTACTCCTACTCCTACCCCTACTCAGAGAGAAAAGGTTGAGGTTAAGTGAAAGGCAAGGTTGAGTCCGGAAGAAAGGAGACAGATAAAGATTAAAGAACATTTTTCAGAACCCTAAACCATTCACTGATAAATAGGAGAATTATTTGCATTCAAATCAGCAACTAATTAGAATTAACACTGATGAAACAGACAGATAAAAACAGGTCAGTCGAAACAAAGATACGCGCTGGAACGATGAAAGAGTTGCGCCAAGCCAAAGAATGGGTGATTCTTGATATTGGATTTTCGAATCAAGCTTGTAGTTGCGGATTGCTGATCACTGAAGAAGAAAAAAAATCTAACAAACCATTACAGTTTAATAAAGCAAAAGATAAAATATGCACTTATATTCGTAACAGTAAAAGATCTGTAAACCTGTTGATCGAAGCCCCTTTATCAGTGGCATTTGACAATAATAGCAACCCAAAGGGACGCTCAATTGAAAAGGAAAAGGGGAAAGTACGTTATTGGTATTACGGTCCCGGCTGTACCGTCATGGTTGCAGCCATTTATCTTATAAAAGCAATAGCGGAAATGAAACCTGATGTTGACATCCTGCTATTTGAAGGATTTGTATCATTCAAAAAAAAAGGCAATCCAAGCGATCATTTAGAAGATGTCCGTTTGTTGAAAGAGGTTGTTGACAACCCGGACCAGTTCAAAAATTCCATTATTGAATCGAAGGGCTTAGCAATGGACGCTTCTGACACACTGAAAAGCGCATTTCAAGTTGCCGGGATTGATGCCGGAATACCAATTGTAATTAAACCTGACTAAAATTAATTAGGTGGCAACATATTGGAACTTACAGCTATCTAAGATTTGATTGACCAATGTTTTCTCCACTTTCTTCAACAATTAGCATGTGTTTTGTAATGCGATAAGTCGGAGGATAATAAATTGTTAAAACCTTACCACTCGGTTCTATCCATATGGTTTTGAAAGAAGGATAATTGATATTGCATCTATGCATCTTTTCTTTCGCGTAACTCTTCACCATTTCTACTGCATTTTCCTCAATTGTTCCATCCGGAATCTCAATATTATTATAAATTCCCGGCATAATTCTCTCTATACCATATCGGGGATAAAGCGGCTGAAGTTCCTTCAACCTTTCAAACTCCTTCATATCCACTTCTGCACAACGTTTCAACTCTTCAAGGTCAATCCCAATGGCATTCAAATAATCTACAGGAACATTCCTTCTGAGTTCATCGAATTGCTTTCTGTGCCCATTAAATTTGAATGCGTCCTTGTATCCACACAATTTTGCAAGTTCAGATGTTGTAGAAACCTTCTCCGATTTTGATTTGATCAAAGTTTTGAGATGATAGAATCGCGTGTACTCATCTATTTTGTTGAACTTTCTTGCAGAAAAAAACGGAACATTTTTCATCTTCATTCTCCATCGTAATCATGTTCTCTCGAAATCATATCATAAGCATTTATTAGAATGAAATAAAACGAAAGAGCCGCAAATTCGCCAAAATATAAATCCACCAAGGTGCCACAAGGCGTCACAAGAGCGTCAATCTGTTTGACGGGTTTCTGCTGAAATGGTATGATTCCCCAGCGCCCGGATGGCGGAATTGGTAGACGCAAGGGACTTAAAATCCCTCGGGGTTTCCCCGTGCCGGTTCGATCCCGGCTCCGGGCACCATTCCCGCCCCTGCCCCCCGGACTTTGCCCGCTTTGCG
>QMQE01000171.1 GCA_003650445.1 Acidobacteriota bacterium | reverse complement strand
CAACAACTGTCAATTTGCCAAGAGGAACCCGCATTTCAAAAACTTGTTTTTGAAATAGGAACTTTCCCTGAAGTGTACCGTTGAGCTTGCTCATAAGGGATGCTTCGGGGAAAGTTCCGTGCTGACGCTACAAGCGGCAGTGCGGGTTCCAGTCCGTCAAAAAAGCCAAACACCCTCTGAACTTTGTGTCCTTTGTGCCCTTGTGTCTTTGTGTTAAATTCTTCTCCCTCTCCCCCTCCGCTCTTCCCCCTCAGCGTGCTCTGCGGCCTCTGCGGTGAGTCCCCTCTTTCGCTCACTCGCACTGTCACTTGTCACTCAATCCGCAAGCTACTCAGAAATGAAAGACGAGGTTCACAGTGGTGGTGCTGTCTGTTTTTCGTTTGTTATTCACCGGCAGGTTCTTGTAGTTGTGCTGATAAGAGATTTCCAGCGCCAGGGTGTGGTTGATGGCGGACACATAGGACAATGCGTTTGCCACGCGGTAGTCGTTGTTGTCAGAGAGGCTCATCCGGCTTTCGTTGGAGAACTTCAGGGTGTTATTTTTGCTGAAACGGTAGCGGTAATCCACCTGAAAATAGATAGCAAGGGCGCTATCGGTTATGTGGCTGCCGTCAATAAGTTTCTCTTCCTGGAATCCTTCCAGCCCGGCACCGCCTTTCAGCATGGATTGGTCAGTATCAAAAAATGTACGGCCATAACCCGATGCAAGGGAAATGTTGTGATCAATGCCGGAAGGCTCATCTTTTCTCCACACAATGTTGGTAAAAATGCTGCTTTTTTCAGCGATTGAATAGTCTGTCTTGACACCGGCCTCGATTTTTTCAGTGTCACGTGATTTTACTCCGCTTTCCTGATTGGTTACATCGGTGAACAGGTAGGCACCGTAGGCCTTGAAATGCAGGCGTCCCCACCGGGTATGAAAATCACTTTTGAAGTTTCCGGTGGTTGTTTCGGAGTTGCCACTGGTGGAAACGTAGCCGATGGAGACGGTCAGGCCGGTTCCGCCATCTGATTTCAAAGCAGGGTTGGCCCTGCCTGGAAACGGCAGCATCGCCAGAAAAGAAAAGATAATCAGAGAGTTGCAGAGTCTTCGAGTTTTACAGAAAGCATTTTGCTGCATCCGGGTTCCTCCATCGTCACCCCATAGAGGGAGTCCACCATTTCCATGGTGGTTTTATTGTGTGTCATAACAACAAACTGTACGGTATCCCGATAGCGTCTCAGGAACTGCCCCAACTGAATCACGTTGGCCTCATCGAGAGGGGCATCTACCTCGTCCAATACGCAAAGCGGCGAAGTCCGGTATTCAAACATGGCAAAAAGCAGGGCAAGGGCGGTCTGGGCCTTCTCGCCGCCACTCATCAGGGAGATATTCTGGATCTTCTTTCCCGGTGGCTGGGCAAAGATGTCCACACCGGTTTCCAGCGGGTCTGCAGGGTCTGTCAGGGACAGGCTGGCATTCCCACCACCGAACAGATGCTGAAATACCTGGGAAAGAGTGGTATTGATAGCATCATAGGCATGCATGAACAATTCTCTTGTCGTGTTGTCAATTTCATGGATGTCCCGGGTCAGGTTGGCAATGGATTTCATCAAATCTTCCCGTTGCTCCGTCAGATAGTTGAACCGTTCTTCCTGCGTCTCACATTCATCGATTGCCAGTAGATTTACCACGCCGAACCCCGCCAGACGTTTTTCCAGTTTTTCTACTTCTGCTTTCAATGCTTCAGGTTCTTCAACCGCTACCAGTTCCGGCCTGGAATCTCCCTGCAACAACTCATCCAGCTGGGAGAGAATCCGATTGAATTCACCTTGAATTTCCATCATTTTCAATTCCAGTTCCTGCTCTTTGTCCCGATGGTTGTTTTCCTGCTGACGCTGTTCTTTCAACTCCTCTTCAAAGAGCGCCAGTGTCTGCCGCTCTCCTTCAACTTCCCGTTTCTTCTCCGAAAGCAGATTGTCAATTTTACGGTATTCATCCACTGCGAGATCCGCATTTTTTCTGGCATTTTCAAGGCGTTCCCGGAGCGAATCCAGGTTTTCCATATCCAAAGAGCGGTTTTTCCGCGCCTGTTCCAGGCTCTCCCTCAATTCGCCCTGCCGGATTTCGAGAAATTTCAACTCCTTCTCAATGCTTAAAGTAGTGGCGGCACGTTTTTCATGAAGCAGCTTCAGTTCCGTAAATGCTTCCCCGTGGCTTTCCAGTTTTTCTCGAAGCAGGCTCAACTCCCGTTCACGGCGGCGCCGGACATCCATTTGTGCCGTAATCTTTTCTTCCAGAACTGCAATTTCTTTTTCCGCGCCGGCATAATTCTTCTTTAACCCTTCCAGCTTCATTGAACGGGCGGCAATTTCTTCTGAAATCCGTTTTGTGTCCGCATCTTTAGATGCCAGCATCTGACGGGCACTGGCAAGGGAAGACCGGGAAGCGGACAAGTCCAGTTTCAATGCCTCCTGCTTCGACAGAAGATCTTCGCGGCGAACCGTCAGCGTTTCCAGGGCATCGGCAAGAGACTCGGCTTCCGTCTTCATCCCATCCCGTTTTTTGTACAGTGTTTTAAGTTTTTCCTCGCTTTCCCTCAAACCGGTTTTTATGGAAAAAAATCCGTGTTCATCTTTATGCCCCAGGGTCAAAATACCTGTCTCCGCCAGAAAAAAATCACCGTCTCCGGTCAGAAAAGAACCCGCGACAGCCATTCCCTCGGAAACCCCGGCACGGACCGCCACATTGGAAAGATATTCTGAAATCCGGCCGGAAACCGATTCTTTCCACTTCAAATGAGACAGCAGCCCGCCCCCTGCCTCTTTGCTTCGGGAATCATCCGGAACAAGGAAAGAAACACCATTCAGGCCATCTCCCCTCGCCGTTTCAATCAATTCCAACAATGCTTCTTTTGAACGGGGAATCAGAACCTGATAAAAACCGGAAAAAAATGCTTCCAGAGCAGCGTCAATTTCCCCGTCCGTCTCAATAAAATCGCCCAGAACACCGGCAATGAGTTCAGGTTTCTTTTCCATCAGCGCTTTCACATTCTCAGAAAATCCCTGGCGTTCTTCCAGAAAATGGCGCATGGATTCCATATGCTTTTCAACAGTGGCAATTTCAATTTCCAGGCCCCGCAGCTCTTCCCGCCTGGCTTCCAGCTCCTGCTTCCGCCCGGCGATTGCCGCGTCCAGGTCTTCTTTCTCCCGGTTCAGCACTTCAATCTCTTCATTAAAACGCTCAATTTCTTTTTCTTTCCGTTGGATACGGTTTGAAATCTCCGCTGTCTCTTTGCTGATAATATCCACCACACCCTGTTTCCCCTTGATGTCCGCTTTCAGCTCTTCAATGGCCTTCCGGGTAAAAGAAATCTCCGAACTCAAAGTAAAATGCCGTCCCTCCGACTCTTTCAAGCCACGGTCCGCATCCCTAAAAGCGGTTTCCGCATCGGAAAGCTCCGCCTTCATCCGGTCCAGCGCGGCCTGCATCTCCTCCTTTTTCACTTCCAGGTTTTCCAGGTCTTCCGAGGCCAGCTCCAGGTTTCTCTTTTCGCGTTTTGCCGTTTCATCACTCTCCGCCAATTCCTTTTCAATGCGGGCAAACTGTTCCCCGTATCCCGCCAGCCTTGTTTCCAGTTCCTGAATTTTTCCCTGAAGATGGCTGATTTCCGCTTCAAGGCGTTCTGACTGCAGTTTTTTCTCAAAATAGGTCCGGTTCAATGCCGCGGCCGCTTCTTCCGAATTTAGAATTTTTCTTTTCTGTTCTTCCAGTTTTGCTTCCAGCCTGCCCCGTTCTGCAACCATGGCAGCGAATTCGTCCTGAAATTTCCCCTTCTGGCTACGGAATCCATCCAGCTCCTGTTGAAACTGAAATCCAAGATGGCCGAGATAGCCTTCTTTTTTCTCCCGGAGTTTGTCTTGAATGACCTTGAACTGCCTTGCCCGCCCTGCCTGCTGGCGCAGGGAATTCAGCCCCCGCTTCACTTCGGCAATAATGTCCTCCACCCGCTCCAGGTTCTCTTCCGTCAGGCGGATTTTCCCCACCGCTTCCTTCTTTTTCATTTTGTATTTGAGAATTCCGGCAGCTTCTTCAATCATACGGCGGCGCTCTTCCGGCCTTGCATTGATCAGGGTGCTCACCCGCCCCTGCTCGATGATGGCAAAGGATTTGGACCCCAGCCCGATTTCCAGCAGAAACTCCTGTATGTCTTTCAATCGAACCCGTTTCCCATTGAGACGATATTTGGCATCCCCCTCACGGAAATACTGGCGCTGTATCGTGATCAGGCGCTCTTCCCCCTCATCAGGGTTCAAGTTTTCCAACTGAAGCTCCACCTCAGCCATTCCCATGGGTGCCAGCTTGTCACTGCCATTGAATACTACATCCTCCATGGCACCGCCGCGGAGATTCTTGAAGCTCTGCTCTCCCATTACCCAGAGAAGTGCATCCGCAATGTTGCTCTTGCCGCAGCCGTTGGGGCCCACAATACCGGTAATACCCGGTGAAAAACGAATTACCGTCTCCCTTGGAAAGGATTTGAAACCAAACAGGCGAAGTTTTCGAATTACATACATATTTTCAGCAAATCCTCCCATTCCGTCATCAGGTGCTCAAGTGTTGCCGATGCTTCTGACAACCGTTCCTGCACAGCCTTCAACCGCGCCACATCCCGGTAAATCTCAGGGGCTTCCAACTCTTCAGCCAGCTTCTGATGCTCAATCTCCAGTCTCTCAATCTCCTTCTCAACCTCACCGAGGCGCCACCTGGCCCGCTGAAGTTCATTCTTTGAAACCAGCGGTTTTCCCGGATTACTTTCAACTGCATCATTCGCCTTCACTGCAGGCCGGGCCTTTCTTGTATCTTCAAAAGCCGGTTCATCCCCCGGGTGTTTCTGCCGCTGAAGAAAACCGGACACAGAACCGGCAAAGCGCGTTGAACAGCCATTTTCCAGTGCCATCACCTCGTTCACCACCTGGTCCAGGAAAAAACGGTCATGGGAAACCACCAGCAAACTTCCCTCAAAGGAAATCAATGCGTCCATCACCGCGTCCTTCAGCTGAAGATCCAGATGGTTGGTCGGCTCATCCAGTACCAGAAGGTCACAGGGCTGTTTCATCAGTACCGCCGTTTTCAGGCGGCTGCGCTCCCCCCCGGATAAAGTGAAAATCGGTTTGTCCAGGTCATCCCCGAAAAAATAGAACCGGGCCAGATAAGATGCCAGGTCCTCATTTCGAAAACTCGGGTCCATGGCCAAAAGCTGGCCACT
>QMQE01000170.1 GCA_003650445.1 Acidobacteriota bacterium | reverse complement strand
TCTGAACTTTGTGTCCTTTGTGCCCTTGTGCCTTTGTGTTGAATTCCCCTCTCCTCCGCTCCTCCCCCTCGGCGCCCTCTGCGTGCTCTGCGGTAAGTCCCCTCTCTTCTCAACTTAATTCCTCGATTTCAAATGCGTTATAAAATTGTTAGAATTGAACTCTCATAGTTGCACGGTAAACAGCTAAGGTCGCTGCAAAGACGGAATAATAACGCCGTTTACCACTTAAAAATCTGGTACAATATGCCAAACAAGCATTGCCCGGAGGCTTTATGGGTATCGGAATTCTCATTGTTGTCTTAATCTTTATTTTCTGGTTTGCCATGACATTCAACCGCTTTGTCCAACTGAAAAACATGATCAAACAAGCCTGGAGTGATATTGATGTCCAGTTGAAACGGCGTCATGACCTGATTCCCAAATTAGTGGACACAATCAAGGGTTATACCAGCCACGAGAAAAACACGCTGGAGCGGGTGGTTGAAGCAAGAAGTGCCTGTATGTCAATTCAGGAAGGGAAAGGACGTCAGGCCGCTGAAGTAGCGCTGGGAACGGGATTGCGCCAACTGTTTGCACTGGCAGAGAGTTACCCGGATTTAAAAGCCAATCAGAATTTTCTCATGCTGCAGCAGCAGATATCAGAAGTAGAAGACAATATCCAGATGGCGAGGCGTTTCTACAACGGTGCGGTGAAACTCTACAATGTACAGATGGAATCCTTCCCGTCGCTAATCGTCGGAAAGTTGCTCCACTATGAACCGGCTGAGTTCTTTGAGCTGGAAGCAGGAGAAGAACAATCACCGGATATTTCCTTTCAGGAGGATACAAAATGAAACGCTTATTTGTCCTGTTGCTGACATTGATTCTGGCTGTAAGCGGATTCGCAGATGAGCGAATTCTGAATTACGAGAGCCGGATTGTGGTAAACCCGGACAGCTCCATGAGTGTCACTGAAACCATCCAGGTTCGGGCCGAGGGGCGACGAATCCGCCGGGGAATTTACCGGGACTTCCCCACTGACTATGTGGACAAGATGGGAAACCGGGTTCGTGTTCGATTTGACGTCATATCGGTGATACGGAACGGAAACAGAATCAGATGGTCAGTGGAACGTCGTTCCAATGGCTGGCGGGTCTATCTTGGCAGCAAGAGCTCCAGCATTTCTCCCGGCATTTACACCTATGAACTGGCTTATTCAACCAATCGCCAGATCGGCTATTTCAAAGATCACGACGAATTGTACTGGAATGCCATTGGCCAGGGCTGGGCATTTCCCATTGACCACGGGAAGGTTACGGTGGTTCTCCCGAAAGGAGCAGGGGACAAAATACTGGAGAAAGAGGCTTACACCGGAAGCTACGGCTCCAAACTGCAGGATTGCCGTATTTCCACGGATTCGCAGGGAAACAGTGTTTTCGAGACCACCCGAACTCTGGCGCCAGGTGAGGGAATGACCATCGTTGTCCTCTGGCCCAAGGGCCTTGTGTACGAGCCGACCAGCTCGGAAAAAGCAAAACTGCTTCTTGAAGATAACTTAAGCCTTCTGGTGGGAATCGGTGGAATTCTCCTCCTGTTTCTCTATTACATGATTGCCTGGGTGAAGGTGGGGAAAGACCCTGCACCCGGCCCAATCGCACCGATGTATGAGCCGCCGGACGGCCTGTCCCCGGCTGCCATGCGCTATATCGAACGAATGGGCTTTGACAAAAAAGCCATGTCTGCAGCTATATTGAACCTCGCGGTGAAAGGGAAACTGAAGATTGAGGAAGAGGATGGCGACTACACCCTGATCAAAACGGACGGTAACCGGGAAGGCCTGTCCCCTGAAGAAGCCCGGCTTTTTACCAAGCTGCTGGGAATCCGGGATGAGATCGCGCTGGAGCGGGAAAATGCTTTGACTATTCAGACCGCAATGCAGGCCTTCCAGAAATCACTGAAAACCCATTTTATGAAGAAATATTTCAAGAAAAATACCGGCTGGTTTGTGCCGGGGGTTTTGATTTCCATCCTGATTCTTGTCGCAGTGGCGTTATTGTCCAGGCTGGCTGTTCCTTCCCTGTTCATGCTCCTGTGGCTGTCCGGCTGGACAGCGGGCGTACTGGCCCTTGGTGGTGCGGCATTCAGCAGCTGGAAGGCCGTCTTCAAAGGCGGCGGAAAGGGAATTGGCGGTGCTATCGGCATGACTGTTTTCTTTCTGCCATTCCTGGCCGGCGAAATCGTTGGGATTTTCATGCTGGGGAAATCCTCCAGCTATACCGCCATCGCGATTCTGCTCATTGTACTGGGGATGGACGCCCTCTTTTACTGGCTTTTGAAAGCACCGACCCTCTTTGGGCGCCGGGAGATGGACAAAATCGAGGGATTTAAGCTCTTTCTCTCTGTTTCTGAAAAAGATGAAATGAATTTCAGAACACCCATCAGCAAGACACCGGAACTTTTTGAAAAATACCTGCCCTACGCCCTGGCACTTGGGGTTGAAAACCAATGGGCTGATCGATTTGCATCAATTCTCAACACTGAGTTGACGCCGGAACAGGGCGGTTATCGACCCACCTGGTATTCGGGTACGGCCAACTGGGGTGCGCTGGGTGCAGCCGGATTTGCTTCATCCCTGTCTTCCTCTTTCAGCTCTGCTGTCTCCTCTTCCTCAGTGCCCCCCGGGTCCAGTTCCGGCGGCGGCGGGGGCGGTTTCTCAGGAGGTGGTGGTGGAGGCGGCGGAGGCGGTGGCTTCTGACTCTATTTTTGCTCAAAAGTTTGAAACTTTGGCTGAAAACTCCGGTATAATTCCTTAACTGTGTGTTCTGGGGGCGAAGTATATGCATCTGAAATTCCGTCTTTTTTCCATGCTGCTTCTTGTAACACTCACCGTACCGGTTTCTGCAATCAACAAAGTTGTTGCCTTCCATACCGACAATCTCATCCGCCTCGACGGCAAACTGGATGAAGCAGCATGGAAACACGCGGGTATCATTGCCGACCTGACTCAGCAGTCTCCCCACCCCGGAGAACCGACACCATTCCATACAAAGGTTTTTATTATCAGCACCAACCATGCGCTCTACATCGGCATTCTTTGCGATGACCCGGATCCTTCCAGGATATCTGTTCACACCATGCAACGGGACAACGAAATGGACGGGGATGACAAGGTGGCAGTGCTGCTGGATACCTTCGGAGACAACCGCACCGGGTTCATGTTTCAGGTGAACCCTGCAGGTGCCAGGACAGACGGACTGATTTCCGGGCCGGAGAGCATGTCACTGGACTGGGACGGCATCTGGAATGCCCGGACAAGGCGGACAAAAACCGGTTGGACAGTGGAAATCAAAATCCCAGCCCATACCCTTCGGTTTACTCCGGGGCAGGATATCTGGAAGATGGATGTACAACGATGGGTAGCCCGAAAACAGTTGAGCCTGCGCTGGGCCGGAACCACACTGGACTGCCATCGTTTCGACATGCGCCACACCGGCATCCTATCCGGCATGAAGGGAATGAACCAGGGACATGGCTTTTCCGTTTCCCCATACAGTGTCATAAAAACCGACAGGGAATTTCGGGACAATCGCCGGGCATTCAGTGGAACAGCAGGGCTGGACCTTCGATACAGCTTCACACCGGGGATTTCCGGCATGTTAACATTGAACACGGATTTCGCAGAAACAGAAGTGGATACAAGGCAAGTTAATCTGACCCGGTTCAGCCTTTTCTTTCCGGAAAAGCGGGAATTTTTTCTGGAAGGCTCAAATCTCTTTGATTTTGGCACCGGGCTTCATCGGGATTTTGTCCCCTTCTACTCCCGTCGCATCGGACTGTATGATGGAAAACAGGTTCCCATCGACTTTGGTGTTAAAATTATGGGCCAGCAGGGCCCATGGTCTATGGCCATGCTGGATGTCCAGACCAGGGATTCCGACAGCGTTCCCGCCAACAACATGTTTGCCGGACGCCTTGCCTATGACGTCAATTCTCACCTCAGGGTCGGTACTATCCTGACCAGCGGAAACCCGGACAGTGTTTCCGACAACACCATGGCGGGTGTGGACGCATTGTGGACCACGTCCACCTTTCGGGGTGACAAGAACTTCAGTCTCGGGGGCTGGTTTGCCGGCACATCCGGAGATCTGGAAGCGGGCCGAAAGAGTGGATGGGGATTCAAAGTGGACTACCCCAACGATCTCTGGGACATGAGCATTACCTACAAAGAATTCGGTAAAGCAATGAACCCGGGACTTGGATTTCTGCCCCGCCCCGGCACCAGACAAGTATCATTGGGCATGGCGTATCAACCCCGACCAAAGGGCCAACTCGGGAAATGGATTCGTCAGATGTATTTTGAAACCTTTGTCTGGTACGTGGAAAACCTGGAAGGTGTCACGGAATCCTGGCGCATTTTCACGGCTCCCTTTAATGTAAATACCCAGTCCGGCGCCCATTTTGAATTTAATATTGCCCCCCGGTATGAGTTCCTGTATGAACCCTTTGAGATTTCGGATGGCGTGTTCATCCCCGCCGGTGGCTACCACTTCCTGCGCTACCGGGTGGAACTGGAATCGTCCGATTCAAATCCCTTCGTGATCGGGACATCCACATGGTTCGGTGAATTCTACACCGGCCACCTGACCCAGGCAGAAGCCTATGTCCGCTGGTCCGGTAATGGCGGCCATCTTCACATGGAACTGGAAACCGAACATGACTTCGGCCACCTGCCCCAGGGCAATTTTGTGGAACGCCTCTGGCAATTCAAACTGATTTACGCATTTACGCCGGAGCTGGTACTTTCCAGCTACACCCAGTATGACAATGACTCCCGGGAGATCGGCCTCAACAACCGGCTCCGCTGGACCATTGCCCCGGGCCGGGACATTTACCTCGTCTGGAACTACGGCTGGGAACGGCCCCTTACACGGCCACTGACCAACAGTATCCCCCTTTCCAACCAGATTGCCCTGAAATTCCGCTGGACCTGGCGCCGATAAACGAAACATTCCGCACCGGATGTTGGATGCTTACGGGAAGCTCTGAGAGTTCATCTTTAACAATTTTATAGCGCATTTGAAATCGAGGAATTAAGTTGAGAAGAGAGGGGACTTACCGCAGAGCACGCAGAGGGCGCCGAGGGGGAGGAGCGAAGGAGAGGGGAATTCAACACAAAGGCACAAGGGCACAAAGGACACAAAGTTTAGAGGGTGTCTGGCTTTTGGGGGGCTGGAACCCGCACTGCCGCCACCTGCGGCAGCACGGAGCTTTCCCCGAAGCGCCCCTTATGAGCAAGCTCAACGGTACACTTCAGGGAAAGTTCCTATTTCAAAAACAAGTTTTTGAAATGCGGGTTCCTCTTGGCAAATTGACAGTTGT
>QMQE01000169.1 GCA_003650445.1 Acidobacteriota bacterium | reverse complement strand
CGTAAACGTCCCGCTGCCAAAAACCTCCCGGATCGCCGCCAATACCCCCAGCGCCAGCGTATAACCAATCCCGATACCCAAACCGTCCAGAAACGACCGGCCAATGTTGTTCTTCGCCGCAAAGGCCTCCGCTCGACCCAACACAATACAGTTCACCACAATCAGCGGTATAAATATCCCCAGCTTCAAAAATAACGGATACGTAAAGGCCTGCATCAGCAACTCAACCACCGTCACAAACGTCGCAATCACCACAATATAACACGCAATCCGCACACGCTTGGGTATCATGTCCTTGAACAACGATATAAATACATTCGAACACACCAGCACAAACGTCAGCGCCACCCCCATGCCGACACCATTTTCCACCGTCTTGGTCACCGCCAGCGTCGGACATAACCCCAACACCAGACGAAACGGCGGTATCTCATCCCACAACCCCTTCGTAAACTCCTGAACCACAGTCTTGGCCATAACTCCTCCACTACATCACGATGCGGAAAGCTTCTTCTCTATCTCACCCTTCAACCGCGCATACACCCCAGAGGCCGCCGTCACCGCACCACATATCCCACGACTCGATACCGTCGCACCACTCAAGGCATCAATCTGACCCCCATCAGCCTTCACCTTGAATACCTCCCGGATCGGCAACCCCTTGAACTGCGCACAAAACGACGGGTCATCCTTGGTCCGTGAACCCACCCCGGGTGTCTCACTGTGCGTCGTCACCGCAACACCCACAATCCTGTCCGTGCTCACATCCACCGCAACAATAATCCCAATGTCTCCGCCAAAACCCTTGCCAACCGATTCAAAGGCCACCGTCGAACGCCTGCCCCCAAACTCCCCAACAAAAAAATTACGCACCACCTGGCCATCCTCTATCTTGAACCGGTCCACCAGAGGATCATTCGTACACCCCTTCAGAATTTGATGAATCGCAGGCCCCTTCACAAACTTCAACTGCTGATACTCAATACGCGCCTGCGTCGCATCCTTCACAAACGCCAAAAGCCCCCCGGATACCCCACTGAACAACAATACCGCCAAAAATAACCTCAACATCTCTCGCATATGACTACACCCTCCCCATCGCCTTCGGCCGGAGCTTGTCCAAAAGCGGGTTGGCCACATTCATCATCAGAATCGCAAATACCACCCCGTCCGCAAATAACCCCAGATTGCGAATCAGCACCGTCAAAATCCCTCCGCATAACCCGTATATCACCATCGGTAACCCGTTGACCGGCGAAGAAGAATCCTCCGGCGCAAGAAAAAACGCCCCCAACAGCGTGTAGCCCGTCAGCACATGAAACATCGCTCCCGCATACCGCTCAGCATCCGCCATATGAAAAATATGCGCCGTCACCATAACCCCCACCAAAAACGATACCGGAATCTGCCACCGCACCGTAGCACGCAATATCAAATATACCCCCCCAATAATCAGACCCAGACCAAATACCGCTCCTATCCCTCCGGATTGACGACCCATCAGCAAATCCACCATACTGTAATTGCCCGCCGCAGCCGCCCCGAAATGCTTCACCGCCCCCAGCGGATACACCATGCAAAAACCCATGTCATAGTTCACCAGCGCCCCATCAAAATCCACCAGCGCCTTCCACGACAACATTACAATCGCCATGGCCACAAGCGAGGGATGAAACGGGTTCGCCCCCAATCCCCCGTAAATCTGCTTGCCTACCACCACCGCAACAAAGGTCCCAACCACAATCAGCCACCACGGCACCACCGCCGGAAGCATCATCCCAAACAATAACCCCACCACCAGCGCATTGCCGTCTCCAATCGATACGGAACGCTTCATCACAACATTCATCAGCAGTTCCCACAACATGGCACACGATATGGATAAACTCACCACTCCCAGCGCAGGCACTCCATACCGCCATATCCCCATCAGCACCGCAGGTATCGCCGCCAACACAACATCATAACTCCTCACCGACACCCGGCTGCCATCATGCCAGAACGGCGCATGCGAACTCGTCAGTACCCTATCCATTTGTCCCCTCCGCTAAACGCATAACCTCCTGCCTGCCCAGCATGATATACTGCAGAATCGGAATCCGCACCACACATACATAATCACATAACCCACAGCCAATACAACTGTCCAGATCATAACGCTCCGCAGCCTCTTCATACAACCCACTGGCCAATACCCGAACCAGCATGTTCACCGGAACCCGCACCGGACACACCCGAATACATTCCCCACAGTTGATACATTGCCCGTCCTCGGCCCTGATCACCTCAGAACCCGACTGCACCAGAACCGCATCCGTGTCCCACATCACCGGCTCCTCAAGATCAGATACCGCACGGCCTCGCATCGGACCCCCCAGAATCACACGATCCCCATCACCAACCACCACGCCCAGTGAAGATAAAATATCCCCCACTGCCGTGCCTACCCGAACCTTCACCAGCCGGGACGCCATACCTCCACCCGAGACCATCACCACCTTGCCAAAATCAATAACCCCTTCAGATAACCGGGAAAAAAATAACACCGCCTCAGGCCCTACAAAACCGACCCCCCCTCCGGATAAACCCGGCACCCGCCGCATCAATACCTCAGGCAACCCGTTGGGATACACCGGCTTCACCTCCACCCGGTCCACCCCGGATACCCCCGAAATACCCTCACAAACCACCAAAACAAACCGCCCCGCACGCACCACCTGCTTCAAATACGATATCCCCTCCAATAACCCGTCAGACTGCACCATCAATCGACGCGTCACCACACCAATGTCCTCATCCATCCCATGCACCACCACCACATTGACCACAGGATCAAACCCCACAAGCAACGAAAAATCCCCCTTGCCGGGCACCGAAACCAAATGCCGCCTCAGAAAATCAAAATCCGACCCGCCAACCGCCTCAACCAATCCCCCGTCAAACCGGTCTTCACCCGAAACTTCAATCGATACCCGCACATACCGCCTGCCCAGATACCCCGTACGCTCAACCACAGAACAAATCACTCCCGTCACAGGACTCAGCACATACCCCCCATCAGATCCATGCAACAACTGCCCCGTCGCCACCTCACCGCCAACCTTCAAATCCCCAAAACCCGGCTGCCCACCCCATACCGGCACATGCACCATCGACGGTAAACCCAACTCCTCAATATCATCCAACCCCACACCCGCATCACCATACCTCAGAGCCCGCCTCACCACATTAAAAAACCGTCGCTTCACCATATCTCGCCTCCAAATACCCTACATCACATGACATCCCGAACACTGCACAGGACCCTCTTCCACGTCCTCATGACATCCCCGACACGTCCCATGAAACGCGTCCGCCCGCGTCACATCACTCTCCGCATCATGACACTCACCACAACGACCCGGATCATCAGCATCCTCATGATGACACTGATCACAGGATAACCCATCCCCAGACTCCGAAACATGCGCCATATGATCAAATAAAACATGCCCCGCCTTGCTCTTAAACATAATCCTTACAGGCACTTCAGGCTCCTCCTGCGGAAATGCCCCGTAACAAACCACCCCCACAACCAAAAACAACCCCATCACAATATATCCAACCAGCCTCTCAACCCTCACTTCCATCTCTTACCCCTGCCTCTCATGTCAAAAAAAACCTGCCCAAATGCCTCCCACAACCTCATACCGCCTTCAATGCGGTCACATTTATAGAAATCACCCGCACTTTGTCAAGCAAGTTTTCCGCCAACCCCATCCCCGGCACACTTAACAACCCCATTCTCCCCCATCCTTCCCTGACCCATTCCCCTCAATCCGAGTCATCTTGTTGACTTCAGGAGAAATATCTGATAGATTAAAATTGTTTTCCAATGAGTTCCCGACCGGCGGTTCATCCCGGGCCGAAAAAGAAGGTTAACATCAAAGATTGTTAACTTTACGTTAAAAAATTAACATCTTTCCCGGTCCCGGACGGGCGATCCCGACGCATTGACGACATCCGATTTCAGGATCTTCATCACGGACCATGCCCATTACGATTGCGACATTCAATGCCAACTCGATCCGGGCCAGGCTGGATCTTGTCTCTCAATGGCTGGACCGGGAACAAACGGACATCCTCTGTCTTCAGGAGACCAAGGTCCAGGACCCGGATTTTCCATCCAGACCCTTCGAAAAAGCAGGTTACCATACCCTGTTCAGGGGCCAGAAGTCTTACAACGGGGTAGCCATCCTCACAAAACACGCACCGGAAAAAATCCGGAAAGGTCTCTATGGACACGACGAGGAGGATGCCCGCTTTATCAGTGCCGTCATTCAGGATATTCCAGTAATTAATGTCTACGTCCCGCAGGGATTTGCCGTGGGAACCGACAAATTCGAATACAAACTCCGCTGGCTCAGGGACTTGCTCGCCTTTGTCAAAAACAACTATACGGCGGACTGCCCGATGATCCTGGCCGGTGATTTCAATATCGCGCTTGAACCCATTGATCTGTTTGATCCTGAAAAATACCGTGGGCAGGTCACCTTTCATCCGGATGAACAGGCGATTTTCCGGGAATTTCTGGACTGGGGTCTGGTTGATGTTTTTCGGAAACATCATCCGGAAGGAGGACATTATACGTTTTGGGATTACCGTATCCCAAATGCCCTGAAAAGAAACATGGGCTGGCGTATCGATTATATACTGGCCACCGCTTGCCTGGCGGAAAAATCCCGGAAAGCCTGGATTGACACACGGGCAAGGGCGCTTCCCAAACCCTCCGACCACACCTTTCTGGCCGCCGAGTTTGATTGAGGGCCTGCGCGAAAACCAATTCACATCCACGCATCCTGCACTTCATACCTTTTTGACCGGTTTTCAGAACAGACCTCGCCGCCGGTTTTCCACAGGCATGTCAAAAGACTTTTTCACTGTCAAGCATCAGGGTAACCGGGCCGTCATTGACAAGAAAAACATCCATCATCTCCCTGAATCGGCCGGTAGCGACCTCCAGCCCCTTTTCCCGTAAACAGCGGATAAAAGCTTCGTAAAGTTCTCTGGCTGTTTCCGGCCCCGCGGCCCGGGCAAAGGATGGTCTTCGGCCTTTGCGGCAGTCACCCCACAGGGTAAACTGGGAAACGACCAGAACGGCACCGCCGGACTGCATCAGGGAAAGATTCATCAACCCCTCCGCATCCGGGAATATCCTGAGACCGGCTATCTTTTCTGCCAAATACATTGAATCCTTCTCCGAATCACCTTTCCCCACACCAAGAAAAACAAGTATCCCCGGACCGATCGCACCAACAGTCCTTCCCTTGACTTCAACCCTTGACTCTTTTACCCTCTGAACGATTGCGCGCATTTGAACCCTCCT
>QMQE01000168.1 GCA_003650445.1 Acidobacteriota bacterium | reverse complement strand
CAGCCGGGACTGGAAACTTTAATTGAAAGTATACAATTCCACAGTCCGGTTCGGGGAGGGAGTGTGCAACTTGGTTGTACACGCACCGACCAGCGAACCGGGGAAGAACCTGTGTCGGCCAGATGGCGGTGCTTGCGCCCGGAGAGTGGGAGGAATTGTACGTCGGTACATGACGACAAGCGGAGGGCGCGTAAGCCGCCAGATGGTCATGCACGGTTCTTCCAATCGAAAAGGAGGGGGACGTACAATAAACTGTTAACGGACATTCCCATCAGTTCCTGTTCCCACGCCTGCGTGGCGGATACCCGAATCCCAAGGGATTCACTTTCCCAAGTGAAAGATCGCAGGGTTTCGGGCATCCGGGAGGTGGCAATATGCCACCGGGGACAGGAACTGATTCCCACGTGTCATACCAATCAACATTCATTCTCTCTGTTATAATGGGAATGAAATGAAAACGATGGAGGCGGATATGCATTCACATAAAGCAATTCTCGTCATTATGGACGGCCACGGCATTGCACCGGCTGGGCCGGGAAACGCGGTAACCACAGCGAACACACCGAACCTTGACCGCTTATACCGGGAGTTCCCCACTTCCCGGCTTCAGGCCTCCGGCCTGTTTGTGGGGCTGCCGGACGGGCAGATGGGCAATTCCGAGGTGGCCACCTGAATCTCGGCGCAGGCCGGGTGGTGTATCAGGATATCACCCGGATTGACAAGGCTATTAAAGACGGCAGTTTCACCCAAAATACGGTTTTGAAAAACGCTTTTGAGTCCGCGCGGAAAACCGGCAGCCGGGTTCACATGCTGGGGCTGCTTTCCGACGGAGGGGTTCACTCTCATATCCGCCATCTGAAGGCTTTGCTGAATATGGCGAAAAAAGCCGGTGTCCCGGATGTTACCGTTCACGCATTCATGGACGGACGGGATACGCCGCCGGACAGCGGTATCGGCTATATCGAAGATTTGGATAGTTTTATCCGGGAACTGGGTTTCGGAGAAATCGGAACCGTGACCGGACGCTACTATGCCATGGACAGGGATAACCGCTGGGAACGGATTCAAGCGGCGTATGACGCGCTGGTGAATGGAAAGGGCAGAAAAACCGCCACGGCTGAGGAGGCGGTCAAGACTGCCTATGCCGCAGGAGAGACTGATGAGTTTATTAAGCCGGTGGTGATTGATGGCAGCCATTCTATTTCAAACGGGGATGTGGTTCTGTTTTTCAATTTCCGCTCCGACCGGGCCCGGCAGATGTGCCACGCCCTTTTGGATGACGCGTTCAGCCATTTTGAACGGGAAAAACTGCAGTTCAATGATTTTGTTACATTTACGGAATACGAAGCCGGGCTGCCGGTGTCCATTGCCTTTCCTCAGGAAACCCTCACCGGCCTCTATGGGGAAGCGGTTTCCAAAGCGGGACTGAAACAGCTCCGTATCGCGGAAACAGAAAAATACGCCCATGTGACTTTCTTTTTCAACGGAGGAGAAGAAAAGAGTTTTCCCGGTGAAGAACGGATTCTCGTGCCCTCTCCCAAGGTGGCCACCTATGACCTGCAGCCGGAGATGAGCGCGTTTGAAGTGGCGGACAAGGTTGTAAATGCCATTGAATCCGGCCGCTTTCAGGCCATTGTCCTGAATTTTGCCAACTGCGATATGGTGGGGCATACCGGCGTGTTTGATGCCGCAGTCAAGGCGGTGGAAACGGTGGATACTTGTGTAGGAAAGGTCGCGGATTCTGTGCTGAAAAACGGCTGGGATATGTTGCTGACGGCTGACCACGGAAACGCGGAAAAGATGCTGGACGAAAACGGCGGCCCGTTTACGGCCCATACCACCAATCCCGTGCCGTTGTGCCTGATTTCGGAACGGTTCCGGCATGCGGAGTTGAATGAAGGGGCATTGCGGGATATCGCCCCCACCCTGCTTTCCCTGGTGGATGTTCCGCAGCCGGCTGAGATGACGGGAAAATCACTGATAAAGTGATGGGCGGGAAAAGATGTGTTCTGTGTTCTGACCGGAGGGGAAGAGAAACGACGGGGAACGCCCACTCTGGAGGCCGTAATTCGTAACTTGTAATTTGTGATTAGCAGAAACAAAGCAGGGAATGGCCTGACCCCCTTCTTTCGCTCACTCGCACTTTCACTCGCACTACTCCTACTCCTACTTTACCCACGTGGTCGAAACGGAGAAGAATCTTCCGCATGGCGCAAAGCGTCACGAATTTTGACCGGATGGTTGCTGATGATGCCGCTTACCCCCATTTTTTTGAACAGTACCGCTTCCTCGATAAGATCGACAGAATAGGAAAAAACCGTTTTCCCGGCTGAAATAAGACAGGCAATTTCTTCCGGGTCATAGAATTCGTGCTGAAAAACCAGGCCGTCCGCACCGGATTCTTCTACATATCCACACAGGTTTTTAGGCGCCCCTTCCATCAGCAGCAGGCTGGGAATCTGCGGATATGCTTCTTTTAGTTGCGTGATCAGGGAATGATGAAAAGAAGAAAAAATAAACCGTTCCGGTGTTTCCCGAAACTGCATAATTTCGCCAAGGTGTTCCATCACTTTATGGGACTTGATTTCAAGGTTCAGTCTCAGTTCAGGAAGGGTATTCAGCAGCTCTTCAAGGGAAAGGGCGTTCAATTCCCTGCCACTGAAACAGACCGGAATAAGCCGCCGACTGACGAAATCATGGTGCAGGACAATTTCACCGTGGCGGTTGACACGCAAATCCGTTTCCGCCCATTCAATACCGTTATCCAACAGGTAGCGGAACCCTTCCAATGAGTTCTCCGGATACACCGCCATCGCGCCCCTGTGCCCGATTATGGCAAAAGTGCTCACATTCGGCTCCGGACAACGGGAAACGCAATCAGTGCCAGCCAGATCAGAAACAAAACCCATGTACCGGAAACAAGATAGGGAATCCCCATCATCAAGCCGCCAGAAATCATGGCGCTCATGTTCTGCTGTTTCTTGCCATAGCCGAAGTAGGCCATTCCGGCGAAACTCATCATTACAACCAGCAGGATTTTAAAAGGTGACATGGCACACCCCCTTTTCGGGATGTGCCAATTTTACCACCTTCTAAATTTCGCCGAGAGAAAAATCAAACTACCGGCAATATTCCGCCATCATGTCATCGAAAGTAACCCGCTGCAGATAGGTATTGCCGTTATACTTAACCGAATTATCTTTCGTCCTTTTTGTTATCTGAACAGCCGGCCGGTCGGAGAACCAATATTTCTGGAATCCCAGCAGAAGCATGTCATCGTCTGATGCGGCGCTTACCTGCGCCGGCAATGTCCAGATAATAAAATCTGAAAACTCAAATACCAGGGTCCTTCCAAGCCACGTGGAAAGGGGGCTGCCGCAAAAGGCATATACATAATTGTCTTCGTCTTTGACAATGTGCACATCGTCCCCCATGCTTCCGGGAATCCAGGTCTTTTCCGTGGAAATTGCATCACTTTGAAAGTTTGTCAGGCTAACACTTCCCATAAAGTATTGCGCCGGCCAATCATCTGATATGTCTATTGAATTGTTCTGCCACTGGGTTCCGATACTTGAACTGATAATCAGAGACATTTTCCCGCTGACAATTCCGCCACCGTACATCAGAACGTGATGTTTCACGCCATCCTGAACCAGTGTGGAAAAATCTGCGCTGGAAGATGTACCGCTGAGATTCCCCGGGGTATTCTGCAATAAAACAATTGTGCTGTATCTCTGGGCTGTGCTGTCGTATCGGGAAAAAATTGAATAATACTTTCCGGTGGTACCGTCGTAGCTGATGGAGGTGGGAATACCGTTAAAAGACCTTGATAGGAAAGTTTGGGTTCCATCTCCGACAGTAAAGGAATAAGTCTCAACCATATGGCTTTCGTTTCTTACATTTACCTGAACTGTGGCTGTGCCGTCCGTAGCGGCGCATATTCTGCCCGGATAGAGGTCATCATACATAATTGCGTCTGAAAAAACCTTCTTCCACATGATCGTACCGTCGGCAGGGTTCACTCTGGCAACAAAATATGAGGGATTTGACGCATTACTGCTGTCAATCCCATACGCGAACACCATGGTGCGGCCGGCATCACTGACAATACCCAGCGGAAACAGGTTTTCATACCCGGCAGTTTCAGTAAACATTGTGCAGCCGTCATTGATGCGAATCCCTTTTATTTCGCCATACGATCCCGCTGCTTGCGTGTAACCATAGTCGGCTACAATGGCAGTCCCGTTTGCCCGGGCGATTCCGTGTATTTCCAGGTATTCTTCATGATTTTTCAAAAACCAGCCTTCTCTGTCCGAGCCCGTACCGGTGAAAAGCAATTTGTCATTGTCTTTTCCGGAGATGGTAATACCGGTCAATGACTGCGTATCCGCCGAAAAAACCACATCGTTGATATCACCGTATGGAACGCCGAACTGAGCTTCAAAATAGTTCACCACTTTGCCCTTCGCGGGAATGGTCACCTGGCTTGTGCTGTTGCCGCTTGTGGTCATCACCGTTACATCGGCTGTAACCTCATCATCTGAGCCGTTAAAAACCGCAAACCCGCTCCAGGTCAACTGGTCATAATAGTTGGAAGTTGAAAACACAACTTTGTTGCTGAGCTTTGAGGGCAAATCAAACTCAGCGGTACCGCCGCCGGTGGATTCCTTTGCCATGTAGCCCAAACGGAGCCGTAGCGAATTGGAACCGCTTTCCACTTCTCCGTCAACACCATTCAAAGGGCGAAGAGTTATTGTAAGGCTCTGACCGGCCGCCACTTCGTAGTACCGGTGGTCCACCACCACTGCCCCTGCGTCATCATATAATGTCAAATAAAATCCCTGCGGGTCAGGATTCTGGAGATTATCCGCAATCAAATATGTTTCCCATGAATCATTGGCAGTGTGAACATGGGGAATGTAATACGTTCTCCCCCATACCACCGCTGCTGCAAAGATAAACATCAACGATATAATTATCTTCCTTGAATTTCCCATACTCCCCTCCTTTTTACCTGAAGCACTGCTCTAAACTCCAGCTCAGGCAAATTACGATGGCAATTCCCACCGTGTTAATAAGCATGCAATAAGTAAACTTCTTTTAGTATATCAGATAATTATTAAACGACAAAGGGGAATATGTTCAGCGACTTCATCAAGTTGTGGATCACAAGCTCACAAACCGAAAGTGTCAGAAGCACCAGCCAGACAATAAATTGTGTTAATTTCTGGTTCCGATTAATTAGTATTGATTTAACAAGTCCTCGTAAGTAAATTTCTGAATGATTCCCTCATCCGCAAGGATTTCATAATCGCCTCCCCTGATGGCACTCAGTCGCCTTTGAAAACATATTTTCATTGAATTATTTATAGCATTACACCCGATATCAAACAT
>QMQE01000167.1 GCA_003650445.1 Acidobacteriota bacterium | reverse complement strand
CCCAGCATGTAAAAACTCATCCCCTTCCCCATCCGATCCCCGGAAACCGCCTTAATCATAACGGGGCCGGGTACATGGAAACACATCGCCCCGATACCCATGGACAATAGAAGCAGTACAAGAATGCCATAATTGGGTGCCATACCGAGAAGGGACATGGAAATAGACGTGATAGCCGGAGCCAGAATCAGAAGATAGCGTACCCGGATTTTGTCGGCAAGAAGTCCCATCAATGGGTTCAGCAGAGACGGTGCACGTTGAACCACCGTCAAAAAACCCGCCGCAGTATACGTGATTTGAAGTTTTTCAATCAGAAGGGGAAGAATCGGAGCCAGAAAAGAAGAGTAGATATCGTGAACCAGATGAGCTGTCGAAATCAGCAGAACATTCCCGGTCTGGAAACCTGAATCGCCTTTTTTCCTCTTCGTTTTGACAGCATTCATTGAACATCCCCCATCACCACAGATGGTATCATCCCAGAAGATGGAATCCAACCGGACTTTTTATCCACATCACCTCATTTCCCTGAGAAACTCAACAAAATATCAACAACTTGATTCGACTTTGATTTAGCCTTAGGATAGAAAATCATCAGTGGACACCTGGTAATATCACAGAATTTTTCTATGGTCTCGCCACTCCCGGTACACAATCGGAATGAAAAAAACAGCGTCCCTCAGGTAGCAACAAACTAATCAACGGGGTTCATGCCCCATTCGAAACCACTCCATGTAGATTCTCCGCATCCATTTCGGAGCACGTTTCTTTGTTCCTGCAAAAAACTCGGCTGAAGCGCCAAGCCTCAAAAACAATGAAATGGTGTTTTCTCCTCTGTTTTTAGGACAATCAATTGCAGCCAGATAACCGCTCCTGTTTGGGGAATCTAAGGCAAACCATCACAAAAGAAGGTGAAATAGCTGAATTTCGTATGTCAATTCGCGCACAAAACTCTCAAAATCACGATTGCCGACTTCTGTCCTTGGCGGAATCATTGTTCGAAGAATCAGACCGGAGTTTCAGTTTCAGCAATCGGCTGCCCATCGGAATGGCAACCGTCCGGTAAAACCATAAATGCATTTGCCAACCTTACATAAAATTTCGGTTCACTGTGACAAAGTCCTTCCAATTGAACTACAATGTCTGTATTGGAATTAATCACGATTGGCTCCGTTCCACCGTAAACACCGGGAATAAAACCACAAACCCGCTCAACAGCTTCCTCAATAGATTCGCTAAAAAACGGCAGTTTGAAAAGTTTTAAACAACCCGGATCATTCAGGGCCAATTCCCCTTTTTGAGATATACTTCAGCAATATCCTGGTTCTAAAAACCTGGTATGAACGCTGAATTCCTGCCTTGAAACCATACTCGCGCAAAATTGACC
Source organism: Acidobacteriota bacterium (assembly GCA_003650445.1). Lineage (GTDB taxonomy): Bacteria > Acidobacteriota > Holophagae > Thermotomaculales > Thermotomaculaceae > UM-FILTER-49-7. The sequence continues at coordinate 4,030 of QMQE01000167.1, read as the reverse complement.
ACACATGAAATACAATATCGAACATCCTTAGAATCAGCGCCCTCACTCTTCCCACAGGAATATGCCCAGCGGCAATCATTACCTCATATCCCAATTCCTGCATCATGGGAAACGCGATTTCCTCGATTCGGCGGATTTTCCTGTCCGACAACCTGTTCGCAAACTTGTTACAATTCTCCGAAACAATATGTAATTTGCCCCTGGTATCTCCGTACCTTCTCTCGGCTTTTTTCTGTGTGAGCATTTCCGGCTCAAAGTTGACTTCCATAAATTTACAGAGATCCATCATCGTTTCTTCCGGATCAGCAAGCAACTTCTCGTAGTGAATTTCCTTATAATCTGCCCCCAGCAGATTTGGGTACTCCCGGCTCAAAGTCAATTGCCGGTTCCATTCAGAGGCAGAGCGGGAAAAAACCTTGCCCCAACGGGCTTTAACTGACATCGCCCTGTCCCTGGGATCCCGAATGATCTGTATGAACCTCGCGTTAGGTAAAATTTCCTTAATATTGGGAACATACGGGAGGTAGCGAGGTGTTTTATCCCCCCAGATCATTCCCGGTTGGTACGGTTTTTCCGCAAATGTCTCAAAGATGTATTGAATAATCAGATTCCAATCCCCTGTTTCCATCCTCCTCATCAGCTCAGGCCAGTTCATTGAGTAGCCTTTTGACGCCAGCTTACGGAAAAAGAAAGTCTTCCTCAGGCACTTTTTCAACTGTTCTTTTTTTTGCAGGGTTGAAAAATCCGGTTTTCTTCCATATTTACTGATCAGGAAAGGGATGAAATGACTCTCCACAGGGGTCATTGAAATTCGGGAATTCCGGTTTAAGAGGTTCCTGAGCAGGGAAGTGCCGCTACGGGATAAACCAACGATGAACAGTGGGCCCTCAAAAGCCATACTCCCCTCCTCTCAATACCAGATTCGGTTCAAAATTCGAGTCAACACTTCCCCCACACCCCATCCAAACTGTTGCTCATTGGATCGTAACAGAATTTCCCTTTGCAACCGCACTCGGTTACCGTCCACAAGGTAACCAACCTGGAACGGCTTTCTCCTAACCGCAAGATAAACAGGCGTTTCCAAATCCATCCCAAACCTTTTCCCGATTGTTGACAGAACCTTCTTTGGATCCCGTATTAGTCCCTCATATCGTATTTTCACTCGACGGTCAGCAGCAAGCCGGTGAAAAGCCATGTTACATAAGAAACCATTGACAGCGTAATAATAATTGGCTGCCAAAAACCCTTTCCCCGGTTGTTCCACGTCATTACGGCCGAAAGATTGAACAACTCCAACCGGATGTCTCGTCAGATAGACAACGGACACGGGATATTTTGAGACCTTCAATAAAGCCAGCAAACGCCCGGGATATTTGGATGAATCCACAATCCAGTTCGCTCCACTCTCCTCAAAAATCAAGTCCATCAAGGCATTGATATACCTTCCATAAATCTCCATCTTGTCTTTGGACAATTGCCACGGAGTAACAAAGCGGGAGTGATACTCTATCTCATGGCACAGCTTTTCAAAATTTGTACGCTCCGGTTCCTTTAGTATTTTATCAAGCCTATTTGATACCCTTTTCCAAAATTGGATGGATTCCATTCTCTGCTCATTCGGTCTTGAAAGCCCCCGGTGGGGGGAAAAACGGCGCAATTCGCCACAACTGAAAACACCTTCAGCATTGCCCAGCATGATGTCCAGGAGCGTAGACCCACTTCTGCCGCCTCCCAGAATGTAGACTATCTGTTTCATACACCTCTCGATAAACAGCACGATTTCTGCCCACCAATTTTACCCAATTGGAGAGACTGAAACCAGCACTTTTTCACATCCGACCGTCTTCAAAGAAAAGAAGTTTTCGCCTGGACCTGTGCGCCATTCTATTTGCCGCCGCAAAGGCCAACTGACCCTGTTTGATTCTCAATTCCGGGTCCCGCAGCAGCATGAGAACTTTCATTGCAAATTCATCCGGTTCGTCCGCCACAAAAACGCCATCACCGTCTTTCAATGACAGCCCCTCGTTCGCAACGGAGGTCAACACAACTGGAATCCCTCTGGAAATGGCATCCAGAACTTTGATTTTGATTCCACTGCCAAAGCGGAGCGGCGCCACAAACACCGCCGCATTCCGATAAAATGAGGTCAAATCAGGGAGAAATCCCCGAATGTTTATATCATTCCCGTTGTCAAATTGCTTCAATCTGGAATCTGTCGCCTTGCCTGCGTGAAAAAATACCGCAGAGGGAAATCCTCTGCGGATTGCCGGAAATACTGCTTCCAGGAACCAGTGAACACCGTCAATGTTTGGTTCCCACGTGCCGGTACCGAGATGACATATTCTGCCATCTTCGCCTCCTTCCCATCCAACCGGGTCCAGCACTATCATCTCCCCCGGGAACCCTCCAGCCAACTTTGGCCAATTTCCGGTCATTTCAGCAGCATGACAATGGTCTTCCGGAGAAATGAATATTGCACGATCCGGTAGCTTCCAGTATCTGATTTCTGCACGTTTGAGTAGCTCCATTTCCAGCTGCAATAAGGGTTTTAAATATGATCTACGGTCTAGAAAACGCTGAAAAAGTAAACACTCCACATTGTGAAACTGGGCCACCCAGGGCACAGTGCCGGGTCTGTCCGAAAACGCCTCTGCCACATTTACTAAAACACGAAGGCTATCAGAAAAGAACAGATCGTATTTTCCGCCGTGGGCTAATTCTGCCGCTTTTTGCCTGTACTCACAGGACTCATCCCGGTGTAGAAAATAAGATTTTCCAACCAGATTCATACAGGGTAACCAATATCGCAAACGACGCCGATAAGGTATCGTAAATACGTTTTTCAAGCCCGGACAGTTCTGCCGAAGTTTACCCACATCCTCAGCCTTAATCTCATAATCAAAGCATAACAAATCCACTTCAGAGTCTTTACATATCTCCCTCAAAGTAGAGAAACTCACCCGTCTCCCACCGGTAACCGGCGGCCAGGGCAGGAAATGAAGAGCATAGAGAATTTTTTTCATAATTCACGCCCCTCCTCATTTCCAATCGGTGAATCCTGAGTTTTCTGCCGACAACGCCAGGATATCAGGAACAGAGGCACAAGAACCAGTGCCGGGGTGGCCACAACGACACCATTAAACACAGAACGGAAAAACAAATAGACAAGCCACCATTTTAAGGAATCCAGAAAAATGTCCTCATTTTTGCATGTGTTTTTGCGAGATAAGTTCCACGCAATTAGAAAAGACACATTTACCAATACAAATCCGAAAAAACCATACAGAAACACAATGCCAAGCCATCCGATATCCATGGGGTAAAAATGCCCGAAAGACTCTCTGGCTTCTCCTTCCCAATACCTGCTCAAACGGCCGTTTCCAAACAGTAGCGTTCTTGGCGATCGGGAAATACTCCACCATGCCACTGTAGCCTGCGACAGACGGTTGGCGAGAGAGGCATCCATCTCCCCCCTTTTTTGTGTAAGGGATGATGCAAACGTGGCAAAACCGGATAATTGACGCTGAATCCTCTTCGGCCTCGCTAAAAACATGCCACACAAGATAGCAAGGGCCAACAGACAAAAACCGGCGGCGGCACGAATTCTCCGGCCTCTTTTTGTTTTCATCACAACCATCAGAAACAAAACCCCGGCCAGAACCAGGATGGTTGCTCTCGACTTATAAATGAAAACCACATATCCCGTCATAATTACCGCAACTGCCCCACTGGCCAGCCGACCCATTGAAATACTTCCCATGAGACATGCCAGAGCAAAATAAATTGCCCCCCAAATCACAAATACCGGCACAATTCGAAGCCGCATTCCCTTAGACGGAACGTCTACAAAGACAAAACCACCTGCCAAAGATTCCGGGTTCAGAAACAGCCATATGGCCAGGTAAACCACAAGGGAACCAAATACCAACAAAAGAAAAATCCTTTTAATCATCTTCCAGCTGATATGCCGGGACAAAAGCATCTGAAACGCGAAAAGGCCCGCAATTGCGCGGAACCACCTGCGTTCTGT
>QMQE01000166.1 GCA_003650445.1 Acidobacteriota bacterium | reverse complement strand
AGTAGGAGTAGGGGTAGGAGTAAGAACAGTGCGAGTGAAAGTGCGAGTGAGCGAAAGAAGGGAGTTGGCCATTTCCTGTCTTTTGATTTTCCTTGTCTTCTCCCTCTCTGGACTCAACCTTGCCTTCTGCTCAACCTCAACCTTTTCGCTCCGAGTAGGGGTAAGAAAACTCAGAGAGTTGACACTTCCCGGTCTTTCCCCATCCTGGCTCAACCTCAACTTTGCCTTCCACTCAACCTTGTCTTAGTGAAGCTGGTGTCTGTTTCTGCTGCTTCCGAATCTTATCCGAACCTTAATCTTATCTTACCTTTGTGCCTTAGTGCCCTTGTGTTAAATTCTTCTCCATCTCGTCTCTTCCCTCCGGTCAGTACACAGAACACATCTTTTTTTATTCTTTAAATAACTCTTCTGCACTCTTGATGAAGTCGGCTTTGATGGCTTCGTCAAGGAAGGTGGGTGTGTTTCCGGTGTAGGTCAGATGGCCCAGCACTTTCCCGTCCTTGCTTTTGCCGGCACGTTCATATTTGTAGATGGTCTGTGCCTGGTAGCTCATATCCTCTTTTAATCCCAGCACTTCATTGATGTAGCTGATTTTACGGGATCCATCTTCGAAACGTGCGGTTTGAACCACGATGTTGATGGCGGAGGAAATCTGGTCACGAATGGCCTTGAGGGGTAGCTCAATACCACTTTGCAGTGTGGTATTTTCCAATCGGGACAGGGAGTCTTTTGGCGAATTGGCGTGAATCGTAGACATGGAGCCACCGTGGCCGGTATTCATAGCCTGCAAAAGGTCAAATGCTTCACCGCCCCGGATTTCACCGATGATAATGCGATCGGGGCGCATACGAAGGGTGGAATGGAGCAGGTCCCGGATAGTGACCTGGCCACGTCCTTTTTTGTCCGCCGGCTTAGCTTCCATTCTGAGACAGTGCTCCTGCTGGAGCTGAAGTTCCGCCGTGTCTTCAATAACCAGGATGCGTTCGTCGTGGGGAATGAGGGTGGAGATAATGTTAAGCAGTGTGGTTTTACCCGAACCAGTACCACCGGAAACCAGAATGTTCTTTTTCATGACCACCACCAGTTTCATAAAGCGGACTGCCTGTTCGGTGATGGCCCCAAAATTGATGAGATCCTGGATGCCCAGCGCTTTTTTGGAGAATTTACGGATGGAAACGTAAGTTCCGGTCATCGCGCAGGGGGGGATGACCGCTGCCACACGGGAGCCATCGTCCAGTCTCGCGTCCAGGCGGGGGTTTTGTTCGTTGAGTTCTTTGCCAAGGGTTCTGCCGATGTTTTTGATTGCAGCCAACAGTGCTTTCTCGCTTGAAAATTGTTTATCGGTTTTGACAATCTTTCCGCCGGTTTCAATGTAAATTTTATCACAGCCGTTAATCATGATTTCAGAAATGCCATCTGCCTCGAGAAACTCGTTGATGGGTTCCAGGAATGGTTTTACAAAGGCGAAGGGGTCATAACGGTATGCTTCATCCTCCTGTTTCTTCCGGGCCCTTTCAGTCGCTTTCTCGGCAGCTTCGCCCGCTGCAACAGTTTCAGCAGTCTGTTTCAGTACTTTTAATACGAAAGGGCCGACCTGGAATTCCTCTCCTTCCTTCAAGTTGGCAGTACGGGTTATCTTTGCTCCGTTGACAAAGATACCATTGGCGCTTTTCAGGTCTTCCAGTTCTACCTTATCTTCGTTTATGCGTACCCGCGCATGGCGGGAAGATACAGTAGCATCATCCAGTGTGACATCGTTTGCTCCGGTCCGCCCGATAAATATCATCCGGCTCTTTATTGCTATAAATTGTTTTTCCCCTGTGTCTGAATGTGTCACTTCCACAACATATGACATGGTAGACTCCCTTGTTCCGAATTTGTTTTGATTATGCCAGAAACCTTTTGAAAAATCCAGTTCTTGTGCCGATCACAAATCGCCGAGGGCGGGAAGATGCACTTACAGGCGGAAATATAATCTTTTGAACCCGAAGGCGGTTTTGACGTATAATTCTTTGTATTGGAAGCTTGATAAGAATTTGGAACAGGAGGGTTGCCTTTATGAAGCGATATATTCTTTGGGGAGTATTTGTGCTGTTGGCTGCGTTCACCGCGATGGCGCTGGATAATGCGCGTCTGTTGCGGTTTCCTGATGTGAACGGAAATCGTGTGGTGTTCGTGTATGCGGGAGATATCTGGACCGTACCGACAAGCGGAGGAAGTGCGGTTCGACTAACATCTCAGAAGGGGATGGAACTGTTCCCCAAAATTTCACCGGACGGGAAATGGATTGCTTTTTCCGGCGAATACTCAGGTTCAAGGCAGGTGTTTGTGATGCCGTCGATAGGGGGAACTCCCCGCCAATTGACTTGGTATAACGATGTTGGTGTCATGCCTCCCCGGGGTGGATTTGATGACATTGTTCTGGATTGGACTCCGGACAGCCGAAAGATTCTGATTCGGTCCAATCGTACGCCATACGGGAAACGCATGGGTAAATACTTCCTTGTTTCCCTTGATGGAGGCCTGGAAGAGCCGCTTCAGATTCCTGAAGCAGGGTTCGGTAGTTTTTCTCCGGATGGGGAAAAAATCTGCTATACCCCGATCTCGAGGGAATTTCGCACCTGGAAACGTTACAAAGGGGGCCGCGCAGCGGATGTGTGGATTTACAACCTGTCTGACAATACTTCGAGGCGCCTGACGACCTTTCCGGGCAGTGACCAGATCCCCCGCTGGTACAAGGACAGCATCTATTTTGCCTCAGACCGGGACCTGAAACTGAACATTTATCGTTATGACTTGAAAACAGACAAGATTACTCAGATTACGCATCACAGGGAATTTGATACCCTCTGGCCCTCCGGCCGGGGGAATCAGCTGGTGTATGAGAACGGCGGCTTTCTCTATCTCTTAAATCTGGATACCGGCAAAACAGATAAAATGACAGTAAATATCCGCTTCGATGACCCGAACATTCTGCCATACATGAAGAATGTAGCAGGCGATATTCACAGTGCTGATATTTCGCCCTCCGGGAAACGAGCGGTGTTGGATGCCCGGGGCGATATTTTCACGGTTCCGGCAAAATCCGGTGTTATCCGGAATCTGACGCGGAGCCAGGGTGTACGGGAAATTTTCCCTGCATGGTCCCCGGATGGGAGATGGATCGCCTATTTCTCTGATCAAACCGGTGAATATGAAGTATATATCCGGGACAAGGATGGGAAAATGCCTGCAAAGCAGTTGACGAGGGACAGTTCAAGCTGGAAATTCCCTGCCGTATGGTCACCTGATAGCAAATGGCTGCTTTTTTCCGACAAGAATCAGGAACTTCAATTGCTGGATGTGAAAGAGGGGAAAATCACAGTTGTGGACCGGGCAGATCGCCATGATATTCGGGATTACACATTTTCACCGGATTCTTCATGGGTGGCATATTCCAAGAATGGGGCCAACGGCCAGGAGGCTGTCTGGGTCTATTCACTGTCTGAGAAGAAACCCATCCAGCTGACTGGTGATACGTTTAATGATTCGAATCCAACTTTTTCAACGGATGGAAAGTATCTTTTCTTTATGTCCAACCGGGATTTTAATCTGACATTTTCAGCGTTTGAGTTCAATTACGTGTACACCAAAGCGACCCGGATTTATGCGGCTGCACTTACCTCTGATGTGCCAAAACTTTTCCCCTTCGAAAATGATGTGGAAACGGTAAAGAGGGAAGTGGCCAAACCATCGGACAAGGGCCGGAAGGCAAAGGCGGGATCAAAAAAGAAAATGGAAAAGGTGTCGGAGGTCCGCATTGATCCAACTGGAATTGATGCACGAACAGTGGCTTTCCCTATGAAATCCGGGCGTTATTCCTATCTGCAGGCTGTGAAAGGGGGAATTCTCTACGGAAATGAGTCGGGATTGCACAAGTTTGATATCGGGAAGAAAAAAGATTCTATCATTCTGGCCGGTGTCCGGGGTGCAATTCTATCTGCTGATGGGAAGAAACTATTATATCGGAAGGGGAAAACATTCGGCATTGCAGCGGTGCAGCCAGGCCAGAAGGGAGAGCCGGGCAAGCTGAATCTGGCCAATCTGACAATGAAGATTGACCCGGTGAAGGAATGGCGGCAGATTTATGTGGACGGCTGGCGCATTTTCCGTGATTGGTTTTATGCAGATAATCTCCACGGGGTGGATTGGAAGGCAATGCGGAAGAAATATGCGAAACTGCTACCTTCTATCAGTCACCGGGCCGACCTGGACTACATTTTTGGAGAGCTGGTGGGCGAGATGAATGTGGGGCACGCATATGTCAACTGGGGTGATTTCCCCAGGGTGAAGCGTGTGAATACAGGACTTCTGGGATGCGAGTTTACGCCGGACACACAAATGGGCCGCTATCGAATTACAAAGATTTATCAGGGCGAGAACTGGAATAAAAGCCGGCGCTCTCCCCTGACGGAACAGGGCGTAGATGTGCATGTGGGTGACTATCTGATGAAAATCGACGGTTACAATGTGACATTGAAGGACAATCCCTATTCCTTTCTTGAAGGAAAGGCGGGACGCCATGTTCCGTTGACCGTGGCATCGGGGCCAAAGCTGGCTGTGAAACGTACAGTCCTGGTTAAACCTATTTCAAGTGAACTTGAGCTTCGCTATCTGGACTGGGTGAATTCCCGGCGGAAGCTGGTGGATAAACTGTCCGGCGGACGAATTGGTTATATCCATGTTCCCAATACCTCTTTTGAGGGGAACCGGGAGCTGTTTAAGGGTATGTACGCGTATCACAATAAAGAGGCCCTGATTATTGATGACCGATACAACGGGGGCGGGTTCATTCCCGATGTTATGACGGGGCTTCTGGAAAGAAGGACCTTGAGTTACTGGGCAAGAAGGGGCGTCAAGCCAAACAGCACTCCGGGCATTGCCCATGACGGCCCAAAGGTAATGTTGATTAATCATTATTCTTCTTCCGGGGGGGATGCATTTCCTTATTATTTTAAGAAACGGCATCTGGGAACATTGATCGGGACCCGCACCTGGGGGGGCCTTGTCGGGCTTTCAGGGAACGCCGGGCTGGTGGATGGCGGCAGTATTTCTGTTCCGTCATTTGGTGTTTTCGGAACAGATGGGAAGTGGGTTGTAGAAGGGATTGGCATATATCCGGATATTGAGGTGGAAGACAGGCCTGAGCAAGTGGCCGCAGGGCATGATCCCTGTGTTGAAAAGGCGGTTCAGGTTCTTCTTAAGAAATTAAAAGAGAAACCTCCTGTACCGGTCAAACAACCGAAATTTCCGGTCCGTTCCGGATGGCATGAAGGCGATATTCACTGAGAACCGGGGGGCATATGCCCCCCTTTCTTGTTTGCCGGATAATGTCTATCCAAAAATATTTGAAATTTGGAGATGGAAGCAGCAGAAACAGACACCAGACTCACTAAGACAAGGTTGAGTGGAAGGCAAGGTTGAGGTTGAGCCCGGATGGGGAAAGACCGGGAAATGT
>QMQE01000165.1 GCA_003650445.1 Acidobacteriota bacterium | reverse complement strand
GTAATTTTTAAACTTACGGAGTCAACCCCTGGCTTATTTGCACAGGTGCAGATTCTGTCGGAAAAATGGAGTTGTTGCCAGTACTATGGGCTCACTTCAGATATTTATTTCTGTGGGAGGGCTCTTCAGAGCTCGATTCCATCGGCGTCTGGAGACGCCTCCTACAAGATAGAATGGAGCACGTTTTCTGTGAAATTGCCATTTTTCAGCAGAATCTGGGCAAGGGATAGAAAAATTTTTAGAGGGGGTTTTTCCGAACCTGGGATAAAATACGTATTTTTATTTCAGTACGTTTAAAAGAAGGAACAGAAAGGTGCCTTCGAGCCATTTCTTCCAGTTGAACGAAATTGTGGAACTCATCGTACTCACCCAACCCGCAAGCATTTTGGATGTGGGGGTGGGATTCGGAAAGTACGGCTTCCTGTGCCGGGAGTATCTGGATGTGCTGGATGGCCGCCAGGAAATCCACAAGTGGCAGCGGCGCATCGACGGCATTGAGATTTTCAAAAACTACATTACCCCCTTGCAGAAGCTGATTTACAACCATATCTACTTTGGGAATGCGCTGGACATTCTGCCCACCCTAACGGAGCACTACGATCTCATTTTGCTGATCGACATCATCGAGCATTTCGACTTTGCGGACGGTCAAAAACTATTGCAGTTGTGCCAACAGTACGGAAAGAACATCATCATTTCCACTCCCCGAATCGACCTGCCACAGAATACCATGTTCGGGAATCCCTACGAAACCCACCGTTCTTTCTACCGCAAGAGCGATTTTCGAAAATTTTCCAACAAAATTTTCGTTTTCAATTTCTTCTCGCTAATCGTTTACCTGGGCGAACAGGCACCTTCCATCAGGAAAAAGTTGCGCAAAAGACGCTTGCTGTTCAGCTGGCCCATCCGCCTGGGATTCAAACACATTGTCCGAAAGATGGTGCTGAAGGCAATGGCGCAGATGTTTACTCCAAAATCACCAACCGACGAAAAATCGGATGGGGCTTCCACCCGTGGGTAAGCGCATTCTTTACATCAGCGGCTCGCTGGGTTTGGGCCACATTACCCGCGACCTGGCCATCGCCCGCGCCATCCGTGCCGAAATCCCCGCGGCGGAGATTAGCTGGTTGGCCGCCCATCCCGCCAATATAGTACTAAAGCAGGAGGGCGAATTCCCCTGGCCGGAGCCGTACGTCTGGGACGACGAAACCATCGCCGCCGAGCAGGCCGCCAGCGGATTTTCCATGAACCTGATTACCTACTCCCTGAAAGTTAAAAAAGCCTGGAGACGCCATCTGAAGGTCTTCAACCAGCTGCTCGCCCGGGAGCATTTCGATTTAATCATCGGGGACGAAACCTACGAGATCGCCATTCCCATTCACGCTAAAAAACTTGTTCTGGACGTTCCCTTTGTGATGATTTACGACTTCATCGGGACAGAATCCATGAGCCGTAATCCAATTGAGAGACTGGGGGTCTATCTGAATAACCGCAAATGGTGCCGTAACCACGACAATCCGCCCAATTTCCTGACTAACCTGTTTGTGGGGGAAGCGGAAGACGTCCCGGACAAACCGTTCGGTTTCCGGATGCCCAATTGCCGGGATTGGCTGAAGCGGCACTGCCACGTTCTGGGCTACATTCTTCGTTTCAATCCAGAAGAATTAAAGGATAAGCAGACACTGCGCCAACAACTTGGCTATGGTAATCATCCGCTGATCGTGTGTTCCATTGGCGGCACCGCTATCGGCAAGGAGATGCTGGAACTGTGTGGCCGGGCCTATCTTCTTCTGAAGGAGAAATTACCCGGTTTACAGATGGCGCTGGTGTGCGGTCCGCGGTTGAATCCCGCTTCCCTGCAGGTTCCCAAAGGCGTGGAGGTTCACGGCTACGTACCCAATCTGTATCGCCATTTCGCCGCCTGCGATCTGGCCATCGTCCAGGGCGGCGGCACTACCACCATCGAGCTCACGGCCCTGCGGATTCCCTTTCTCTACTTCCCCATCGAAGGGCAGTTTGCTCAGGAGCTGTACGTGACCGAGCGACTGGCACGCCACCGTGCCGGAGTGAGAATGAGCTTCTCCCGAACCACTTCGGAATCGCTGGCCCGGGCGGCCCTGGACACATTGAACAGCGAGGTAAATTATGCCCAAATTCCGGTAGATGGGGCGCGCAAAGCCGCCGGAATTGTGCGGGAATTGTTGAACTGAACATCCAACGCATTCGGGTGTCAAAACAAAGGTTTGATAAAACTAATACTTAACTTCTGTTAGGTGGGAAAATGTGCTGACATTGAATCGTTTCAACGGTCTTTCTTTCTCACGCAAAAGGAGAAAAATGTCTAATCCCAAAATTTTATTCATCAGCGGCTCCATTGGTCTGGGACATGTAACACGCGACCTGGCCATCGCCCGGGAGCTGCGTGTTCAATATCCGCAGGCGGAAATTTCCTGGTTAGCCGCACATCCTGCCAGCCAGGTGATTGAGGAAAAAGGGAAAACACTGCTCCCAGAAGCAGCTTTTTTCGCCAACGACAATATTTCCGCTGAACAGGCTGCTGAAACGGGATATCGGCTCAATCTGTTAAATTACCTGCTCAAAGCGAAAGGAACCTGGAAGCAGAACGTGGAGGTATTCCGGCAGGTGGTGGAAGAAAAACAATTTGATCTCATTGTTGCCGACGAAGCTTACGAGATTAAGATGGCTCTTTCCAGCGGAAAAGTCCGAATAGACATTCCTTTTGTGATGATTTATGATTTCATCGGAAACGCTTCGGTGAGTTGGAATCCGCTGGAAAAGCTGGGCACTTACCTCTGGAACCGGAAATGGGCCAGGTTTGGGGATTTCTTCCATGATCCGAAGAACATCGCACTCTTTATTGGCCAGCCAGAGGACATCCCGGACACCCGCCTGGGGTTTCGGCTCCCCAATCGACGCGAATTGGCGATTAAAGTCTGCCATTTTGTGGGATACGTGCTCCCCTTTGATCCGGCGGACTATGCTGATCGAGCAGCCATTCGAGCCAGGCTGGGCTATGGTCAACCCTGATTATCTGTTCCATCGGTGGAACTTCGGTAGGGAAAGATTTGCTGGAGCTCTGCGGTCAAGCCTTTCCAATTATCCAGGAAAAAATCCCCGATGCCCGGATGATTCTGGTTTGTGGGCCCCGTCTTTCTCCCGATTTGCTCAACGTACCGGAGGGCGTGGAGATCAAAGGCTACCTACCGGCTCTCTACGAACATTTCGCCGCCTGCGACCTGGCCATTATTCAAAGCGGAAACACCAGCATCCTGGAACTCACCGCGCTTCGCAGACCGTTTATTTGCTTTCCTCTAAAAGGACATTTCGAACAGGAACTCTACCTGCCTCAGCGTCTGGCTCGACATCAGTCCGGCGTGCGAATGCATTTTTCCCGAACCACACCGGAGATTCTGGCGGAAGCGGTGATCAAGAATCTGAACACGGAACCAACCTGGCCGGCCATTCCCACAGATGGGGCAAAAAAAGCCGCTGAGGCGATTAGCCGCCTTCTTCAAAATTTCACCCAAAATTAAAGGGAAAAGCTATGTCTACTCCTAATATTCTCTTTATCAGCTGGCAAGGCGGCATGGGACATGTGACGCGGGATCTGGCGATTGTTCGTGCGTTGCACAAGATAATGCCAGAGGTAAAAGTCTCCTGGATTGCCCATCCCCAGGCAGCCCGTTTTCTGACCGGGGCAGGTGAACGGCTTTTGCCCGAAACCGATCAGGTAGCGGACTACAATCAAATTGCTGCACCCATCGTGAAGAATTTTCGCCTGGACCTGGTGAAATATGCCAAACTTTCCGAAGCACCCAAACGACAGAACGCCCGGCTGGCCGAACAGGTGCAGAACAAATATCGGTTCGATTTGATCGTGGGCGATGAGATTTACGGAGTTCAGCTGGAATTAGCCCGCCGGAACATTCATCTGGACTGTCCCGTCATTATGATTGAGGATTTTATCAGTTATCGCTCCTTAAGCAGAAATCCGCTGATGCGACTGGTGGCGTTCATGAAAAATCGAAATCTGGTCAATTACACTGAAAAAACGAGTCCTCAAATCAAGCATTTGTTTGTTGGAGAATGGGAGGATATTCCTGACCGACGCTTTGGTTACTTTTTACCCCACTGCCGGGAGTTTGCCCGAAAACACTACCAGGCAATCGGCCACATCGTTCGTTTCAATCCGGAAGATTACCGGGACAAAGCAGCAATCCGCAAAAAACTTGGGTACGGGCCGGGCCCCCTGGTTATCTGTGCCACAGGTGGAACGGCTGCGGGAAAGGACTTGCTGGAGCTCTGCGGGCGGGCTTATTCAATTCTAAAACAGGAAATGCCGAATTTGCACATGGTATTTGTCTGTGGTGAGCTTTACGGCAAGGAGCCTCCCCGACTGCCGGGAGATGCTGAACTCCACCATTTTCTGCCGGATATTTATGAGCATTACGCGGCTTGCGATCTGGCTGTTGTGGTGGGGGCGGCACCACCAGTATTGAATTGACCGCCCTGCAAAGGCCGTTCCTCTTCTTCCCACTGGAAAATCAATTCGATCAACAGTTGTATGTCTCCGAACGCATTGCACGGCACGGAGCCGGAGTGCGCATGAATTACCGCAAGACTACCCCGGAGATGCTAGCACAGGCTATTCTGGAAAATATCGGGAAAAAAATTAAAACAAAACCCATTCCTATCGATGGCGCAAGAAAAGCTGCGGAAATTATTATTAAGTACTTGAACCCCAAATTCGGGAAATAAAAAAGGGCATTCTCACCATTTTAGGGGGGTTAATAGTTAACATATCAAATGTCTTTTTTAAGGGAGTAGCAAAGTCATTTTGAACTATTATCAGCTTAGGAGATAGTATCATGGCAGTCAAAGAGAAAATCGTAGGAGATGTAGCTGTTCTTACGGTGAGTGGCAAACTATGGGGAGGCCCTGAGACCAGGGAAGTTCATGAAAAGGTTAAAAGTGTGATCAAGGATGGCCTCAAAAAGGTGGTGATGGATCTATCTAAAGTCAAGTGGTTGAACAGTCAAGGGTTAGGGATGTTAATGGCATGCCTTACCTCACTTCGGAATGCGGGTGGGGACCTCAAAATTGCCGGAGCTACTGAGAAAGTAAAAAGCCTTCTTATGATCACCAAGCTGATCACGATTTTCGAAACCCTTGAGACCGCTGATCGGGCTGTCGCGACTTTCCAGTGATGGTTGGTAATGACTAACCATAGAAGATTCGACCCACGTAATATGGGGTGTGAGTATCAACAAAGACCATATTTTGTTATAAGATCATAGAAAGACTCGGCGAAGGCCTGCCCGTTGAATTCAACTTGGGGAAAATATGATGGTTGGAACAACAATCTCACATTATCGTGTGATTGAACAACTCGGCCAGGCAGGCTGTTGCAGATTCTTAGGTAAAAATTTTACTTGAAATTTTTGTAATATTTTGTTATCATTAGAGTAATAAAAATATTTTT
>QMQE01000164.1 GCA_003650445.1 Acidobacteriota bacterium | reverse complement strand
TCTGCTTCATCCAGCACAAAGACCTCAACGGCATTCAGGCTCACATGGCCCTGTTGCATCAGGTCCAGCAAGCGGCCCGGCGTCGCAACCACAATATCCAGTCCCCGGCGAAGTTTTGTCACCTGGGGTTGTTGTCCCACACCACCGAAAATAACCGCATGGCTAATCCTGAGGTAGCGTCCATAGCTTGCAATACTGTCATCAATCTGTGCTGCCAGTTCCCGGGTCGGGGTCAGTACCAGCACCCGGGGCTTGCCCGGTACCGGCCGCTTCGGCTGATCGCTTAAATACTGCAAAATCGGCAACATGAATGCCGCCGTCTTCCCCGTGCCGGTCTGGGCACAGCCCAGTACATCCCGGCCGTTCAGCAGGTGGGGAATCGCCTGCTCCTGAATGGGTGTCGGCGTTTCATAACCCGCCGCTTTCACTGCCCGTTTCAGGGGTGTGATCAATGCCTCAAAGACACCTTTTAGCGCGAAGTTAGTATCATCCGGCCTGTGTGCCCGCCTTGCGTGGGGCAAATGTGTATTGGATTTTGTCAAAAAACCGTCCGTTCCCGTTCTCTGTCTGCTTTTGTGATGGGTGCGCCTTTCCGGCGCAGGTGTATGCGTATTGCTCAAAAAATCATCCTCTCTTCAGTATTCTTGATGTCCGACCCGCGGTGGTGGAATTTTGTGTCCCGGGCCGTCAACAGGTAGGAAGTACACTCTATCACAGCAGAGTACTGGTTGCAAGTGCTAGTTGATTTTGGAGAAATCCTCCTTGTTCCCTGTTTCGGCAAAGGACACAGGAATTAGAAGGTGTTTGGCTTTTGGGGGGTGGGCGGCAGAAAGAGAAGTAGGAGTAGGGGTAGGAGTAGGGGTAAGAAAAATCAGGGAGTTAGGCATTCCCTTCTTTTTGATTTTCCCTGATGTGTCTCATTTTGTCATTTAACACCCAACACCTGTCACTCAACATTCGGCACATTGCGCCGCTGTTTCCTCCTTTTTGTCAAGTTTTATTGCGTATTATTTGCCTGTCTCCATATCTCAGTCCTGTTTCCATATCTCAGTCTTCCTTATATTCCCCCTCAAACTTTTATGGAAACTGGTGGAGAAGGTCTGGTATAATTCCTCATGCTAACTGGGAAATGAAATAAAAGGCAAGGAGACAGGAAATTAATGAATCAAAGGGCTGAATTCCCCGCAGCATGGTGGTTCCCTGTACTGAAGGGGCTGGCATTGATTGCCGTTCTGTATGTGTTTTTCTTCAGTCTTGAGCTTATGGGTGACGCATTCAAATTGATGGGAAAAGGCTTTGCCCACCGGATGCTGGCGACCACCAACAATCCCTTTGTGGGGCTGTTTATCGGGGTTCTGGTGACCTCAGTGGTCCAGTCATCTTCCACTGTTACGTCGTTGGTGGTCGGCCTTGTCGGGGGCGGTGCCCTCAGCATCACCAATGCGATTCCCATTGTCATGGGTGCCAATATCGGAACCAGTATTACAAATATCATTGTTTCATTGGGTCACATTCGAAACGATGTGGAATTCAAACGTGCCTTTGCCGCTTCGGTCGTTCACGATTTTTTTAATATTATTACGGTAACCTGGCTGTTACCCCTGCAAATTTTCTTTGGTTTTCTGCAGAAGCCCGCTCAGTTTCTGGCAGAATCGTTTCAGGATGTAGGGGGAATGGACCTGTTGAGTCCGGTGAAGCTGGTAACGAAACCTCTTTCCCATTTTATAATTGAGTTGTCAGGGAGAAATGGGATTCTTTGTGCGTTTATCGGGATTGTGGCACTTTTTGTGGCCTTGCGGTACCTGGTGAAGATTCTTAAGTGGCTGGTAGTGGGGAAAGTGGAGGCCTGGTTCAAAACCCGTCTCTTCAAGAATGCGGGCCGGGCGCTGGTCCTGGGAGCGGTTCTGACAGTCCTGGTTCAGAGCAGTTCCATCACTACATCTTTCATTGTTCCCATTGTGGGAGCAGGGATTTTAACCATTCAGCAGATTTTTCCCTACACCATGGGCGCAAATGTGGGTACGACAATTACGGCCATCATTGCCGCGCTGGTTATTGGAACACCGGCTGCGCTGACAGTGGCTTTTGCTCATCTTCTCTTCAATGTGTTTGGAATTGCAGCCATCTGGGAATTTCAGTTTGTTCCTATTAAATTAGCCGAATTACTGGCAGAAGCGAGCTCAAAGCGAAAATATGTTGCATTTCTGTTCATTCTGGTTACATTTTTCATTGTACCGCTGACGCTAATCTTTTTTGCGAGGTGACTATGTTGAAACATCTATTAAGCCTGTTGAAAAAAGGCTCTCTCATGGACCAGGCCTATAACGAAGCGGTTGAAATGATCGACGTTCTCGGCAATATGTTTGACAAGAGTGTAAAGTACCTTCACTCTGGAATAGCCCCGGCTGAGGGGCAGGATACGTATACGCTGGACAAACGGGTCAACCTGCTGGAACAAAAACTGCGGCGCCATATTTACAATCACCTTGTTTTGAATAAGCAGCAGGATTTGTATATGTCTCTGATCCTCGTTCAGATTGGAGTGGATCTGGAGCGAGTCGGTGATTACATCAAGAATATTTACGATCTGAGACGCATCGCCGGGGAGCTGAGTTTCCAGGGCCATGAAAAAGAGCTGGCAGAGTTGGAAAGCAAGATAAAGAAAATGGTTCCGGAGGTTCGGGCCGCATTGGAAAATCAGGACGATGTGTCTGCTACTCATATCCAGAACGAGTATTTTCCGTTGGCCAAACTATGTGATCAACGGGTAGAAGAGATTTTGACCGGTGATGGGAAAACCCCCGGTAAAAGTACTGCCATACGGGTGCTCTATTACCGCTATTTGAAACGGGTCATTGCCCATTTCATCAATGTGGCATCCGCCATCAGCAATCCCTATGACAGAATCGGATTTCATCCGGATGACATCATCTGAAAAAAATCAAAGCAGAATTGGAAAAGGGGGCAAAAGCCCCCTTTTTTAATCATGACGTTTTCAGAAAAGGTCAGATTGGGGTGAGTAGGAGTAGGGGTAAGAGAAATCAGGGAGTTGGCCATTCCTTGTTTTGTTTCTGCTAATCACAAATTACGAATCACGGCCCACAGAGTGGGCAAATGTCGCTTCCCTTCTCTTTCGGTCAGAACACTGAACACAGAACACAGAACACTGAACACCTCTTTTCTCCTCCATCACTCTCCTTTTCCCCCACGCACTTTCACTCGCACGATCCTGCGTAGCAGGAACCTATAGCTTGAAAGGTTTATCGTCTTTGTCCCTGCCCGCACCGAACATTTCGCCCTCCATGCTCTGCTCCATCATTTCCCTGGACATGTCTGAGGTGGACTGTACACCCTGAATTCTGAGCTTGAACTCATCCGGGTTGCTGGCACGTTTCAGTGCCTCGTCGTAGGAAATCAGTTCCTGCTTGTACAGAAAGAACAGGGACTGATCAAAGGTCTGCATTCCGTACTGGGAGGTGCCTCCCGCAATAGAATCGTGGATGAGTTTTGTTTTTTCCTTTTCTTCAATGAGGGTGCGGATGTAGGGAGTACTGACCAGTATCTCGCAAGCCGGGACCCGGCCGTTTCCATCCATCTTTGGGACCAGCCGCATAGAGATGACGGCTTTCAGTACCTGAGACAACTGGAGGCGAATCTGTTTCTGCTGGTGAGGAGGAAAGACGGAGATGATCCGGTTAATGGTCTCGGTGGCGTCCAGGGTATGCAGGGTGCTGAGCACGAGGTGTCCCGTTTCAGCAGCCGTTAATGCCGTTTCAATGGTTTCATAGTCACGCATTTCACCGACCAGGATAACGTCCGGGTCCTGACGCAGCGCGCTTCTAAGTGCTGCGGCAAAGTTCCGGGTATCCACTCCGATTTCCCGCTGGTTGATGATGCTTTTCTTATCCCGGTGAAGAAACTCAATGGGGTCTTCAATAGTAATGACATGCTCGGTCCGGGTACTGTTGATATAGTCAATCATGCCGGCCAGGGTAGTAGATTTACCGGAACCGGTGGTCCCGGTGCAGAGAACCAGCCCCCGCTGTTCCTGACAGATTTTTTCAATCACCTTTGGCAAAAGAAGATCCCGGATTGTACGGATTTTTACCGGAATTACACGGAGTACCAGCCCCACGGTCCCTCGCTGCTGGAAAATATTGCAACGAAATCGGCCCAGTCCGGGAACGGAATACGCAATATCAATCTCAAGCGTTTCCTTGAACTTCTGTTTCTGCCGGGCGTTCATCAGGGAAAACCCCATGGCAATGGTGTCTTCCTGCATCAGTTTCTTGACCTCTGTAAGGGGGGCCAATTTCCCATTAATCCGCAGCACAGGGTGTGAACCTACTTTTAAATGAAGGTCTGATGCCCCCCGCTCTGTGGCAATTTTTAAAAGGTCGTTAATATGCATTGTCGCCTCCGGTTAACGGTTTTTCTTTCTTTTGAATAGACTACCACATTACCGGCCTGGTGAGAAGTGCTTTCAGGGACGAAAGCTCTGGGAACGAAGATGGGAACACATATATTTTTCTGAAATTTTGCAGAATGAGAAGCGAATTTTCTGTTGACCGAAATCCAGAATATGATAGACTTTTTTCTGCACTAAGGTGCCCAGGTAGCTCAGTTGGTAGAGCAGGGGACTGAAAATCCCCGTGTCGGCAGTTCAACTCTGTCCCTGGGCACCATTTTTGTGTCTGCTGAGAAAAAGTGGGCGTTCTGCGTTGGAGTAGGCGTCAGAAAAGACAAAATGCCAGACACCGATTCATTTTCCCGACTTATCTTTTTTCTCTTCTTTCTGTTTCTTGTCATTTAGCATCTAACAGCCAGCCAAAACTATCTGAAATTTGAAGATGGGAGGAGTGGAAGGGGAGAGACGAGAGGGGAAAGAATTTAACACGAGGGCACTAAGGCACAAAAGTAAGATAATATTAAAGTTGAAAAGATGTGTTCTGCGTTCAGTGTTCTTACCGAAAAAAAAGGGAAGTGACATTTGCCCACTCTGTGGGCCGTGATTCGTAATTCGTGATTAGCAGAAACAAAAGGCTACAACCTGTAGTTCAGCCTGCGTTCGACAGTTACAGTGAGTGGGCTGCAGATCAGGATTTTCAATCAATGCCTTTTCATTACGGAGGGAGGTGATAGAGTGATTTTAACTCGATACTGGAGAAGAAGGTTGTCTGATAGGTCGTATAAGCATTTTATATTCTTTAAATTAGCCGTGATCGTATACGCGGTGATTTGGGGAGCATTGGTGTATGTATATTTTTCGGTAATTTATCCGAAGCCTGACTTGTTGGCAATTAAAGTAATTGCTGGAGTCATCCTCTTCACTCTTGGGCCTGATTTAGATACGATGTTCATGTCTTACAAGAAATTTTATCAAAAGCCTGAGAGGGAAGTGGCCAAGGAACAGGATTAGATAAGTGGCATGGATTATTCCGAGAGTGGTGTAATTCCGGGGACATCCATTCCAAGGCCCCTGTCAACAAAAAACACCTCCCCTGAGTGATTTTTTCTTTGACAGACATACCTTCCATGAAGCATCGGACCATTAATTGACCTCCTTTCGCGCCCG
>QMQE01000163.1 GCA_003650445.1 Acidobacteriota bacterium | reverse complement strand
CTTTGCTTTTCGCCAGTACCAGGGTGATTGCCGCTGTTAATGTGGTTTTGCCATGGTCTACGTGACCGATGGTTCCAATGTTAACATGCGGTTTCGTTCTTTCGAATTTTGCCTTCGCCATTGGTTCCTCCTTAATTCCTTAAATGTTATCCACAATTTTTTCGGAAATGTTTTTCGGGACTTCTTCATACCGGGCAAATTGCATAACGTATGAAGCACGTCCCTGACTGAGTGAACGTAACGCTGTCGCGTAACCGAACATCTCAGCCAGCGGAACATTCGCTTTAATTACCTGAAGTCCACCTTTGGTCTCCAGGTTTGATACCTTTCCTCTGCGGGCGTTCAGATCGCCCATCACATCGCCGAGATAATCGTCTGGCGTCACCGCTTCAACCTCCATAATCGGTTCAAGAAGGTAAGGGGCCGCCTTCCGGCATGCGTTTTTGAACGCCATAGATGCGCAAATTTTAAATGCCATTTCAGAAGAATCCACCTCGTGGTAAGATCCATCATACAGCGTAACCTGAACATTGGTCATTTCATAACCAGCCAGAATCCCGCCTTCCATGGCACCTTTAATCCCCCGTTCGATGGGACGGATATATTCCTTGGGGATTACCCCCCCGGTGATTTTGTCCACAAACTTGAATGGCTCGTCATCACAGGGTTCCACTTTAATCTTCATATGTGCATACTGGCCTTTCCCGCCTGTCTGCTTGACATATCTTTCATCATGGTTAACTGTTTTACGGATGGACTCACGATACGCGACCTGCGGCTGGCCTACCCTTGCCTCAACATTGAATTCACGGGTCAGGCGGTCCACAATAATTTCCAGGTGAAGTTCACCCATACCGGAAATAATGGTTTGGCCGGTTTCTTTGTCCACATGGACCTTGAAAGTCGGATCTTCCGTTGCCAGCTTTGCCAGAGCAGCACCGAGTTTTTCCTGATCCGCCTTGGTTTTTGGCTCAATTGCAACGGAAATCACCGGTTCAGGGAAGTCCATTGCCTCCAGGATTATCGGACTCTTCTGATCGCAGATTGTATCCCCGGTAGTTACCCCTTTAAGGCCAACCACAGCAGCGATATCGCCTGCCCACACTTCTTTGATGTCTTCCCGTTTGTTTGCATGCATTTTCAAAAGCCGTCCAACCCGTTCTTTCTTTCCACTGTTGGCATTATAAATATAAGAACCGCTTTCCAGATGCCCGGAATAAACCCGGACAAAGGCCAACTGGCCGACATATGGGTCTGTCATGATTTTGAAAGCAAGTGCACAGAATGCCTCATCATCTGAAGTTTTCCTGGGTGCATCATTGCCATCAGGGTCCACACCGACGATAGGGGGAACTTCCAATGGACTGGGGAGATAATCAATTATGGCGTCCAACAGAGGCTGCACGCCTTTGTTCTTAAACGCAGTCCCGCAGAGAACCGGAGTAAAAAACAGATTCAGTGTCCCTTCCCGAATTCCCATGCGGATCTCATCCGGTGTCAGTGCCTCTCCGTTGAGGTACTTCTCCATCAGGTCATCCCTGGTTTCCGCCGCAGCTTCCACCATCTTTTCCCGCCATTCTTCTGCCTGCTCCCGATATTCTTCCGGGATTTCACAAATTTCGTGTTCGGCACCCAGGGTCTCATCCATATAGCGGAAAGCCTTCATGTCCACCAGATCAATGACACCGATGAACTTGTCTTCTTTCCCCCATGGAATCTGGACCGGCACCGCCCTGGCATGGAGTTTTTCACCCATCTGCGCAACATCTCCGAAAAAGTCCGCCCCCTGGCGGTCCATCTTGTTAATGAAGGCAATTCTGGGAACTTTATACTTGTCCGCCTGACGCCACACCGTTTCCGACTGCGGCTGAACGCCGCCAACGGCACAGAAAACGGCTACAGCTCCGTCCAACACCCGCAAAGAGCGCTCAACTTCCGCTGTAAAGTCCACATGACCCGGAGTGTCAATAATGTTGACCCGGTACTTTTTCCAGAAACAGGTGGTTGCGGCGGATGTAATCGTAATCCCCCGCTCCTGCTCCTGCACCATCCAGTCCATCTGAGCGGTGCCTTCATGCACCTCTCCGATTTTGTGACTGACTCCGGTGTAGTACAGTATCCGCTCCGTGGTCGTTGTTTTCCCGGCATCAATATGCGCCATGATACCGATATTTCTGATTTTCTCAAGAGGCACGACTCTCGCCACAACAATCTCCTAAACGCTAACTGTCGCTTAATACTTAAGTTGTAAAAAAACTAAAAAGCTACAGATTACCACCGATAATGAGCAAAAGCACGGTTCGCTTCTGCCATTCTGTGGATATCTTCTTTTTTCTTGACGGCTGTTCCGGCATTGCCGGCCGCATCCATCAATTCTGCCGCGAGACGCTCAATCATCGTCCGTTCGCCTCTTGCACGTGCGGCATTCACAATCCAACGCAGACTCAAGGTGAGCTGCCTTTTGGGGTTTACCTCAATGGGTACCTGGTAGGTTGCCCCTCCTACTCTTCTGGATTTGGTTTCAACCTGCGGTTTTACATTGTCCACAGCCTGTTTGAACAGTTTCAGGGGATCATCACCGGTTTTTTGTCCAATCCGATTCAGTGCGCCATAAAAAATTTTGGCAGAAGTGCTTTTCTTACCATCCAGCATGACCTTATTGATGAACTTGGTCACCAATACACTGTTGTAGACCGGATCCGGGAGGACCTCCCGCTCCATTACTCCTCGTTTTTTCCTCGGCATACGCTATCTCCTCACTTCGCAGCTTTCGGTCTCTTGACACCGTATTTGGAACGGGAGTTTGTTCTTCCTTCTACTCCGACGGAATCCAGTGTACCGCGAATCACATGATAGCGGACACCGGGAAGATCCTTTACACGGCCACCGCGAATCAGAACAACAGAGTGTTCCTGAAGCGTATGGCCAATGCCCGGAATATAGGAAGTGACTTCAAACCCGTTCGTCAACCTTACACGAGCCACTTTCCGCAACGCCGAGTTCGGTTTCTTCGGGGTCGTGGTATACACCCTGGTGCAAACTCCACGACGCTGCGGGCATCTTGTCAAAGCTGGGGACTTGGTTTTAGCCTTCATCTGCTTGCGTCCCCGCTTGATCAATTGGTTAATTGTCGGCAATGTTCCACTCCTTCTATGTTTTTATGCACAATTCCAGCACAAAGCCTGACGATAGTAGCAAAGTGCTCTATTCTTTGTCAACCGGCTTTTTCGTTTCAATCCCCATACTGCGACTTGCACGCTCAATTTCGAACCGCGCAGGGTCCTCCTGTGGAATGGTTAAATCCTTTTCCAGGCTGAAATCATGATAATCCGGGAAACCGGTACCGGTGGGAATCAGTTTACCAAGAATGACATTTTCTTTCAGACCATGGAGGTGATCCACTTTGCCTTCCACTGCAGCTTCCGTCAACACCCTGGTTGTCTCCTGGAAGGATGCCGCAGAAATAAAACTCCGGGTATTCAGAGCCGCTTTGGTAATACCAAGCAAGAGCTGCTTGCCCCTTGCCGGTTCCAGATTCTGCTCCAACAGTTTGTCATTTACCCGCATGAATTCAAACTTATCCACCTTGTCTCCGATGACGTATTCGGAATCGCCGGCATCTTCCACTTCAATCCAACGCATCATCTGGCGAATGATAATCTCAATGTGCTTGTCATTAATACTGACGCCCTGCATCTTGTACACTTCCTGCACTTCATTGATGAGAAATTTCTGTAGCTCTTTGGCACCCAGCACATCCAGAATATCGTGGGGGTTCACCGGGCCGTCAATCAAAGGCTCACCGGAACGGATTTCATCTCCCTTATTAAAGTGAATGTACTTGCCCTTTGGAATACTGTATTCTTTTACATTGCCCGTATCGCTGGTTACGTAGATCTTCCGGTTACCCCGAACAATCTTCCCATAGCTTACGACACCATCAATTTCAGAAATAATTGCATGTTCTTTTGGTTTCCGGCCCTCAAACAAGTCCACAACCCTGGGCAGGCCTCCGGTGATATCCATTGTCTTGGTAGTGTCTCTCGGAATCTTGGCCAGGGTCCGGCCTGAGTGGATCTCTTCACCCTCTTCCACGGTAATAATCGAGTCTGTCGGCAATGGGTATTTCCCCACAATTTCCCGATTTTTATTGCGGAGGATAATCATCGGCTGACGTTTTTCGTCGGTGCATTCCATGATTTTCATCCGGGAAAAACTGGTTGCCTCGTCCACTTCTTCTGCCATGGTCAATCCCTCAACCACGTCTTTGAATTCCACAAACCCGTCTTTATCCGCCACAATGACAAAGCTGTAGGGATCCCACTCCGCAATCTTGTCGAATTTCTTAACCTTGCCGCCATCCTTTACAAACAGCCGGGTTCCGGTTACGACTTTATACTTGTCTCTCTCCATTCCGGCTTCATCCAGCAAAGCGATGTAGCCACGACGGGAAATAACAACCAGGCTGCCGTCCGGTGCTTCTACGTAGGACATGTTCTGGAATTTGATAGACCCATCCCGACTGGCTTCGTGAGTAGACTGTTCTGAAACCTTACTGGCGGTACCGCCGACGTGGAAGGTACGCATGGTCAGCTGAGTCCCCGGTTCACCAATGGACTGTGCTGCCACAATGCCCACTGCCTCTCCCATTTCCACCAGTTTCCCGGTGGCAAGGTTTCTGCCATAGCATTTACGGCAAACCCCTTCCTGAGATTCGCAGGTCAATACGGACCGAATCCTCACCTTCTCAATTCCCGCATGTTCTATATTTTTCGCCAGATCCTCTGTAATCTCCTCACCTGCAGCAACAATCAGCTCATTATTGTATGGATCTGAAATGTCATCCAGCGTCACACGACCAGTGATGCGGTCTGCCAGAGACTCAATTATTTCACCCTGTTCTTCCAATGCCGTAATCCAGATACCATCAAGGGTTCCACAATCTTCTTCACGGACAATCACATCCTGAGATACATCCACAAGGCGACGGGTCAGATAGCCAGAATCAGCAGTCTTCAACGCGGTATCTGCCAACCCCTTCCGGGCACCGTGAGTGGAAACAAAGTACTGCAACACCGAAAGCCCTTCCTTGAAGTTCGCGGTAATGGGTGTCTCAATAATTTCACCGGAGGGTTTAGCCATCAGGCCACGCATACCGGCAAGCTGGCGAATCTGGGCATGGCTGCCACGGGCCCCGGAATCCGCCATGATATAAATCGGATTCATAAATTCACCCTTTTCATTGGCCTGCTCCAGTTCATCCAGCATTACGGATGCCACCTCTTCCGTCACATCCGACCAGATGGCCACAACCTTGTTGTAGCGCTCAGAGGCTTCAATTTCTCCGGCCTGGTACTGGCGCTCCACTGCCATCACATCCTTCGGAGCCTGCTCCAGGATGGCCTGCTTTGCTTCCGGGACGATAATATCATCCATACCAAAAGAAATACCGCCCTTGCATGCATAGAGAAATCCCATTTTCTTAATACCGTCCAATAATTCAATGGTCTGCTCTTTCCCGACATGCTTGTAGGCATAATACACCAGATTGGCCAGGCCTTTTTTCTTGAACAGGCCGTTTACAAAAGGCAGATCGCCTTT
>QMQE01000162.1 GCA_003650445.1 Acidobacteriota bacterium | reverse complement strand
TTCATGTCATTGAAAAAGCCGCTGAAATTCTGAAAATTCCCGCCGAAACCCTCTCTGAACAGGCCAACCGGAACTTTTTTCAACTTTTTCCGGGCCAGGGCTGAACATAAGCCCTGAATCATCCCCCTTTTTGATTCCTTTTTCAGCTTTTGACTTAAAATATACGATTCTTATGCTATTTTAGCCACCTCTTCTGGAAATTTGAGACAAAATCTGGGAAGATAAGGAGAAGAAGAAGACGGAGCGAATGGAAAGCCGATGAAAAAGCTGACGACAAAGGTTCTGAAAGGCGGCGCGGTTCTTACATCCGGCACACTGTTGTCCCGGGTGCTGGGATTTGTGCGGGAAATTCTCGCGGCGGCCTTTTTCGGCGGTGGGCGACTCTATGACGCTTTTGTCATCGCCTTTTCCATCCCGGCCCTGTTTCGACGGATTCTCGGGGCAGAGATGTTTGAGCGGGCCTTTATGCCCCCCTTTGAACGCTTGAGAAGCCAGGGCCAGGGGGGAACAGCACGGCGCCTGGTGATTCGCCTCTTTCTGTTTTTGAGTGTTGTCCTCATTGTCCTCACCGCTTTGCTTTTCTTTTTCATGCCGACGCTGGTTCATTTCCTCGCGCCGGGACTTTCCCCGGAAACCACCGCAGAAGCCGTTCTCCTTGGGAAACAGATTCTACCTTTCCTGATTCTTATCAGCTTTTCCACCCTCACCGGTGCGGTTCTTCTTTTTTCCGACCGGAAAGCCGTATACAGCACCGCCCCTGCGGTGATGAACACGGTTATTATCCTTGTGCTGATTGCATTTCACAAGCATTTTGGAATCACTGCCCTGGTTATTGCCTATCTGAGCGGTGCCGCCGCCTTCTTCCTCTTCCAGCTTCCCGCTTTCTTCAAGATAATGAGAACCCTGAAAGCCGACAAAGCCGAAAACGGGGAAGACCCTCTGAACCACTCCCTGAAGGAGTCTTCCCGTATTTTTGTCACCGCACTGGCAAACAAGGGGGTGGAAGTGGTGGACCGAATGGTAGCCTCACTGGTGGGATTCGGTGCCATATCTTCCCTCTGGTATAGTTTCCGCATTGTGCAACTTCCCTTTTCCATTATTTCTCTGGCCATCAACCGCTCCATCGCACCGGAACTTTCCAGGCTCCGGGGCAGCCGGAACTACCGGGACTTTGGGACTCTCATTCATCTCGGCCTTGATTTCAACCTTTTTCTCCTGGTTCCGGTTACGATTTTTTTCATGGTTTTTTCAAGGGAAGTGATTACCCTGTTTTATTTCCGGGGTGCATTTACGATTGCGGCAGTGGACCGAACTTCGTATGCATTTTTCTACTACGCCCTTGCCATTACCCCCATGGGCCTCATCGCCCTGTTCAACCGGATATTCGCCGCCTTTGAAAATAACCGGGCGCCCATGCGGGTCGCAATTTTCGGCGCTGTTCTGAACATTATCCTGGATTTCATCCTCTATCGAACCCCATTGAAGCAGGGCGGAATTGCGCTGGCCACTTCCATTTCTATTTTTGTACAGGTATTACTGCTCTTTGCCGCCCTTCACCATTATCCGGTTCGCCTGCGTTACAGACGCATCCTGACAACCCTTGGCCAACTGGTGTTCGCGCTGATATTTTTTGTCCCGGTACTGATTCTCGGTAAACTCTGGATGCCGGAAACGCTGCATTTCATGCCCATACTGTTCTGGCTGGGGGGAATCGGTGCGGTTGCATTCCTTCTCTACGGAACCGTCACCTATGGCTTCCTCCGTTCCCGGCGCACCGAAAAAATGAAGGTTGTACTCACCGGCGGGGGCACCGGGGGCCATGTGTATCCATCCTTGTCCATCTATCAGATTCTTCTGGATAAAAACCGGATTTACAAGGTCCGCTACTGGGGTATCCGGGGCCGGGCGGAGGAGATAATCGTTCCAAGGACCAACATTCCCCTTGAATTTATTCCCGCCGCTCCCATTGCCGGGGGCTCTCCCCTTGCAAAACTGCGCTCAGCTTTGACCATTTTCCGGGGAACACTGACGGCTATGGGTAAACTCCTGCGTTTTCGCCCCCACCTTGTGGTGGCGGCCGGAGGTTATGTGTCTGCACCGGTGGTATTTGCTGCCTATCTAATGAAACCCTTTCTGAAGCTGAAGATTGTCATTGATGAACAGAACCTGGTACCGGGCCTCTTAAACAAAGTGGCTTCAATGATGGCTGATGCGGTACTGGTCAACTTCCGGGAAAGCGCCTACTTCATGTGGAGCAACCGCTGTGTGTATACCGGCTATCCCGTCCGTCCCGATTACCTGAAACCGGAGACTGACCTCCCGGCCCTAAGAAAAGAGCTGGGTATACCGGAAGATGCCTTCCTTGTTGTGGTGTCCGGGGGCTCCATGGGGGCCCGGGCCATCAACCGTTGCGTGGCAGACGCCATGGATCGGCTCAGTGAGCAGGACAAGTTGTTCATTGTCCACAGTATCGGCATGAGTCGGACAGCGGCATACAACGCACTGGAGGACACAGTAAAACGACTGGCCGCATCCATGGGTAAACAGTTTAACCGGGAAAAACTGGAATGCAGGAGAAAAGACGGAACTGTTTTCTACCGGGGTTCAGATTACTACCATGACCTCTATCGCTATCAGCAGGCCGCAGATCTTCTGGTCTGTCGTGCAGGTGCAGGGGCACTGGCAGAATCCATGGCACTGGCAAAACCCACCCTGCTGATTCCAAAGCGGGGCCTTCCGGGGGACCATCAGGAATTGAACGCCATCAACATCGCCGAGCAGGGGGCCATGGAGGTTCTCTTTGAGGAAGCAGACCCGAAAGGCGGTGTGGACCGGATTCCGGTTCCACTCTTCCTGGAGCGGATTCAAAAACTGATGGATGACGAACCTGGCCGCAATACCTTGAGTGAAGCGGCGGGGCGGCTCTTTTTCCGTAATTCATCAGAGCGCATCTACACGACCATTGACCAGATCATCCTGGGAAAGGAAATTGAGGGAGAAACCCAGATTGTTGAGCCTCGCTTTGTCCGATTCCAGCGAACCTTCGACAACCTGATCCAGTTTCTGGACCATCACACTTCAAAAAAGAACAACCTGTACGTCCGATTCTATAACATCAAAATTCATGAATACCTCGCCTCCAGCCGCCCCCTCACCGTGAACAAGGGTATCAAGCTCATCGGTTCATTGAAACGGGTGGACCTCTACCCCTTCATCTTCGAAAACTTCGACACCTTCCAGGGATATCAAAAACGAAATGCACTTGCGGCGCTGGCCAAGGCGGACCAGTTCCACGATCCATTCAGGGAACTCGTTGAAAAGGGATTGCAGGATGGTTATTTTGAAACCCGACGGGAAGCAATTGTACTGTTCAACCACTTTCACCGCGAACTTCAGGATGAGGGAATTCACCGAAGGATTCTCAAACTCCTGAAAAAACAGTTGGAGAGCTTTGAAGTAAAGGCCGAGGCCATCCGGGCGGCGGTCCGAATCCTAGGCCAGGACACATTCCTGAAGGAAATGGAGCCTGTGCTCTTCGCCCGGAACATCCGTTACCGGGAAGCGCTGCTCGATGCCATCCGGGACGGCCTTACATTAAATCGCTTCGAAAACAGGGAAACCGTCCGGAACTTCCTGAAGCGCATGCTCATCACCACGTCCCAGTTCCAGCCCAGCTTCACGGTGCGCCAGCGCTTCATCACCACCATCAAAAAACTGGAGGAAGACAACCATGATTAAACTCCTTGTGGACGCCCTCATGGGAAACGGCATGGACATCGGTGTCCTCCGCCTTGTCAACTATCTCAGTTTTCGGGTTATCATGGGCATGGTCACCTCTCTGCTCTTCGCCCTGACCGTCGGTTTCCGTTTCATCGTCTTTCTCTACCGGAAAAAGCTCCGGGACGTCTCCGGTGACATCTCTGCAATAAATGCATTCGGAAAACGGGGCATCCCAACTGCCGGTGGGCTCCTTGTCATGCTCTCCGTAAGCTTCTCCATCCTCCTCTGGGGGGATCTGGCCAACCGGTTCACCCAGGTACTCCTTGCTGGTTTTCTCTACATGGGGCTGGTAGGCTTCATTGACGACTTCCAGAAAGTCCGGTTCAAATCCTCGCTGTCAGGGCTGAGCCAGCTGGGAAAAACCGCGCTCCTTCTGCTTTTCATCGTCCCCTTCGCACTTTTCCTCATCTCCGGGCTGAACCCGGTTCCGGAACCACTTCGCACCGTTATCTTCATTCCCTTCCTCAAAAATCCGGTACTGAATCTCAGTATGGGGCTATACATCGCCTTTGTGGTGTTTGCCGTATTCTCCATCATCAACGCCGTGAACATCACCGACGGCCTGGATGGACTGCTCGGGGGGACCGCCATCCTTACCATCGGGGTCTACATGATATTTGCCTACATCATCGGAAACGCCGTCTATGCCAACTACCTTCTCTTCCCCTTTGTGGCGGGAACCGGTGAAATCGCGGTATTCGGCGCTATTTTAATCGGCGCACTCTTCGGATTTCTCTGGTTCAACACCTACCCCGCTGAGGTCTTCCTCGGGGACACCGGCTCCCTCGCCATCGGCGGTGCTATCGCCATGATGGCCTTCCTCACAAAACAGGAACTCTTATTCCCAATCGTCGGTGGACTCTTTGTATTTGAAATATTTACATCATTGCTGCAGCAGAAAATCGGGGGCCGTTTGGGGCGCCGTATCTTTCACCGGGCACCCTTCCACCACGAAATGACTCACCGGGGCATCGCAGAACCCAAAGTCGTCGTCCGCCTCATCATCGTTTCCATCCTCCTGGCCCTCATCGCGCTGCTCTCCCTGAAGGTGAGGTAGAAGAGAGTGAAAATGAAAGTGCGTGAGAGAAAAAGAAATCATGGAAAAATTCACCGAAAAACGGACAAGCAGAAGGGAAGAGGCGAGAGGGAAAAGAATTTAACACAAGGGCACTAAGGCACAAAGCGAAGATAAGATTAAGGTTCAGAGATAATTCGAAAGCAACGGGGAACTGCCAGCCCACTCTGAGAAGAGTGATGGGTGACAAAAGATGTGTTCAGTGTTCTGACCGGAAGGGAAAGGAAAAGACAGGGAATGGCCAATTCCCTTCTTTCGCGCACTCGCACTTTCTGCCGCCTATTCGCAGCTTTTGATACTTTGGATTTTTGTTTTCCTGTAGCTATCATAGTTCTTTCACTAAAAAAGCGGCGGTCATTACTGACCGCCGCTTTTTGTTGTTATAAATGGTCGGGGCGAGAAGATTTGAACTTCCGACCTTTCGGTCCCGAACCGAACGCTCTACCAGGCTGAGCCACGCCCCGACAAACAGAACAGGCGCTATTCTACAAGATTTAGTTCTCGAAGCAAAGCACCAATTTTCATTTTTACAGTTTTTTCCATCAAAATGTCATCCGGCCAGTCCCGGACAAAGCCCTCGGAGGCCCATTTCTTCGTGGCGTCAATGCCGATTTTAGTGCCAATCCGCGCCACCGGGGCGGCATGGTCCAGTACATCAAGGGGGCCGTCGGTAAAGGTCATGTCCCGGCGTGGGTCCACGTTATTCCCCACTCGCCACATGACATCATTCAGGTTGTGGACATCTACATCTTCATCTACAACTATTACAAATTTCGTGAACATCATCTGACCCATGCCCCAGACCGCATTCATGACTTTTTTCGCATGCCAGGGGTACTGTTTTTTGATGGAAAGAATGGCAAAGTTATGGAAAACACCG
>QMQE01000161.1 GCA_003650445.1 Acidobacteriota bacterium | reverse complement strand
GTGCGCGAAAGAAGGGGGTCAGGCTGTCTTTTGATTTACCCTGATTTTTCTCATCTTTCATTTAGCACTCAACACCTATCACTCAACATTCGGCGCAACGCACCGCGGGGGTAGGGGTAAGAAAAATCAAAGAGTTGGCCAATCACTGTCCCTTCTCTTCCCTTTCGGTCAGAACACTGAACACTGAACACATCTTTTTCACCCATCACTCATCACTCTTTTCCGGTCAGAAAACAGAACACTTCCCTTTCTTATTTGTCTGCCAGAAAACTCGCAATCGCTTCAGCCTCATCCGTAAATACTTCAAAGATGGAAAAAAGCTGGGCAATTTGAAGTATATCTTTTATTTTCTGTGAAATGTTTAACAGTTTTAACTCGCCGCCCGAGCGGCGCATCTTAATGAGCACACTTACAAGTTCGCCGGTGCCGGAAGAATCCAGATAAGACACCCTTGCCATATTCAATATAATCCTTTGATGCCCTTCCCCGAGGAGTTTTTCAATGTACGTTCTCAGTGCGGCATCACCGGACCCGATGGTGATTTTACCTTTCAGATTCAAAACTATAACAGTTCCAACAGTTTTTTCCTGGATTTCCAGCATACTTACTTCCCCCCGAAATCTTTTTCCATAATCAACGTAAAGGAACCGGGTTCCCCTTTTGTGGAAACCCGGTCCATTGCATTTTCAATAAACAGAAAGCCTCGGCCGGATGGGCAAAGCAGGTTTTCCGGAGCTGTTGGATCCGGTATATCTTCCAAAACCACGCCTTTCCCCCTATCCGTGATCGCAAACCGTATTCCCCTGCCGGTTGTTTCAATGTCAAACTCCACCGGAATTTCCGGTTTCCCCGAGTTTCCATGGCGAATGGCATTGGCCAGAGCCTCCTGAATCCCAACCCAGCACCAGTACCGAAAGTCTTCTCCACCTGCAGCGATGGCTTCCATGAAATCATCAAATGCCAGCTTTGCCGTATCCAGCAGTTTCAGGTCGGAGCCCAATGTAACTTTCAGTCCGGTTCCCATACTTCCTCCAGCTACTTGTACCGTTTCATCAACTCATAAAACTCACTGTCAGTGGAGAGTATCAAGGTCTGCTTCTTTGAGGCTGTGGCCTTCAATGCTTCCAGACTTTTTAAGAACTTGTAAAAATCCGGGTCTTTGGAATACGTATCCGCATATATCTTTGTTGCCTGGGCGTCTGCTTTACCCTTAATCTCCTCTGATTTCCGGTAAGATTCTGACTGGATTCGTTCCAATTCACGCTGAGTCTTTCCAATAACCTCAGCCTTTTTCCCCTGCCCTTCCGAACGGTATTGTTCCGCAATCCGCAGGCGTTCACTGATCATCCGCTCATACACCTTGGCCCGAACTGATTTTTCATAGTTCAGGCGTTTGATGCGAAAGTCCACCATTTGAATGCCATACGTGGGTGTAACTTTTTTGATTCTATTGAGAATCAGCCGGCTGATTTTTTCCCGGCCTGTTTCCACGTGAAAATCCAGCTGGTCCGTCTTGCCCGCTCCGGCACTGATTGTCAGATTCATCTGGCGATTGCTGGTACGAACCAGTTCAATGAGATTGAACTTGGCCACATTCACCCGGGTTTCTCCGTCAATAATGTCGTCCAGGCGTCCCTGGGCACTCATTTCATTCGTCATGGTCTCAAAAAACTTCAACGGATCCGAAATCCGCCATCTGGCATAGGTGTCCACCCATATATATTTTTTATCTTTGGTGGTAATCTGGTTGGCATCTCCGTCCCACTCCAGCCAACGCTTTTCAAAGAAATTCGCCTTCTGAATCATAGGGATTTTGAAATGAAGCCCCGCTTCAGTAATGGGCGTACCCACCGGCTTTCCGAATTGCGTAATGATTACCTGCTGAGTTTCATCTACCACAAACACCCCGCCGCTGGCCACAAACAACACTATCACGACAATCGCGACAATCAATCCACCTGCCGTTTTCATTTCACCACCCCCTGGCTGAGGTTCAGAAAAGGCAACACGGATTTCGCCTTCTCGTCGATCACTACAATTTTTCCGATTTTAGGAATAATTTCCTGCATGGTTTCAAAATACAGGCGCTTCTTGGTAATGGCCGGGGCTTTCCGGTATTGAACCAGTACATCTCTGAACCGTGCCACATCCCCTTGAGCCTCATTTACCCGTCTAACCGCATACCCCTCAGCCTCCTGGATTTTCTGCAAAGCCTTTCCCTTCGCTTCCGGGATGACTTTGTTGTACTGAGCCAATGCCTGGTTAATCATATTTTCTTTTTCCTGGATCGCCTGGTTTACCTCGTTGAACGAAGGTTTCACCGGGTCCGGCGGGTTGACATCCTGAAGTACAACCAGATTCACAGCCAGGCCCGTATCGTACTGCTTGGAAAGCTCCCGGATCATATTGAGAGCCGCCATGGCAATCTCTTCCCGGCCCGTTGTCAAAACTTCGTTGATGGAGCGGTCTCCCACCACTTCCCGCATTGACGCTTCGCAGATGTTTCGAAATGTTCCTTGAATATCCCGCACCCGGAACAGGTATTTTACCGGGTCCTGAATTTTATACTGGACAATCCACTCAATTTCGCCAATGCCGAGGTCCCCTGTCAGCATCATGGATTCACCATAGAAGTTCCGGGTGGAATACTGGGACTGGATACCGGATTGCAGTGTGCGGAATCCAAATTCCATTTTCTGCTGACGCTTGACCGCAACCTTCGTCACTTTTTCAATAAGGGGAATCTTGAAATGGAGCCCGGGCGTTTCCGTCCTGCTCAGTTTGCCGAAGCGTTGAATGACGCCCACCTCATCCGGTTGGATCGTGTACCAGCTCCCCAAAACCAGCATTACTAAAGGTACAAGCCATAAAAGGTTCAGGTAAGGCTTGATTTTTTCTTTCGGAATCTTGATGTCAGAAATATCAAAAACTTGTTGGTTCATAAGAATTCTCCTCTCTATTTATGGTTTCATTCTACCACAGATTTAAAAGACAAGGTCGAGGTTGAGCAGAAGACAAGGTTGAGCAAAGAAAAAAAAGGGAATGGCCAATTCCCTTCTTTCGCGCACTTGCACTTTCACTCGCACCTGGCACCCACTTTCTTCCCTTCTTTTGTTAATGCAATGAATGTCACAGAACAATTTTTCTGATACACTTGGGACATGAAAAAAGCGGTGTAAAGGAGACAGAAATGACTGCAAGAGAAACCATTCGCCAATATTTCAAGGACCACCGGGATGAGATCAGAAAAACCATTGTGGACTTAACCCGGGAGATGTGCGCGGAAAAAACCGTAAATGTGGTATCGGAAAAGCTGCCGGAATTCCCTTTTCTGAAAATCCGGGGAGAAGAATACCGGGTGGCCAAGATTGTGAAACGGGTACTGGATGAAGCCGGAATCCCGTACAACGAATACGCCAGGATGGAAGGCCGTCCCAATGTTATCGGCACACTGGGGAAAAATACGAACGGTAAACGCCTGATGATGCCCGCCCATATGGATGTGGTTCCTGCCGGTGAGGGCTGGGATACTGACCCCTACGAGGTAGTAGAGAAAGACGGGTTCCTCTACGGCAGAGGTACACTGGACAACAAGGGGCCGTTGGCATCTATTCTCGCCGCCGCATTGGCAATGAAGGCAACCGGTATCGGGGATGAGCTGGCGGGCCAGCTACAGATTGCGGCACTGGCAGACGAAGAAGCGGAAGACCCGGACGGGATTGATTACGGTATCGGTTACCTCGTGGACGAAAAGCTGGTGAACCCGACCTTCTCTGTCATTCCCGACATCGGGGAAAATATGAAACGAATTGATATCGCGGAAAAGGGCCGGACCGTGTTCAAAATCACCGCCTTCGGGAAGCAGGCCCATGGTTCCACACCGGAGCGGGGAATCAACGCGGTGTACATGATGGCAAAACTGGTCAATGAAATCGAGCGGTTGAAGTTTGATTACGAGGTGCATCCGGTTCTCGGCGACCCGTCGTTGAACCTCGGAGAAATTCACGGGGGTGCGGCACCCAATATTGTGCCGGGAACGTGTTACATTTATCTGGATATCCGAACCGTACCGGGAATGACAAAAGAGAATGTAACAACGGAACTTCAGGGCTGCGCGGACCGGGTTGTCGGCGGAAAGTTTGAAATCAACTGCATGTCCTGGAATGACGCCCATGGGGTGGATCCAGACAATGAGCTGGTTCATGCGATTCAGAAAAACGCGAAAGAAGTGCTTGGGTTTGAACCCGAACCATTCGGCATGGGGGGCGGTACCTACGCCAAAACCATGAACCTGGCTGGTATTCTCGCTGTGGGCTGGAGCCCCGGCGACGACGAGGCCTACCATGTGGCAAATGAATACGTGGAAATCAAGCAGCTGGTAGACTTTGCCGAGCTGACCTGCCTTCTTGCCCTTGATTTACTCTCGTAAATGAGTAGGAGTTGGGGGTAGGAGTAGGAGAAAGATGAAGAAGTGAATGTGAATATGAACGTGCGAGTGTACGAAGGAATAAGCTCCAGACATAAACAGGGAACGGCAAATCCGCTGTTCCCTGTCTTTTCTTTACTCAACCTTGCCTTTCACTCAACCTTAACCTTGGTCCCAATCTTTTCTTCACTCAACCTTTTCCGGACTCAACCTCAACCTTGGCCCCACAATGAGTGACTCAGCTGTCCATTCATTCATCAACTATCTGATTGTGGAGAAGGGATTATCCGGCAATACCATTGAGGCGTACCGAAACGACATTGTACTGTTCCGAAAGTTCCTGGAATTGGAAAAAGTGAAATTAAGGGCTGTCGGCGAAGAAACAGTTACCCGTTATGTGGCTTTCCTTTTCAATGCCGGATATTCTCCCCGGTCTATCATGCGTTTTTGCTCCAGCCTCCGCCACATGTACAAGTTCATGACGGAAGAGGGGATGATTCCGGAAAACCCGACAGACGTACTGGAAACGCCCCGGGCTTTTCGTTTGTTGCCCAAATACCTCACCGATGCAGAAGTGGAAACATTATTGTCATTGCCGGATGTGGAGACGCCATTCGGACAGCGGGACAAGGCTATGATTGAGCTTCTCTATGCCACCGGCCTTCGGGTATCGGAACTCATCAACCTGAAAATCAACGACCTGAACATGGCGGAATGCTTCCTCATCACCTTTGGGAAAGGGGCAAAGGAACGCCTGGTACCATTCACTGACACCGCAAGGGACTGGGTGGAACACTATCTGAATAACGGCCGGATCAGCACACTGAACGGGAAGGAAAGCTATGTACTCTTTCTCAACCGGTTTGGAAACGCCCTGACCCGCCAGGGATTCTGGAAAATCCTGAAAGCTTACGGCAGGGAAATCGGTATCGCCGACAAGCTCTCTCCACACACCCTGCGTCACACCTTCGCCACCCACCTTCTGGAACATGGGGCGGATCTTCGGGCAGTCCAGATGATGCTGGGCCATTCTTCCATCACCACTACGGAAATCTATACCCACATCAGCATGGAAAGGCTGAAGCAAGTCTATTTCAAATTTCATCCCCGGGCGAAGGAAGAACAGAAGTAGAAGGGGAAGTGTTCTGACTGAAAGAGAGTGATTCGTAACTTGTAATTTGTGATTAGCGGAAACAAAGCAGGGAATCTTTTCTGAACTTTGTATCCTTTGTGCCCTTGTGCCTTTGTGTTGAATTCCCCTCCCCTTCCGCTCCTCCCTGCGGTCGAGTGCAAGTGAAAGTGCGAGTGCGCGAAAGAAGGGGATTGGCCATTCCCCGCTTCTGAACCTTAGTTCTATCTTTTCTGAACGTTGTGCCCTT
>QMQE01000160.1 GCA_003650445.1 Acidobacteriota bacterium | reverse complement strand
CGTTACCGGATCCGTCATTTTTCCGATGGGCTGGTGATTGGCTCCAGGGGCTTTATCCGGGAGGCCTACGGCACCTTCGGCGGTACGATTATCCGAAAGAAGAGCCGGGGTGCGTATGCGACCGGTGCGGGGCCGGGGATTTATTCGCTGAGACGCTTGACAGGATAGAAGAGGTGGCAAAAACTAGGGAAACCAGGGGATGGGCAAATAATGATACATATTTGCCGTCCCGGAACTTTGACAGAAAATTTCATGGAGAAAAGAAATGAATGATACACATCCCCGGTTGTTTCATGTGCTTGAGTTAGAGCAGGGAACAGAAGAGTGGCTTGAGTGGCGACATTCAGGAATTGGCGCGTCAGACGCATCAACAGTAATGGGGGACAATCGGTTCCAGTTACCCTCCGAGCTGCTTCACCAGAAGCGGAACAGGATCAATATCAAGCCAAATGAAAAGATGAGGATGGGTACATTGTTGGAGCCCAAAGCAAGGGCTCTATATATTGAAGAAACCGGCATTGTTGTTAAGCCGTTGTGCCTTCAATCCAAAGAATATCCCTGGTTGATTGCCAGCATGGACGGTATAACGGATAACTATGACCATATTGTTGAAATTAAATGTGGTAAATCGGCCTACTGGCAAGCCAACAGAGGCAAGGTGCCATCGTATTACTACGGGCAATTGCAGCATCAGCTTATGATTACCGGGTTAGAAGCCGTTGATTACTGGTGTTACTGGCCAGGATATGACTGCATTTTACAGACAGTCTATCGGGATGAACCATACATCAAAAGACTCTTGCAAACGGAAATGGCGTTCATGGAAAAACTGAACAGGTAGAAAAACTATCAACAGCATGCAGACGGACGCCACCTCCAGGCAGTTGAGCCTGGCTCTTTGCATGAATATAAAATAGAACTATAGAACTAATATCCTGATTCTTCTCTTCATTTTCTTTTTCTATCGATTATTCCAACCGTGCTACAATGGCGGAAAACGGAGGGAAAAGATGAAACGACTTGGATTGGCGATTCTGGGGATATGGTTAGTATGTTTTCCACTTTATGGACAAAACGCGGTGGTTGCACCGGAGCCCATTGCGGCAAGGTTGGGAATGCAGATTCTGGAGCAGGGAGGCAACGCCGTGGATGCTGCGGTGGCCATTGGCTTTGCCCTTGCCGTCACTTACCCGCAGGCGGGAAACATCGGTGGTGGCGGATTTGCTATGGTGTACCGGCCGGGGAATGAGCCGGTGGCGCTGGATTTCCGGGAAACAGCACCGTGGGCCGCAGGGAAGGATATGTATCTGGACAAGAAAGGACAGGTAATTCCCGGTGCTTCCACGCTGAGCGCCCGGTCTGCCGGCGTCCCCGGTACTGTACGGGGCATGAGGGAGTTGTGGCGCTGTTATGGGCACCTTCCCTGGGCAAAACTCCTGGAACCGGCGATAAAACTGGCAAAAAGGGGGCACCGAATTTCTTTGTACCAACACCGGGCCATTTTACGCCATTTGAAAAAACTATCCGCCGATGCAGACAGCCGCAGGGTGTTTTGCCCGTATGGAAATGCCCTGGCTCCAAACGCCATCTGGCATCAGCTCGCACTTTCTAAAACACTGAATCGAATTGCGTCCCATGGGGATCGGGAATTCTACCGGGGACAAACTGCCCGTGATTTTGTCAAAGAATTAAAAAAGAAAGGTGGAATCATTACCCTTTCAGACCTTGAAAACTACCGGGCTGTCTGGCGGACACCAGTTCACGTGGCCTTCAACGGAGATGACCTCTATCTGATGCCCCTTCCCTCATCCGGCGGCATTGTTATCGGGGAAATTCTGGGGATGCTGGGCAACTTCAACTATCACAAGTTGAAACCAGACAATGCTGAAACCATCCATCTGCTGGCAGAAATGGAAAAGAGAGCATACGCGGACCGGAACACCTACCTTGGCGGGCCGGATTGTTTCCCTGTCTATTGGCAGCGGCTGCTGGCCCCGGCCTATCTGAAAAAACGGGCAAGAGAGATCCATCTGGACCACGCCACACCTTCCAGTCAGGTGTTGTCGGGATTGGGACCAGTGGGCAAGAGCGGGTTGATGCTGAAAGAATCTCCCCAGACCACGAGCTATGCTGTGATGGATGCAAATGGAAACTGTGTTTCCATTACCTACACCCTGAACGGTTCATTTGGGAATGGCATTCTATTGAAAAACACGGGCATTTTGCTGAACAATGAAATGGATGATTTTTCTGCCAAACCGGGAAGTCCCAATCTCTACGGCCTGGTGGGGGGCATTTCCAACGCCATTGAGCCGGGGAAGCGGATGCTGTCCTCTATGACGCCCACCATAGTCCTCAGAAACGGGCGATTCCGGATGGCGCTTGGAAGCCCCGGCGGTAGTACCATTATCACAACGGTTCTGCAAACCTACCTGAATTTGTCACTTTTTTCCATGGACACGACGCAGGCAATGAATGCACCCCGTTTTCACCACCAGTGGCTGCCGGATGAGATCAGGCTGGAGCCTGAGTTGTGGAAAAATCAGAAGCTGGTCGAAAAGTTGAAGGAACTGGGCCAGAATCCACATAAAGCAAGAGGCCTGGGGAATGCGGTTATCATCTTCCAATCCTCCAATGGCAAAGTGGAAGCGGTCGCGGATCCACGGGGAAGTGGGATCGCGTTAAGCCGATAACGGGAAAGCAATCCTTTGCCGGTTTCGCCTGCGGGTAACAGAGAGGGGAAACAGATGCCGATCCGAAAAATGTGGAATCGTTACATTCAATCATTCAAAGGGCTTCCGGGGGCGTCCTGGATGCTGGCGCTGGTGGTGCTCATCAACCGCAGCGGTTCCATGGTCCTGGTATTCATGGTATTGTATCTGGTTCATGAAATTGGCGTATCCCCTGCGGAAGCTGCCCTGGCCATCAGCCTGTACGGCATCGGCGGTATGGGTGGCACCGTTCTCGGGGGATGGCTAGCCGACCGGCTGGGGCACAAGAAAATCCAGATGATGAGCCTGATCCTCAACGGGCTGGGATTCATGGCACTGGGCCATCTCCATTCACTCCTCGCAATTCAGCTCATGATGGCAACCATCGGGCTGGTGGCGGAGGGGTTTCGCCCTGCCAATGCCGCTGCGGTGGCAGACACCTGCCCCCCAGATCAGCTGGCAAGGGGATATTCACTGAACCGGCTGGCCGTTAACATCGGTGCCACTATCGGCCCGGCTGTGGGTGGCGTACTGGTATTGGCGGGCTATCGTTTCCTCTTCTGGGTGGACGGATTGACCTGTCTGGCAGCGGCCCTGGTTCTTTTCTTGTTTTACCATCAACCTGCCACCGGGACGCCCCGGAAAACCGGCACTGTTCCGGACACAAGATCGGCCCTGAAAGACCTTCCCTTTCTCCTCTTCCTGTCCGTCACGCTGGTATACGGTATGCTGTTCATGCAGCTTATCAGCACCTTCCCGCTGTTCATTGATTCGGTGTATGGGCTCCATGAAACTGGCTTCGGACTGCTCTTTGCCCTCAATGCCGTCATCTGTGCCACGGTGGAACTGCCGCTGATCACCCACTTTCGCCACGTGCCGCCTCTTCGCATGGTCACCATCGGCATCCTGCTCTTTGTCCTGGGCTTTTCTCTCCTGCCCTTTGGAAACTCAGGAGTCTTTGCGGCACTCACGGTGGTATTGTGGACAGCAGGAGAAATTCTCTCCTTCCCTCAGTTCTCCGCCATGGTGGCACTTCGCGCGGGGGAAAACCGCCGGGGCCGCTATATGGGCTTCTACTCTCTTTCGTTTTCCATTGCCCTGGTGCTGGGCCCTGCTATCGGTGGAATCGTTTATGAGAAACTGGGCGCAATTCCCCTGTGGCTTTCCTACCTTCCAATCGGGCTACTGATGATTCTCATCTTCCATACCGGCGCAAAACCGATGTTTTTCT
Organism: Acidobacteriota bacterium; assembly: GCA_003650445.1. Lineage (GTDB taxonomy): Bacteria > Acidobacteriota > Holophagae > Thermotomaculales > Thermotomaculaceae > UM-FILTER-49-7. Next base: position 2,009 of record QMQE01000160.1, on the reverse strand, counting down.
CTTTGCCTGACGGGCAAAGAGAAGTGTAAGTGCTAGTGCGAGTGTGGATGAGAAGGGAAAAGAGAGTAGATGTTGAGCGTGTTGGGGCAAGGGCCGGAGCAGAAGAAGGAAAGGGCAATTCCCTTTTTTTTCTATCCCTGTCAAGTCACTCATTACCCATCACTCCCTTTCCCATCAAGTTTGTGATAGAATTCTTATCGTTATGAATACAATACAGGATGCTCCATCGTTGTTGAAAGACTTTATTCGGCTTACCCGGCCCCGACACTGGGTCAAGAATCTGCTGGTGCTGGCGCCACTGTTTTTCGGGCTGAAACTGACAGACAGGGCATTGCTGATGCAGTCAGTGATTGCGTTTGTGGTATTTTGTCTGGCCGCCAGTTCCGTTTATATATTCAACGACCTGAACGATGTGACATCCGACCGCAGCCATCCGCTGAAGCGAAAGCGGCCCATAGCTGCCGGACATGTGTCGAAAGGAAAAGCTGTGTGCGTCATGGTTCTCCTTGCTGCCGCATCACTGGGGCTTTCCTTTTTTCTGCCTCGCCTCGCGACAGGCTGGATTTGCCTCTATCTCTTTTTGAATATCGTTTACTCAACGGGCCTGAAACATGTGGCAATATTGGATGTCTTTATCATCGCGCTGGGGTTTCTGCTGCGTCTCGAGGTGGGGTCCGCGGCAACAGCCATTCCGCTTTCCATGTGGATCATGCTCATTACCTTCGTGATGGCGCTGTTCATCGGGCTGGCAAAACGGCGGGATGACCTGATTTTACGGGAAAATGGCGTATCCGGCACCCGGAAATCCATCGACGGCTACAACCTGGAGTTTGTCAACCACGGGATGACAGCCATGGCGGCGGTACTCACGGTGTCCTATATCATGTACACAGTTTCACCGGAGATTGCCCGCCATTTCCATAGCAACTATCTCTATCTCACTGTAGTTTTTGTAATTCTGGGCCTCCTACGCTACATGCAGCGGGCCTTTGTGGATGGAGACACCGGTTCTCCTGTAGAAATCCTTTTCCATGACCGGTTTATTCAACTCACTGTGCTGGGCTGGATCGTGGCCTTCTGGGCCTTGTTGTACCGATGAACAGGGAGGAATGAAGTGAGTTACCCGACAAAAAACAAATCTACGCCTATGGTGACACCCCCCACGACCGCCCCATGCTCACCCTCGCCACCGATCCGGTCTATCAGCCATTCCGGAAGTAAAACGATGCAACCGTCTGATATCCGGGACAGCTGCAAAACAGGTGAGAAAAGATGGAGCCAGCGGATAGTTGTGGCCACATTCGTCTTGTTGCTTCTGATTGGTATCGGCCTCCGGTTTCATGGGCTGACAAATCGAAGTTATTGGCTGGACGAATTGTACAGCGCTTCCCTTTCGCAACCTGAGCACACAGCCAGAACAATCATACGCGGATGCGCTCGGGACGTGCATCCGCCGTTATATCAGCTCCTATTGTGGCAGGCCTATCGCACATGCGGCTACAATGAATTGACAGGAAGAGCACTCTCCGCAATTTTCGGCATATTGGGACTCGTGGCTATTTTCCTACTGGGAACAACGCTCTGGAACCGGAAGGCCGGACTTATGGCCCTGGCCATTACATCCCCCCTATTCTTTCATGTCTACTATTCCCAGGAGGTTCGTTCCTATTCACTGTTATTTTTGCTGACAGTTTTAAGCTGGTGGATGGGTGTTCTTCTGCTTCGAAAGCCTGGCTTTTTTCGTGCGGTTGTCTATGCTATTGTATCTTCAGCACTTGCCTATACCCATTATTTTGGAATGTTTATCCTCGTGTCTCAAGCTGTTCTTATAACCGGACTACTGATCCAGGATAAGCAGCGCCATTTGAAGGCATTTGCTTATTTCGTTATCTCCGGTGTTCTGGTTTTTGTGAGTTATCTTCCCTGGCTTCATCCGTTTTTTGCCAACAGACTGCTTGACCCACGGGTTCATCAGATCAAAGCGGTTTCTATAGTTTTCGTCAAGGATT
>QMQE01000159.1 GCA_003650445.1 Acidobacteriota bacterium | reverse complement strand
TCTTCCGGCTGTTCCACCACGCAGAACAGGTGCCGGTTCCGACTGGTGTCCGCACAGATTTCGCAGCGCTTTCCCTCAGCATAATTCCGGCACTGTTCGCAGAAGCCGATTCTGTCCACCATCTCCCGAATGGCATCAGAAAGACGGACAGCGTCATCCCGACGGCGCTTCAACAGGGCAAATGCCAGGCGTTCGGCACTCTTTGCACCAATCCCCGGCAGTTTTCTCAAATTGTCAACAACTCGCTGAATCGGCCCCGGATATCCCTTCATAAACACCGCCTCCCGGTCGTTATCGGTAACACTCCAGACGGTTCAAAGCTCCTTCACATCAGGCCCGGCAGCATGCCGCCGCCGGGAATGCCTTTCAGAGTCTTTCCCAGTTCCTCTTCCACCTTCCGGTAGGCCTCTCCCAGTGCTGCCATCAACAGGTCTTCCAGCATCTCCCGGTCATCCATCACCGAATCATCTGCTATCTTGATGGTAATCACTTCCTTGTGGCCATTCACAGTTACTGAAACCACGCCTCCACCGGAAGTGGCAGTGATCCGTGTGTCTTCCAGCTGTGCCTGCAGCTTTTCCTGCATTTTCTTTGCCTGCTTCATCAAAAAATTCATGTCCACCATTTTAGATATTCTCCTTTTCAGTAATTGCTTCCACTTCCCCGCCGAAAGTTTCCAATACCTGCTTCACCAGCGGGTGGTCTTTCAACTTATCCTGTCTCGACGCCTCTTTTTTCTCAATAGAATATGAAAAAGAAACATCAACCGTGTGCCCTGCATTTCTAGCCAGGTCCCGACCCAGGCGGTCCCGAAACTCTCCCTCAATTTCCTCCCGTATCAGCCGGGGAATCTGCTGATGAAAAGCGATGGATACCGAAGAATTGGAAGCGGTAAACGCCGCAGACGCAAGAAAGGGACGCAGGTGGCTGAAGGACTCACAAGCGTGGTCAAAGACCTCACGGGGGAAAAGTTTCTGTTTTTTCGATTTGTCAGAATCAGCAGCCTTAGCCAACTCTTGTTTCTTTGTTTCCTTCTTTGCAGGACTTTCAGAGGTACTTATAGGTGCCGAATCAGTTTTCAGGCTTTTTTTTTTGCTCAGAAGCTCCGCGATGGGAACGACATGGGTAGAAAAAACCATTTTCAACGCAATCAACTCCACCGCCACACGGGCATTAAACGCAAACTTCGCCGACGCCTCGTTTTGAACCAGGATATTCAGGTACAAAAGCAAATCTTCAGTGGAGAGACGGGACGAATCAAAATCTTCCGGAAAAAAATCAGGGTCTTTCCGCATAACAGCGTGGAGGGCTTCCTGAAGAAAACTTCCAAAGCGAACCATGAATTTCAAAAAATCGGTATTCTTGTCCTCCAGTTCATCCAGAATCGTAATCACCGCACCACCATCACCGTCGGCGATGGCAGAAAGCAGCTGAACATGGGCCCGACGCCCGGCAATACCCAGAACAGCAGAAACATCGTCTTCCTTTACCTTATCTCCGGAAAAAGAAATAACCTGGTCCAGCAGACTCTCGGCATCCCGCATACTTCCTTCCGCTGCATCCACAAGCAGGGAAAAGGCCCCGTCTTCCACCACAACCTTGTCGACATCAGCAATTTTCTTCAACTGTTCTTCGATCTCCCGGTTCGGAATGTGACGAAACTCAAACAACTGGCAGCGGGAACGGATCGTGGTGGGAATCTTGTGAACCTCGGTTGTCGCAAGTATAAATACAACATACGAAGGTGGCTCCTCAATCGTCTTCAATAACGCATTGAACGCATGAGAAGAGAGCATGTGGGCTTCATCAATGATAAAGATTTTGTAGCGATCCCTTGTCGGGGGAAACTTGACAATCTCCTTCAGGTCACGGATATCGTCCACTCCCTTGTTGGAAGCCGCGTCAATTTCAAACACATCAATATCCACACCACGGGTAATCTCATCGCAGGCAACACACTTGAGACATGGCGTTGCGGTTGGGCCTTCCTTGCAATTCAGTGCCTTTGCCAGAATCCTCGCAGTCGAAGTCTTCCCCGTACCCCTGAGCCCGGCAAAAATAAAGGAGTGGTGAATCCGGTTAGCCTTGATGGAATTGGTCAGTGTACGAATTACCGGTGTCTGTCCGATAACATCTCCGAAGGTCTGTGGCCGCCATTTCCGGGCAATTACGTCATAACTCATTTCACATTCTCTTTTTTTTAGATTTTCTATGGAAGCCTGGTTGACTGCGGCACATAGCCAATCCCCTTAGTGCTGCTCCCGTCAGGGCCTGACACGGTTCGGAAACCGCCATTGCACAGGACCAGGCCTCCATACAAAGCCTTAAAAACAAGAAATGGCGGAGAGAGTGGGAGTCGAACCCACGGTACCTTGCGGTACACACGATTTCCAGTCGTGCACCTTCGGCCACTCGGTCATCTCTCCGCTCAAGGAAAAGCCAAACAACCGAACGGCAATACGATAACACAACCGCCCCTTTTCGTAAACCAGAAAAAAAACCAGAAAAAAAATCAGAAGTGTCCTGTTTTCCGTGTTCTGTTTTCTAACCGGAAAGGGAAAAACAAAAAAACACAACGTAGCCAACTCACAGATTTTTATGCCCATTGCCCCAGCGCCCACACTCAATCCAAAGGCAAGCGTCCATCCGTTTCTTACCGAACGCAGAACACCGAACACATCTCCACCTCCCTTCCTGTATAATCTATTTCAGAAAAGGAGGCTTTGTGACGGAAATCAGCTACCCCACCCCACCGGACATTGTTGCAGGAACCATACCTGCTGCCACTGTGGACAGGGAAGGAGAATTGAAATCGCTGGCCCGAATGCTGGGATTTGACCGCATATTTTTTGTCAACCAGATTCATTCCGGGATCGTTCTTCATTGTGAAAACAGTCGCATCGGGCAAGACGGGGATGCCGCTGTCTGCCGGGAAACCGGCACACTGCTCGGGGTCTTCACAGCCGACTGTGTGCCCGTGCTGGTGTACGGCAACGGATTTATTGGTTTTATCCATGCCGGTTGGCGTGGGTTTCGGGAAAATATTTTTACTCATTTTTTTTCATCTGTTCCGGAAAACCCCGAAGCACTACACGCCATCATCGGACCCGCTATCTGCGGGGATTGCTATGAAATCGGACCGGAAACCGCCGAATTTTTTCAGCCCCCTGAACTCAGTCGAAAATCAGACGGCTCTTTTCACCTGAACCTGCCCGCACTGGCCCACCACACCCTCCTTACCACCGGTTTTCTGCCTGAAAACATCTTCCTGTCAGATGAATGCACCCACTCAGGCCCGATGCAACTACACTCCCACAGAAAGGACGGCACCCCCCTTCGAAACATTTCCTTTATCGGGGTAAAAAACGGCTATATTAGCCAAGATCAACGATGAAGAAACAATTCGGTTGAAAACCGGCCTCGTTTGTTATACGATTCTCTATGGCAGTAGTAAACTTTTTGGGATGAGGTGATTCTAATGAAGAATAAGGGTTTCTCGCTTTTAGAACTTTTGATTGTTTTGGCAATCATCGGTTTGATTGCGTCCGTAGCGGTTCCGAAATATTTGAATTCCATGAATAAAGCCAGATGGGAAACATCCCGTATGCAGTTGAAACGGGTTGCGGAAGCATTTGACCAGTTTAACCTTGACCGGGGCTATTACCCGGAATTTGCAAGCTGGGATGAGATTGCCACGCCGACCAATATTCTGATTAAGGAAGGCTACATCGATAAAATCCCCATGAAGGACAAGTTCGGGCAAAAGTATGAGGGATCTTCAAAATCCGATACCTATCTTTTTATCGGACACGCAGCTCGGGGTAAATTTGCCCTCAAATACCCGAAATACTACCTGAAAGACGGCAATTTCCTTAATGAAAAAGACTATCAGAACCTGATGGCTGTCAGAGACCAGGCAGAAACTGCGCAGGCTGCACCACAGGGTGACAATCCGGATGCCGCAACAAACGCAGCTGCCCCGGAAAGCGACGCACCACAGAACTGAGCTTTTTCCCACATTGACGAACTAAACCCGCCATCCGGCGGGTTTTTTAGTGCCAGTGCAAGTGAAAGTGCGCGTGCGCGAGGGACAAAAAAACAGGCCATATTCCCCTTTCCGGGCCTGACCTCAATCTCAACCTTGTCCGGCCTTGTCTTTTCGCCTCAATTCTTTCATTGAGTTTCTTATCTTTTTGTGTAAGCTCTGGCTGTCAGAGGAAACGGAGGAGAAAAATGGGAACAAGCGCACCGTCTCGACAGAATTTAATCCAGATGCTTGCCGCAGAAGGTACAGATGCACGCCGCGAACTGTACCAGCAGGCCTACCGGATCAAGTTGGAACAAGTGGGAAAGCTGGTTTATTTTCGCGGTATTATCGAATTCAGTAATATTTGCACGAAAAACTGCTACTATTGCGGAATAAGAAGGGAAAACACCACAACTAAACGCTTTTCAATGAGTGCGGACGAAATCCTGGAATGTGCGAAACTCGCCCATGACTACAACTACGGTTCCATCGTACTCCAGGCGGGAGAGCGGAATGACCCGGAATTTGTGGATTTTGTTGAAACCATCGTCCGCGATATTAAGACGATGTCAGACGGCGGATTGGGCATCACACTATCCCTGGGTGAACAGAGTTCTGAGACGTATCAACGATGGTTTGAATCCGGCGCCCACCGCTATCTGATTCGAATTGAAACATCCAACCGTGGCCTCTATTCCTCCCTTCACCCTGAAGACCATGACTTTGATCGCCGTCTTTCGTGCATCAGAGAACTCCGGGACATCGGCTATCAGGTAGGAACCGGTGTAATGGTCGGACTGCCGGGGCAAACCATAGAAGACCTTGCTGATGATATCCTGTTTTTCAAAAAGATCGATGCGGACATGATCGGCATGGGTCCCTACATCATCCACCACGACACCCCTCTGGCCGTAAACGCATCAGATTTTGACCCGGCGCGCCAGCTTCGCCTGGGCCTCAATATGATTGCCGCAACGAGAATCGCACTGGAGGACGTCAACATCGCTGCGACCACCGCACTGCAGGCACTGGATCCCAAAGGCCGGGAACTGGGCCTGCAGGCAGGCGCAAACATCATCATGCCCAACATAACCCACACCCGTTACCGCTCCAGTTACCAGCTCTACGACAACAAACCCTGCCTCGACGAAAACGCAGGGCTGTGCCGCGCCTGCCTCAGCCACCGTATCACCGGCATCGGCGAAGAAATCGGCTATAACCAGTGGGGTGATTCCCCCCACTTTTTTAAACGGAATCAATTAGATAAGTAGAAGGCAAGGTTGAGGTTAAGGCTGAGGTTGAGTAGAAGGCAAGGTTGAGTCCGGAGGGGAGAAGGCAGGGAATGGCCAACTCTGGGGGCCGTAACTTGTAACTTGTAACTTGTAACTTGTAATTAGCAGAAACAAAACAGGGAATGGCCTGCCCCCTGATTTTGCGCACTCGCACTTTCACACGCACTCTCCACCGCCCACTCTGCGGACCGTGATTCGTAACTTGTAATTTGTGATTAGCGGAAACAAAGCAGGGAATGGCCTGACTCCCTTCTTTCGCTCACTCACACTTTCACACGCACTCTCCACCGCCCACTCTGCGGACCGTGATTCGTAACTTGTAATTTGTGATTAGCGGAAACAAAACAGGGAATGGCCTGACTCCCTTCTTTCGCTCACTCACACTTTCACACGCACTATTCTGCCCCCCTACTCACCCGAAGGGAAAAGGTTGAGGTTAAGCGAAGACAAGGTTAAGTGAAGAAAAGACAGGGAATGGTTAATTCTCTGATTTTCTTGTCATCTAACACCTAACACCTATCATCTAACATCCGGCGCAACGCGCCGCTACTCCTACCACTACTCCTACTTCTTACTCTGCCGCCCACGCATAACGCGCACTCAGTTGGCTGGCCGCAAAGCGGGGGACAGGCACCGCGGCGTTGCCAGTCCCC
>QMQE01000158.1 GCA_003650445.1 Acidobacteriota bacterium | reverse complement strand
GGGAACGGGCCTTTCGCTACCTCTCCCATATCAGCTATTACATCTGCGCGGCTACTGGATACCCTTTGAAAAGCCGGGCAGTGCCCCCAATCACGCCTTCCGGGAAGATACGACCTTTGATGATGTCCTTGCTCTCTATGGCAATACGGTCATCATGCTGGTTTATTTGTTGAAGCTGATCAGCATCAGAAAATTGAGTTTTATCAAAGTAGGACAGTATGACTTTTTACGCTCGTGAAAATCAGAAATTGTCGGACCATCTTACAGCGACGGCTGATCTGGCAAAAGTATTCGCTGGTGTTTTTGGTTGTGGAAATACAGGCTATTGGGCTGGTCTGCTACACGATTTGGGCAAATACACACATGCGTTTCAGGATTACCTGAGACGCAGCTTGGAAGGCAAGAACGTAACGCGAGGTGAAGTTATCCACGCTTTACAAGGGGCGAAGTTTGCTGAGGAAAAAATCAGCGACCATCTAATTGCGGATATCGTTGGCAATGTCATTGCGACCCATCATAATGGCTTGTTCGATAATATTACCGATGGCGAAAGGACGCTATCTGTCAAGACCAGTAAAGGTGAAGAGAAACTCCATTACGTGGAAGCAACAAACGCATTTAGTCCCATTATCAATGAAGAAAAGTTAAAAAAGGAGGTTCTAAGTTTTTGTCAAATCTGCCAAAACAAAAAATTAAATCTTCATTTTATGCTGCATTTTCTGACGAAAGTGGTCTATTCCTGTGTCGTGGATGCGGACAGATGCAACAGTGCAGATCTGGAAATTGACCATACAATACCAGATTGGTTGGCTTTGATTAAACAATTAGAAAACTATCTGGGTTCTTTTTCTGATGAGGTCGGCATTAATAAAGTCCGCAAAAGTATATCAGAACAATGCCAACAGGCCAGCCGGCGGCAACAGGGGATTTATACTTTGTCTGTTCCGACCGGTGGCGGGAAAACCTTGTCTAGCTTACGGTTTGCTTTGGAACACGCCAAGGAGCACAAACTTAAACGCATCATTTATGTTATTCCTTATTTGTCAATTCTTGATCAAACTGCTGCCAAGATGCACGAAATCTTCCCGGATGACGGCGGAGAGTTGATTCTGGAACACCATTCCAACATTGAACCGCCGGAAGGGGACGATGAAGAAGAGCAGTACCGTCTGTTAACTTCCCGCTGGGACAGCCCGATTATTCTAACCACGATGGTCCAGTTTCTAGAAACAATTTACAGCAATAAAGCGTCAAAGCTCCGGAAGTTTCACAACATGTCGGAGGCGATCCTGATTTTTGACGAAATCCAGGCTTTGCCGATCAAGTGCGTCCATCTGTTCAATCAGGCGGTTAACTTTTTGCAGACATTCAGCAAATCAACCATTCTGCTCTGTACGGCTACTCAGCCCCATCTTCACAAGACAGAACGTCCGGTACTATTATCTAACAAGCCGGATATCGTCAGTATTGCGCCTGATAACTTGAAAGTCTTTGAACGGGTTCGAATTGAAGATAAAACCCAGTCGGCAATAGATCACGAACAAATTGCGGCGTTGGTCAAGACGCAAATTGAACAGGGGAAAAGCACTCTCGTCATTATGAACACCAAAGGCGATGCCCGTGGAGTGTATGAACAGTGCCGACCGATTGAATGTGAAAAAGCGTTTTTGACGACTGACCTGTGCCCTGCTCACCGTATGAAAATTCTTGATCGATTACGGAAAAATTTGGACACTGAAACAAAAAAAGTAACGTTATGTGTCAGCACACAACTGATTGAAGCAGGTGTAGATATATCGTTTGACTGTGTAATTCGTGCAGCGGCAGGTATGGACAGCATTATTCAGGCGGCAGGGCGCTGTAACCGCAATAAAGAAAACCCAATGTCGCAGCCGGTCCTGGTTGTCGATGTTTACAACGAAAAGCTCTCACGTCTGCCGGAAATCAGGGAGGGCAAGGAGATCACTGCAAGGGTATTCCGTGAAAAACAAGGCATCAACCTGATGAGCGAAGAAGTAATAGCCCGATTTTATGATTACTATTTTTACGCACAGAAAAATAAAATGGATTATAGTATAAACGGTGACAAAAAAACAATCTTCAGCCTGCTCAGCAATAATCCGCTGGGAACAAGTGCCTACAAAAACCGTAACAATATGAATTACGTCGGGCTGCCCAGTGCTTTCCGAACGGCGGCGGAAGAGTTTTCCGTGATTGACGGTGTCCAGGTCGGCATCGTTGTTCCCTATGGTGATGCTATGAAACTTGTTGACGCGTTTCTGGCTTGTTACCACCCAAAGGAGAAAATGCGCATCCTGAAGCAATTGCAAAAGTATACAGTCTCCGTATATGCAAAATCTTTGAAGGAGTTGGATAAAATCGAGCGGGCGGTTAGTCTCGTAGATGACACGTTTTATTTGTTGAGTCCTGACTACTACGATGCTGAAGAGCAAGGGTTGATGAGTAAGGCAATGTTTTCATTATTAAATGCGTAAAATCAGGGGAGTGGAACCGATGAATAAGAAACGAAATTCGGTAGAATTCAAGATCACGGGACGATATGCTTTATTTTCTGATCCTGTTACCCGGGTTGGTGGCGAAAAATTTTCTTACCAGATACCGACTTACCAGGCAATTAAAGGAATTCTTGAAAGTGTTTACTGGAAGCCAACTATCATCTGGCATATCGATGCGGTGCGGGTAATGAAAAAGATTCAGACCGAGTCAAAAGGAATCAAACCGATAAAAATGAGCGGCGGAAATGATCTTTCATTTTACACCTACCTGCGTGATGTTGAATATCAGGTTCTTGCTCATTTTGACTGGAACTATCAGCGCGAGAACCTTGAAGACGATCGCGACGAAAACAAGCATCACAACATCGCCAAACGCAGCATAAAAAAAGGCGGTCGGAGGGATATTTTTCTCGGCACAAGGGAATGCCAGGGGTACGTCGAACCCTGTAGTTTTAAGAAAGACGAAGGTTTTTACGATTATTATGGTGAAATTGATTTTGGTGTGCAGTTCCACGGATACGATTATCCCGATGAAACGGGGAAAGATGAACTGGTTGTCCGTTTGTGGAGAGCGAAGATGAAAGACGGCATCATCGAGTTTCCGGCGCCAAAGGATTGTGATCTCTCCTTGCGTCGTTATATCCGCAAGATGACGGCAAAAAAATTCGAAGATGACCGGAATTTTTCTTTTGTCGACAATGACCTCAGCGTAGTGGATTTGATGAATGAAGAGGGGGATTGAGCTATGGGATTGTGGCAAAACCTGGTGGTTAGTTACGATAAAAATACCGAGGCGTTGAAAAAAATGTATCCGCTTTCGACAACTTCCATCTCTAATAATGGTGATAAGATTGTTGTGATTATTATCGATGGAAAAGGAAATTTTATCCGTTCCCGCATAATAGAAAAAGCGAATCGCAAAAAAGGAGTAGAGACTGAAATAATCACAATTCCGGTTACAGAGAAAAGTTTGGGACGGTCCAGCGGGGTCGCTTCTCATCCAGTTTTTGACCAATTTGGTTATCTTAAAGGTGATGGGAAAAAATATGATGACTATCTTGCACAACTCCAGAGCTTTGCTGAGTCTGGATTTGCAACCGATCAGATCAAAGCGATTTATCAGTATATTGAAAAACGTACTGTTGCTTTAGATTTGGCGGCAATAAAACCTAAAGATAAAACATTTGTTATTTTTCAGGTAGAAATGTCTAAAAAACCGCAAACGAAGGTGTGGGAAGATGAATCTTTTTTCACAGCTTGGCATCAATACTATTTATCAACCAAAGAAGATGCCCGCCTGCTCGATTATATTACGGGAGCTGAGCAATCAAGAGCGATATCTCACCCAAAAAAGATTTCGAATGCTTCCGCGAACTCAAAATTGGTTTCAGATAATGACACAACCAATTATACGTTCCGCGGAAAATTTACCGCTTCTTTAGAAGCTGTCTCCATCGGTTACGAATCCAGCCAGAAAGCACATCAGTTTTTGCGATATCTCATAAATAATCGGGGGTATTACTGCGGTGAACAAGTGGTATTATCCTTTACGGTTGGTTTCACGGAAAAGCTGTTACCACCACCGATTGAAGATGAAAGTATCTGGAGGTTTTTGCAGGAATCCTCAACCGAAACGGAGAATGACGCGCAGATTGACCTTCATGCCGAAACCGGAATTGACTACGCCGACACTTTGAAAAAAACTCTTGAGGGATTTGGCTATGGCAAGGCGCTGACACAACATGCCAAAACCGCAGTAATTGTGCTGGATGCGGCCACGGCGGGACGATTGTCCATTACTTTTTACCGTGAATTGGACAGGAACGAATACCTTGAAAAAATAGCGGACTGGCATGACGGCTGCAAATGGAGCCTGAAATTATGGGATAAAAAGAATAAAAAATATGTTCTGTATATCGGCGCACCGTCCGTGGATAGAATTATTGAAGCGGTTTACGGAAAACCTCGCGGCAGTAAAGATGAGAGCTATATCAAAATCAAAAAGGGGGCGAGGGAACGGCTGCTCCGCTGTATTTTTGACGGAGCGTTTCTGCCGACGGATTATGTGGTGGCAGCAATTCGACGGGCTTCCAACCCGTTAGGGATAACAGGGAATGGCAAATTTGACCGCAATGGTTTTGAAAGGATTTTAGCAACAACATGTGCTTTGGTACGCAAGGATTATCAACAACGAAACAGGGAGGGCTGTGAATTGAATATTGAATTAGATCGAACCAATCGTGATTACCTGTATGGAAGATTGCTTGGCGCGGCGGACAAACTGGAAGAATACGCCCTTTATAAAAAGGACAGTAATCGCATTGTCACCGCGGCGATCCGGCATATGCAAACCTTTGCCCAACGTCCGTTCAGAACCTGGCAGACAATCCACAGTTGCCTCAATCCGTACATTCAAACGGTAAAAGGCGGTTTTGCTTTTCAGGAAATTGAAGCGATCAAAAACAAATTCGTTTCGGTTGCAGACTATGAAAAAGATGAGCCGCTGAACGGCTCGTATCTGATTGGCTATTACCACGAACGTGCCTACATCGATTATCTTGTCAAGAATGTTGGTAAAAATGAAAAATTAACCGAACATAATGAACAGGAGGGTAACAATGATGGAAAGTAAAACACTCCAGAACAAAATTGATTTCGCGGTGATTATCTCCGTGAGACGGGCCAATCCAAACGGAGACCCACTGAACGGAAACCGCCCCCGTCAAACTTATGATGGTTATGGTGAAATTTCAGACGTTTGCCTTAAACGCAAAATTCGCAATCGTCTACAGGACATGGGCGAATCCATTTTCGTTCAATCGGACGATAACCGCACCCCGGGAGATGAATTCCGTTCGCTCAACGACCGCTTCAAAGCAGCTTTGGAAAAATGGGAAAAAGACACCAAAGAAAAGAAAATCAAATCTACCGATACAAGATGTAACGCACCCAAAGAATGGTTCGACGTACGGGCGTTTGGTCAAGTTTTTGCTTTCAAGAAAAAAGGAGGAGGAAAGAAAGGAAAGAACACTGATGTGAATTCGGTTGAAAATGCAGACGCCGTATCTGTTGGGATTCGCGGCCCTGTAACTATTCAGAGTGCATTCAGTATCGAACCGATTACACCTGATAGTTTACAGATCGTCAAAAGCGTCAACCTTGAAACTAACAAGGAAGAACCTGATAGAAAAGGTTCAGATACAATGGGAATGAAGCACCGCGTCGACAAGGGAGTTTACGTAACCTATGGTGCAATTAATACGCAATTAGCCGGCAAAACAGGTTTTTCAGATACCGATGCCGAGCAAGTCAAAAAGGCTTTGCAGACCCTGTTCGTCAATGACGTTTCTTCCGCCCGACCGGAAGGGAGTATGGAAGTACTGAGAGTGATTTGGTGGCGGCACAACAGCCCGAGCGGACAGTATTCATCCGCTCGAGTTCACAGAAGTTTGAGAGAACTTTTAGAGGAGAATAAAAATGGAACATACGATTCCGACAAGCTGAAAAAGAAATTGAAAG
>QMQE01000157.1 GCA_003650445.1 Acidobacteriota bacterium | reverse complement strand
GAAGACGTGGAACTCAATGTGGCAAGGGAAACGATTCAGAACAATCCTGTGATACAGAAGATTCAAAAAACGCTGGTTTCCAGGTTTGTGAAACATCTTTTGAAAGTCCTGAAAAAAGACAGAGATACCTTTGAGAAGATTTTTGATGAATTTGGTGTTTATTTTAAGGAGGGGATTGTCCGGGAAGACCCGGAGAAGGATAAGCTCGCAGGGCTGATGCTCTTCTATTGTAGTGGGGAGGAAAAGCGGTTGACCTTTGATGAATATCTGGAAAAGACTCCGGAAAAAGGGAAAATCTATTACCTCACCGGTGGTGATAAAAAACTGCTGGAAAACAGTCCCCACCTGGAGCTTTTCAGAAAGAAAGGGATTCCGGTGTTGCTGCTTCCTGCTCCGGTGGATGAGTTTGTTGTAACCCATCTCCACAAGTATAAGGATGCAGAATTGACCCTGATAACCCGGGAAGATGCGATTTCGGACGAAGAAGGGAAATCAGAAGACAAGAAAGAAGACGATGCTTTTCTGGTCAAAATGAATCAAATATTGAAAGAGCGTGTTTCGGATGTGCGCTATTCGGACCGGCTGGTGGACAGCGCATACTGTGTGGTTTCTCCAAAAAACGGGATGAGCAGCTCCATGGAACAAATGATGCGAGCCATGAATCAGGATTTTCAGCCGGGTAAACGGATTCTGGAACTGAACCCGGAAAATCCCCTGGTAAAAGCGGTTCGGGATGCTGTGGTGTCAGGGGAAAAAGGAGAGCTGGCGGAGTTGATGGCAAACCAGCTGCTGGACAATGCGCTTTTGTTGGATAATCAGGCACCGGACGCAAACGAAATGGTGGAGCGAATTAATAAATTATTGCAGAGTGTGGCGTTGGGGCGCATGGATTGACCTTTTTGTTGTACAATAAAATGGCATGGGAATTGCATTATTATAAGGGGAGAAAAGAATATGGGAGGCCAACAGTGAGAAAAAAAATTTTATTTTTTGCGGTACTTCTGTCGATGGCGTTACCGCTTCTCGCGGGGCAGGCAAAAGAAGTAAACCTTCAGGCTTATGCTGCCGGGCGAATCCGCTTTACACAGGGGGATAACGCAAGGTGTACGTTCAGTGGCAAGACATTTACTCCCCTTATGGACTATCTGGTTTTACTCGGTGCCACATTTGAAACCCGTGACAGCCGTCTTGAGCTGGTTGCCTTGAATAAGAACATCTACTGGTTCGACAAAGCTACGAATTTTTATTTCGAGTCCATAGACCCCAAGGGGGATACAACCCGGCTCTTTCTCGGCAAAGGTGCATTTATCGTGGAGACAAAGCTCCCTTTTACGATGATTTCCGGGGCAGGTTCAGTCTATTTCCCGGCAAAAGGGCGGTACCTGGTTATGAAAAATGCCTATGGGAAGGATAAGGTTTATGTAACGACACTGAAAGGAGAAAAACCCGTAACAGTTAAGAAATCAACCGTGTTCAGTCGAATCAAGTTTCACAAGAAAGACAACCCTGAATTATCCGTGTGGGTAGCCAACCGGAATGAGAATTGGAAAAGAACACGGATGCGGGCCAATGTCTTTTCGAATGTGGACAAGATGCCGCCTTATGCGGCCTTTACCGGAAATGATGGGAAACGACACTGGAAGAAAGTTACCAACGTCAATCCGATTTACCGGATGAGTGGCATGTTGTCCGGGAACTGGCTCCTTTTTAATCCAACGCTGCTTCGTGCCACAGGGCTTTGGAGCCCATATACTACATACATGGATGATTTTGAAATTTCTCTATTCTTTTCAATCAATCGATGGAATTCCGTGCGATGGGCCTGGAATGTCCCTCTGGGATGGCACGCGGAATATTATTGGGACCCGCTGGCTGGATTTGGAGCCGAATATCCATACAGATGCGATGGATTCATTGACGGCACATTGGCCGATTACTGGATCTGGCATGATTACTGGCGGGGATGGATTGGTGGTTCGTATTATGATCAGGGCATAGATGTAACCGGCAGAAATTACCGTCTTGGCCGTGACTATCAGCGGGTTCATCGGCCGAAACCGGTGGTGCACTATCCGGGTCTCGGAGACACAGGGAGAGAAGGCTTCAGAAGAAGATTGGTGGACAATCATATTGTTCATTCCCACAGATGGGTCACTTCGGATTTTGCAGGCCGCATTCGGACACGGGTGGATCGCAGTCTTCGAACCGAACACCAGGCAAGGCGACTGGACGTCAGCCATTCCCGAATTGTCAGGGCGAGACAGATTATAGCCCGAAGGCAAACCCGGGCGATGCGAGGGGGTCGTACCGGCCGTTCCGGAACCGGCTATACTGTCGGTGGGCGTTCATATGCAAGTAGAACGGTTTACAGTCCCGGTTTTTCTTCGTCATCCGGGGGCGTTGGCACCGGGTCATTTTCAGGGAGGGTGAGGACGGTTTCCCCCAGCCATTAACATCCCAAAAAATGCATAACAGGAAGGGCGGGATTTCCCGCCTTTTTTATTCTTCAGAGATTTTAAGTACACCGATGTATTTCAGGTTACGGTATTTCTGGGCATAATCCAGTCCAAATCCGATTACAAACTCATCAGGGACATCAAATCCGTTGTAATGAACCGGAATGTCAACCAGCCGTCTGGAAACCTTG
Source organism: Acidobacteriota bacterium (assembly GCA_003650445.1). Taxonomy (GTDB): domain Bacteria; phylum Acidobacteriota; class Holophagae; order Thermotomaculales; family Thermotomaculaceae; genus UM-FILTER-49-7. The sequence goes on along the minus strand of QMQE01000157.1, from coordinate 3,462 downwards.
TTCAGCAATGTGCAGATCTTGATTGTCTTTGGGCTTCTGGCTCCCAATACCTTCACAACCTCACGGAGGGTGTAGCCGGTGTCAATGATATCTTCAACAATGATAACGTTTTTCCCATTAATATCCTCATCAAGATCTTTGAGGAAACGGACTTCCCCGGAGGATTCGGTATCATTCCCGTAGGAAGTGACGCTCATGAAATCCATATGGCAGGGAACTGTAATCTCCCGGGCGAGGTCGGCGAGGAAGACAACGGAGCCCTTCAACAGCCCAACCAGGATTACTGTTTCTCCGGCAAAATCTCTGCTGATCTCCCGGCCCAGTTCCTTTATCCGCCCTCGAAGCGTTTCCTCAGAAATCAATTCACGTTCAATGCGTTCGGCCTGTTTCATTGTTCCCCCTTTTCAGACACCCCCGCTGCTTTGATTCAGGGGAGCGGCGATTTATTTATGTTATGGTTGTAGCATATCCCGCTGGCTAAAACCAATGGATTTCCTGAGAAAAGCAGAGTGTGGAAAATCACAACACATGAGGAGAAATACAACAAATAGGATAACAGATAGAAAACACGCGAGAAAATTGCTGTAATATGTAATATGTGGAAAAATCCATCAGGAGACTTATCCGCCGTTCTTGGGGCAATAAATGCTAATTAATAGAAAACAAAAGAAAATTAAAAGTTGGCACAGGCATTGCATTATAAAAGAGCGTCGGGCGAAAGCCCAGGGTCATTGAAATAAAACGGCGAGAGCCGATAGGAGGCACGAAATGGTTGCTTTGTTAGTACTTTTCACAATTGCAGGATGTCTGGTAACGGATTCCATCGTATTGTCAGTGCGTGAGCATAGAGCGGTAAGGGCAGGCCAGGTAGCAACAATTGGCGAACATTCCATGGTATTCGCACAGGATGGCGGCGAACCGGTCAAAGCTGAGAAAGATGCCGGTCGCGAAGTGGAATGGGAAGACGTATCGAAGAAATAAGAGAAGCAGTTAGCCAACAACCCGGAACTGAAAGGTTCCGGGTTTTTTTTGTTCAAATATACAAAGGAATTCGAGGAAGAAAAATTTAACACAAGGGCACAAGGGTACAAAGTTCAGAGAAGACAGGAATAAGGTTCAGAGGAGCGGGGACCAGCCAATGTTCCCTCTTTCATACACTTGCACTTTCACGCGCACTTGACCGCAGGGAGGAGAAGGGAATTTAACACAAGGGTACAAAATTCAGAATGTTATGGGGAAAATTGACGGTTTGTAAACCCGCACTGCAAACTAACGTTCAAGTCCCGGCCCATCTGGGGACAGAATAGTGCGAGTGAAAGTGCGAGTGAGCGAAAGAAAGGAGTTGGCTCTTCCCTGCCTTTTTGTCACTCATCGCCATAGGATGAGTAGGGGTAGGGGTAGATGTAGGAGTAGGGGTAAGAAAAATCAGGGAGATGGCCATTCTCTGTCTTTTGTCACCCATCACTCATCACTCATCACTCTTCGGGTGAGTAGGGGTAGGGGTAAGAATAGTGCAAGTGCGAGTGAGTGTGGGCGTGGGCGGCGGAAGAAGAAGTAGGAGTTGGAGTAGGGGGCAGAATAGTGCAAGTGAAAGTGCGAGTGAGCGAAAGAAAGGAGTTGGCAAATTCCAGTTCCCTTCTCTTTCCCTTCCGGCCAGAACACAGAACACTGAACACATCTTTTGTCACCCATCACTTCTTCGTCTTTATTCAACCTTGTCTTCTACTTGGTTTTGTCCAGTATCTCCAGTTGAACCAGTGTGAAATCGTCCTGATATTGGCCGCCTGCCCATTGATTGGCCAGTTTCCGGAGGCCTGCAAGGGAAGCATCGGGTTTTGCCAGGTATTGACGGATACGTCCGGTTCCAAATAATTCGCCATTCGGGCCTTCTGCTTCTGAAATGCCGTCGGTGAACATGACAATCCGGTCTCTTGGGAAGAGGGGGACAGTCTGCTCGGGAAATTGGGCGTCCGGGTCAATTCCAAGGAGAAAGCCTTTGGGTGCCAATGGCAGAATCTCCCCCTTTTGGCGGCAGAGGTATGGTGCGGGGTGGCCGCCCCGGACAAATGAAAGGCTGGACCCGTCCGGATCCAGTGAACCGAGAAAAACAGAAGCGAAATGTTCTTCGGAAGTTGTGCTGACAATGTCGTGATTAACCTTTTCTGCTATGGCAGAGGGGGAGGATGTCGTCGCTGCGGCCTGTATGAAGGACAATTTAATCATGGCGGAAATAACAGCCGCAACAATTCCATGGCCAGTCACATCTGCTACAAAAAACACAATTTTCCCATCCCCGGCGTGACGAACGTCAAAGATGTCCCCCCCGATGTGAATGGTGGGTTGATAGATGGAAGTTAATCGGATACCGGCACTTATATCCCCATCTGGTGGAATCAGAGATTCCTGGAATCGTGCGGCGAGTTGGAGTTCGTTTTCCATTGCGGCTTTGTAGCGCTCCAGTTCCACATTTTTCTCCACAATCTCGTTCTGGAGAGCCTTGATCCGCATGGCGGAATTGACACGGGCAACCAATTCTTTTACATTAAATGGTTTTGTGATGTAGTCGTCCGCCCCGATTTTAAGTCCTTCCACTTTGCTGTCCACTGTGGCTTTTGCGGTCAGCATGATGAAGTAGGGATTGCTGAATTCCGGCCTTGTTTTTACTTCTTTACAAAACTCGATTCCATCCATGTTCGGCATCATCAGGTCGGAAATAATGAGATCCGGCGTGGTTTCAGCCATTGCTGACAATGCTTGCAGACCGTCACCGGCTGTAAGGGTTCGATACCCTTCTTTCTTCAGGTATAAATTCAGAATGTCTGTGATTCGCACCTCATCGTCTACGATAAGGATGAGACCCTTTCCTTCCACCGGGTTAGATCTCGAAGTATTTGTCCAGGCCGGTCTGATTCATAATATTACGAACAGTTTCCGTAATATTGACGATTTTAAAACTACCATTTCGCTTGACCATGGTGTTCTTGATGGAAACCAGCAGGCCAAGGCCACTGGAATCCACAAAGCGGACCCCGGCCAGGTCAAAAGTCAGGGTTTTCAGTGGAAATTCTGACAAGATTGCCTTCACCCGGTTGCGCAATTCACCTGCATTTTCGAAGGTTATTTTTCCTTCCAGGTTTAATGTGGCCTGTTCACCGGAAATGTTTTCATTCCATTCAATCATGTCTTCCTCCAGTATTTCCTGACATGCAGGGTTTTGCCGTTGTCGTCGAAACGGATTTCGTCTGCCGTTTGTTTCAGAATATAAATTCCCCGTCCCATCTCTCTTTCCGGAGACGGGGGATGGTTTCGGTCCAGCTCCCGCTGGTAATCAAACCCTTTTCCGCTGTCGGTGATGGTCAATTCTCCCTGGTCGTGAAAAAGGGACAGTTTTAGAGTTGCCTGCCGGTCTAACAGCTCGGGGTGGCCGGCGGAGAGTTCTTCTTCATATTCATGGAAAGTTCG
>QMQE01000156.1 GCA_003650445.1 Acidobacteriota bacterium | reverse complement strand
CTACGCTCTGCGCTCTTTTATGATTCCAAGGAGCAGGGGGAGGAGCTGTTTTTTGCGGGAGATGATGCCGGTTGCCCTGTATATGCCCTTGCTGATTTCCGGGAAGCCGGTTTCGGCAATGACGGTATTGTCGCCGGAAAACAGAATCAGTGAGTCTCCAGTAACAATATTTGTTACGAGAAGCGCGGAAAACAAGTAACTGTTTTCTTTCCGTATTTGTTCCAGTTCTTTCAGCAGTGCGGCGGAACGTTCACGGATTTCATCAAATTCTACAACTTCGATCTGACTCACGGAGAATTTTTGTTTCCCTTCCGAAAATTCCTTCATGTCGGTTTGAATCAAATCGCTGTCATTAAGCCCCGCCACTGCGGAGGATGCCCGGAACATTTCCATGCCGTATTCTTCGGGGTTTACACCGGCAATTTCAGCCAGCCAGCCTGCCATTTCCCGATCTGTTTCGGTGCAGGTGGGGGAACGAAAGATAATGGTATCGCTTAAGATGCCGGAGAGGAGAATCAGCGCTGTTTTTCCGTCCGGCACCTCGCTGTGGTCCCGGTAGAGGGTGGCTACAATTGTACAGGTGCTGCCGGTGGGTCTGCACAGGTAGGTAATGGGGGTTTCGGTGGAGAAACTGCCGATCCGGTGGTGATCCAGTACCTCGAGGATTTCTGCCTCATGAAGCCCCGTTACCGACTGCCCGGCCTCATTGTGGTCCACAAGGATGACCTTTTTGCGGATGTTTTTCAAAAGGTCACTGCGGGTAACAATACCGGTGACCCGGTTCTCTTCATCCACAACTGCCATGCCCCGGTGGTGAGAACCGAGGAGTTTTCGTTTTGCCTCGCTTCTCAGCATGGTTCCCGGAATCTGGATGTTCCCTCGTTCTGCTGCCAGGGCTGCGGGAATTGAGAGTTTTCCAAGATTCAGGGCCTGGGTGATGTAAAAATCCGTAGCAATCAGCACTACACCTGCTTCTTTCGCAGCGGAAATAGCCGCGTCCCCGGGATGATTCCCACCGGTGACGACGATGGCTCGCGTTCCGGCTTCAATGGCCAGGCGGATGATATCGTTCCGGTCGGCAGTAAAGAGCAGTACTTTCGACGGATTTCGGCCTTCAAGGTCTTTGGAAAAGGAGAAGGAACCCATGACTGCCACCATGAAGTCCATTTTCCATGCGGCAGCATCCGGTTTCCCTGCCAGGACCTTCCCTTTTAGCACCTGAATCAGGTTGTCCAGTGTAATCACAGCCTGAAGGTGGGATTCGGGGGAAGTGACCTGAAGCAGGTGGTCGGTCAGGGAAAAGAAAGTGATCATGCCCTGGAGGGTGTCTCCCTTACGGACGACGGGGATGATCCGGATCCGTTCTTTCTGCATCAGGTCAATGGCTTCAGCCAGTGGTGCCTGTCCTTCCACTGTCTTGACGTTTTTTGTCATGAGGTCCTGTACCCGGATGCGGATGTCGCTCAGGTAGCGGGGCGCTGATACCCCGGCCCGTTCCAATACCCAGCTTGTCTGGGGGTTGGGGGCACCGAGACGGCAGGGTAGGTATGGGGTTTTCGTTGACAGCCGGTTCTTGAGCTCAGCGTATCCGATTGCTGAGCAGATGGAGTCTGTGTCCGGGTTTTTGTGTCCGAAGATGTATACTGTGTTATCCATATCCTTTTATCTCCAGTTTTATTTTCCTTTTCATTGTACCTGAATTCCCCTACAAAAAAAGCGGGGCTTTGGCCCCGCTTTTTCGTTATGATGGATGAAATTGAGAGTGGCCTATACCCAGCCTCTCAGTTTCATGGCTTCCGCCACGCGTCCAACCGCTACGACATAGGCACCGGTACGGTTGTTGACGTTATATTTTTCAGCTGTTTCCACAACAGACCAGAAGGCTTTTTTCATAATGTGGCCCAGGCGTTCATCCACTTCTTCCGCCGCCCAGTAGAAGTTCATGTTTCCCTGAACCTGCTCGAAGTAGGACACGGTTACGCCACCGGCGTTGCAGAGGAAATCGGGAATCACAAAAATGCCCTTTTCGGTCAGAACCTTGTCTGCTGCCGGGGTTGTGGGGCCGTTGGCGCATTCTGCAACCATTCTTGCCTTTATGTTGTGAACGTTCTTTTCAGTAATCTGGCCTTCCAACGCAGCCGGAATCAAGATATCCACATCCAGTTCCAGGACTTTTTCTGCCGGGGTCAGTTCTTCGCAATCGGATACGGTGTCGAAGCCGGCCAGTGTACCGTTTTCAGCTACGTATTCGATGGCTTTTGCTACGTCAATGCCGTTTTCATCGTGGAAAGCACCGCCAATGTCAGAAATGCCGACGACTTTGCAGCCGTCTTCCGCCATCAGCCGTGCGGCGTTGGAGCCGGCGTTACCGAATCCCTGAACTGCTACGGTTGCGCCGTTCAGATCGAGCCCTATGTGCCTGGCTGCTTCCCGGATGGTGTAGCGGGCACCCCGTGCGGTGGCATCGCCACGGCCTTCGGAACCGCCGATTGCAATGGGCTTACCGGTGATGACACCCGGTGCATAGTAGCCGCGGATCTTGGCAAATTCGTCCGCCATCCATGCCATGATCTGGGGATTGGTGTAGACATCCGGTGCCGGAACGTCAATTTCCGGGCCGATGTAGCGGCCAATTGCCTGAATATAGCCCCGGCTCAATCTTTCCAGTTCGGACTGGGTCATTTCTTTGGGGTCACAGATAACACCGCCTTTGCCGCCGCCAAGGGGGATGTTTACCACTGCGCATTTCCAGGTCATCCAGGCACTCAATGCCCGGACCGTATCCACGGTTTCACCGGGATGGAAGCGAATGCCACCCTTTGCCGGACCTCTTGCATCGTTATATTGCACACGAAAGCCTTTGAAAACTTTCATGGTTCCATCATCCATTCGCACCGGGATCGAGACATGAAATTCCCGCATTGGTTCCCTCAGGACGGCATGAATATCCTCATCGAGGTTCATGAGCTCTGCCGCAGTACTTAACTGCTGCTGTGCCATCTTGAAGGGATTCAGGGTTTCAGACATTTTGGATCCTCCTCGAAAAAAGTGACGCCGTTTTCACGGCGCCCTTATTATAGATGAAAATAATCAAATGCAAAGGAAAAAGTCAGGAGGCGGCGAAATTCAATTCCACAGGGTCTGTTTCCACCAGGATGTCATCCTTGTATTTTAGAAAAACTTCCACTACACCGGCAAAATCTCCGACAACCCGCCCACTGGCACTGTATTCATAAGCATGGCTCGGGGCATAGGCACCGGCTTCTCCATCATGATCCTTGTCCAGATATTCATCCTCTTTGAAACCATCCAGATAGACACCTTTCGGCAGGGCATCCAGATAAGCCTGGAATGCATCGGCTTCATCTTTCTTAAAGAAATGGGCTTTGAAATCGAATCCCGCAGATTCGATCTGTTTCACGGATTTTACTTCCATTCCCAGTTTTTCGTAAGTGTGCTTGATTCCTTCGGACAATTTTTTAGAGAATTTTTCTTCCAGACAAAGGTGCACGATATTTTCAAATCCCAGCCATTCCTTGAACGCACTGCCCAGGGTTTCAGTCCGGATTCCCGTCCGCTTGCTGAAAAAATAGAGAGGGGTTTCCCCGCTGCCTTCAATCAGACCCATGAGAAACCCTTTCACAAGGATAAACGGCGCACTGATAACCATTTCCACAAAATTCTTACTCATCTTGACCTCCCAATACGGGTATTTTTAATATATTCAAGTCTGGTAGTTTCATTACATGTACATCCCGCCGGTTACATTCATCACTTCTCCGGTGATATAACCCGCCAGATCCGATGCCAGAAACAGCACCGCGTTAGCCACATCTTCAGTTGAGCCGAATCGCCCAAGCGCAATGGATTCCGCCATCTCTTTCTGTACGGTTTCCGGAAGTTCCGCTGTCATTTCGGTTTCGATGAAGCCCGGTGCGATTGCGTTGACGGTAATGTTCCGGGACCCGATTTCCCTCGCAAGGGACTTGGTAAACCCGATAATTCCGGCCTTGGATGCTGCGTAGTTGCTCTGGCCGGAGTTGCCCATGAGCCCGATAACAGAGGTAATATTGATAATCCGGCCGTGGCGTTGTTTCATCATGGGCTTCAATACACTTTTCGATGTAAAGAACATAGACTTCAGGTTCACGTCCAGCACCTGCTGGATATCCTCTTCCTTCAACCGAAGGAGCAAATTGTCCCGGGTAATCCCTGCGTTGTTCACCAGAATGTCGATGTTCCCTTTTTCCCGGATAATTTCTTTGAACCCGGCCTGGACCTCATCGGCAGATGAGACATCCATGGAAACTACCATTGCTGCGCCAAGATCGGCGGCATTTTTCTCCAGCAATTCCCGGTTCCGGGCCACCAGCACCACATCGGCACCGGCCTGGTGTAACTTCTTTGCAATGGTTTTGCCAATACCCCGGGATGCCCCGGTGACTACAGCAACTTTACCAGTCAAATTAATCATCTTCCACCTCCATTTTGGAAATGGACTCCAGAAAGGACGCATAGGTTCCGGAATCTGAAATATTCTGAACCGTCACGGATCGGTCAATTTTCCGTACCAGGCCGGAGAGCACCCGGCCGGCACCCACTTCCACAAAACGGGTGATGCCATCGGCAATCATGTTCCGAATCAGTTCTTCCCACCTCACCGGATGGGTCACCTGCTCCTTGAGTTTTTCCTTAATATTTTCCGGGTCTGTCAAGACGCCGGCGGTGACATTGCTGTAAAAGCGCATGGAGGGCTCGTCAAACTCCACTGCGTCAATCTCCGGGGAAAGCCGGTCTCTGGCAGGTTGCATCAGCGCCGAATGGAAGGGCGCGCTTACCGGTAGCATGACCACTCGCCTGGCCCCGGCATCCTTTAATAAAGGAAGTGCCACGTTCACGGCATTTGCATGGCCGGCAATGACAATCTGTCCCGGGCAATTGAGATTGGCAACAGACAAGACCTGGCCTTCGGGCCTGGCATCATTCAAGATTTCTGCAACCGTGTTACTGTCCAGCCCCATGACCGCTGCCATGGCACCGACTCCCACGGGTACCGCGTCCTGCATGTACTCTCCCCGATGGCGAACCAGCTTCACGGCATCTTCAAAGGGGATAACACCGGCGGCCACCAGTGCGCTGTATTCCCCGAGAGAGTGCCCGGCACACGCCGTTGGCCGGATTTCCTTGTCCTGCAGCAGTTCCCATAATGCGATACTGAGGGTTAGAAGTGCAGGCTGTGTGTTTGCGGTCAGCTTCAGCTCGTCCTCCGGGCCGTGAAAACAGATACGGGAAAGGGGGAAATCCAGTGTCTTGTCAGTGGTATAGAACACTTCACGAGCCCTCTCGGACTGGTCGCAAATGTCCATTCCCATTCCGGCGTATTGAGACCCCTGTCCCGGAAATATGAATGCTGTGTTCTTTAGAACCTTCATCTTCTCCTCCAGATCATTCTTCTTTTGTTTCATCTGCACTGAGGGTCTTGAACAACAAGAATTGTAACATGGAGCCAATTTTCCATAAAGAAAAAGATTTTTCCAGCTGATGCTTGCTCATTCATTGGCAGTAGACTATAATATCTTCGTGATTTGTGTGCCTGTAGCTCAGCTGGATAGAGCGTTGGCCTCCGGAGCCAAAGGCCGTGGGTTCGAATCCCGCCAGGCATACCATTTCTTTCTTCAACTTGAATCACTATCGAAAACAGGTGTTGTACTGCTGATTGTCGGGTGTGGGCTTTTGTGTGTCAAAACCACCTTTTGGCACCTTTACGCTATCATTATTAGTACCCAACGTTTCTCTCTGGTGAGAAATATCTTGTTCTGTGCGTTACGTTATGCTAAATTTCTAATTATGAAGCAACCACTTAATAAATTTGTTATACATCAAGAAAACAAATCAAATAGGTGATTTGTCTAAGGGAAAAGAGATAAAATGATAAATGAAAAATATAAACAATTGCGTTTAGCCCACCAATTTTGCGGAATAAACGTAATAGATATACACAGTCGTTGTGAGCCATTAAAAGAAAAGAAAAATAACATACGCCAAATTGGGTAAAAATTAAAATTAACTATATTTTTGAAGGAAAAAAAGAAAAATATGTCAAAATACGATAAATTG
>QMQE01000155.1 GCA_003650445.1 Acidobacteriota bacterium | reverse complement strand
TACTTTGTCCCCGCCTTTTTCTCCTTTTTCCCCGGCCTGCGAAGCAGCCGGGGCTGCGTAAATAAAGGAATACAAATCCGCAGTTCCATTGCGGGGAGGGAGCGGGGGCTCACCCCCGGAATGGGATGCGACGGATTGGGCCAGATGTGTGCGTTTACGAGCGGAGCGCAGGAGGAGCAGTACGTCGGTACGCGACCGACAAGCGCAGGGAGTGAACACGCGCAGATGGGCCGAGACTTGAGCGTCATGCCAAAGAGGGGGGGTCGGGCACTCATAACGGTGAACTTGCAAGAGGAACCCGCATTTCAAAAACTTGTTTTTGAAATAGGAACTTTCCCTGAAGCGAACCGTTGAGCTCGCTCAAAAAGGGCGCTTCGGGGAAAGTTCCGTGCTGACGCTGAAAGCGGCAGTGCGGGTTCCACCCCGTCAGCAAGCCAAACACCCTCTGAACTTTGTGTCCTTTGTGCCCTTGTGCCTTTGTGTTGAATTCCCCTCCCCTCCGCTCCTCCCCCTCTGCGTCCTCTGCGGTAAAAACTCCCGCTCTTCTCACAAAAAAACGGGGCTTTCACCCCGCTTTGGTCAATCCAGCATGTGGACGATGAGTCCACTTCGAAGCTTTGGTTCAAACCAGGTGGATTTCGGAGGCATGGTCTTGCCTGCGTCTGCAATAGCAATCAACTGCTCGATTGATGTTGCATACATGGAAAACGCCACTGCAAACTTCCCGTTGTCCACGAGCCTTTCCAGTTCTTTTGTCCCACGGATTCCGCCGATAAAGTCAATGCGCTTATCCGTACGGGGATCGCCGATCCCCAACACCGGTGTCAGCAGGTTTTCCTGAAGGATGCTGACATCCAGTGAATGAACAGGGTCATCCTTGGGATAGGTTCCTTCCTTTGCTGTCAGGGTATACCAATCCCCGTCTATGTACATGCAGACATTTGTGGGGTAGCCGGGTTCTTTCTCTTCGTTCTTTTCCACGTTGAATTTTTCTGACACTTTTGCCAGAAACTGCTCTTTTGTGAGTCCGTTGAGGTCTTTTACCACCCGGTTGTAGGGCATAATTGCCAGCTGGTTGTGGGGAAAGTACACCGCGAGGAAGAAATTGTATTCCTCTTCGCCTGTGTGGTTCGGATTATCTTTTTTCCGCCAGTCCCGGACTTTCGCACCGGAAGCCGAACGATGATGGCCGTCCGCCACGTAAACCGCGTCCATGTCAGCAAAGAGGGATTCCAGTTCCTTAATGATACCTTTGTCCCGGATTACCCAGAAAATGTGGCCGATGCCGTCGTCAGAAACAAAGTTATATTCCGGTTCATCTTCCGTTACCTTTTCGATCAGGGCATCAATTTCGTGGACAGCCTTGTATGTGAGAAACACCGGGCCGGCGTTGGCGTTGGTTGTGTACACATGCCGGGTCCGGTCCTTTTCCTTGTCCGCCCGGGTAAGCTCGTGTTTTTTGATGCGGTCTGCCATGTAGTCATCGGCGGATGCGCACCCGACCAGCCCGGTCTGGACATGGTTTCCCATTTTCTGACGATACACGTATAAGTGGTTTTCACCATCTTGTACCAGTATGCCTTCCTGAATGAGCTTGTCCAGATTTTCCCGGGCCGCCTGGTAAACCCGGTCATCGTAAAGGTCAATGCCGGGGTCCAGGGTAATTTCAGGTTTCACAACCCTTAGAAAACTGTATGGGTTATCGGAGGCCAGTTTTCTGGCCTCCTCTGAGTTCAATACGTCATAGGGAAAGGATGCGACCTTTTCCGCCAGTTCCCTGGTGGGACGCACCCCCCTGAATGGCTTGATCCGAACCATATCCAACTCCGGTTCAGAACTTGCCGCGGATCAGCTCATCGAGATTCGGTTTGCCGATTTCCTGCAGGTCGTAATACACCCGGGTATTGGGCTTATCGATTTTGATTATCCGTCTTAAATCAATGGGAGTACCAATCACCACGCTGTCACATTCGGTGGCATTAATGGTGGTCTCCAGATCCTTGATCTGCTGGTCGGAATACCCCATTGCAGGCAGTAAAACACCGATTTCCGGATATTTTTCAAATGTTTCAGTAATTTTGCCCACTGCATAAGGCCGAGGGTCTACCATGTCATCCGCGCCGAATTTTTCAGCCGCGACAGTACCGGCACCGTAGGTCATTTCCCCGTGGGTGAGGGTCGGGCCGTCTTCTACCACCAGCACCCGTTTTCCCCGGATAACCGCGGGATCATCCACCTGAATCGGGGATGCCGCATCCACGATAATTGCATCGGGATTCGCCATCCGGATATTCTCCCGAACTTCTTCGATGTTGTAGTAATCGGCGGTGTCCACCTTGTTGATAACCACAATATCTGCCGCCCGGAGGTTTACTTCGCCGGGATAGTAGCTGAGCTCGTGGCCAGGCCGATGGGGATCTACAACTGTAATCAGCAGGTCGGGTTTGTAAAAAGACATATCATTGTTGCCGCCATCCCAGACGACGACATCCGCTTCTTTTTCCGCTTCCCGGAGAATATCTTCATAATCCACACCGGCGTATACAACAACGCCCTTTGCGATATGGGGTTCATACTCTTCCATTTCTTCAATGGTGCACTTTTCCTTTTTCAAATCTTCAATAGTGGCAAAACGCTGACAGCGCTGCTTTTCCAGATCACCATAGGGCATGGGATGGCGAACCGCCACAACCTTCTTGCCCATGCTCTGGAGAATTTCCACAACCCGTCGGGTAGTCTGGCTCTTGCCACAACCGGTACGGACCGCACAAACGGCGATAACCGGCTTGGTGGATTTCAGCATGGTGCGTTCCGCGCCCATGATCTTGAAATCCGCGCCGGCGGCATTAACGATAGCACTCTTGCTCATGATAACTTCGTAGGGGACATCACTGTAAGCAAAAACGACCTCGTTGACACCATATTCTTTTATCAGTTTTACCAGGTCTTCTTCTGCCTTGATAGGAATTCCGTTGGGGTAATTCTTCCCGGCAAGGGAAGCGGGATACATCCGGCCATCAATGTCCGGAATCTGAGTAGCCGTAAACGCCACCACCTCATACTGGTCGTTGTCCCGGTAATACACATTGAAGTTGTGGAAGTCGCGTCCCGCCGCACCCATAATCAGAACTTTGGTTTTGCTCATATCTCCTCCTTAGAGCAGGTAATATAAAATTGCTTTTACCACGTGCAAAAGATTTGCCGCGTTTTCATATATTTCGGATTCCGCAGCCACTTGCGCAGAAATCTCTTCTCCTCTTCGCACCGGCATACAGTGAAGGACCATAGGCTTGCCTCCGGCCATTTCCAGCAACTGCCGGTTCACCTGGTAGCCCCGAAAGGTCTGAAGACGCTCTTCCCGTTCTTCCTCCATGCCCATGGACGTCCAACCATCCGTGAAAATAATATCCGCGCCTTCTACCGCACCGGTATCGTCTGTAATTTCAAACTTCGTCCCAGCCGATTTCGCCAGCCTTTCCCCTTCCTCCACAACATCCGGGCTGGGCTGGTACCACTCCGGTGAAATTACCGTAATGTCCATCCCTGTCTTCGGGCAGAGCAACATCAGGGAATGGGCAATATTGTTGCCATCCCCCACATACACAAGTTTCCGGCCGGCAAGGGTGCCGAACTTTTTCTTTATTGTATAGGCCGCGCCCAGCGCCCCAACCGGATAGAATTTTGCTGTGAGGCCGTTAATCACCGGGATTGTGCCAAACTGGACAAAATCAGCGAGATCCTGTTGTGTTCGCCCACGAATGAGAATGGCATCGAGAAAATTGGACAGCACCCGGGCTGTATCTGCCAATGACTCACCCCGGGAAAGCTGGAGGTCGGAGGTTCTGAATACAGAGGTATTGCCGCCCAACTGTGCGACACCGACTTCAAAGGCAAAGCGCATCCGGGTAGAGGGCTTCTGAAAAAACAACCCGACCGTGCGTCCGGCCAATTCATCCTGAAATGACTCCGGCGCAGCTTCCATCCTGGCTGCAAGGTCCAGAATCCGTTCAATATCGGTACTTTTAGCCTCATCTAAACGAATCAAATGTTTCATGGAATAATCCGGGTTCCCACCTTTTCAATATCTTTCATATTCTCAATTGCTTCTGCAGATGTAATCAGCACCTCACTGCCGCCTGCCTCAATATACTCAACCGCCGATTCAATTTTCGGCCCCATACTGCCGGCAGGGAACTGGCCTTCCGCAAGCATCTTTCGGGCTTCCTTCACCGTTACCCGGGACAGGGCCTTCTGGGTCGGCTGTCCGAAATCCACATACACCTGATCCACTCCGGTCAGCGTGATAAACAAATCCGCTTTCAGGTTCCGTGCCAGCAGGCTGGAGGTGTAATCCTTGTCAATTACCGCCTCCACGCCCATGAGATAGCCGGAAATATCCCGTTTTACCGGAACACCGCCGCCACCGCCGGCAATAACCACATGGCCGCTCTCTAAAAGCGCCCGAATTGCCGGTTCCTGAATCACTTCAATGGGCTTCGGAGACGGAACAACCTTCCGCCAGCCCCTGCCGGAATCTTCCTTCATTACCCATTTTTTTGTCCGCATCAATTCTTCCGCACGGAATTCCGGGTAAAAAGGGCCCACCGGCTTGGTCGGATTTTTGAACGCATCGGAATCACCGTCCACCACAACCTCTGAAATCACAGTGGCGACACGGGGCGTTTCCCCTGCCGCAAGAATCCGGTTGATCAGAGAGCGTTCAATCATATACCCCATACTGCCTTCGGTCATGGCGCCGCAGATATCCAAAGTATAAGGTGGAATCTGATGGAGCGCCCGGTCCTGCTGAATCAGAATGTTTCCAACCTGAGGCCCGTTTCCATGAACCACCAGCAGCGTGAAACCGCTTGAATAGACGTTATACATCATATCAGCGGCACGCTTGGCATTCTCAATCTGCTCGTCCTGAGTCCCCTTCTGATGGGCCTGGAGCAACGCATTTCCCCCGAAAGCAATTACCGCTGTTTTTCTGTGTTCCATTCTGGAATCCTTTCTCGAACCTATTTAATCCTGAAACCGGGCTTCGCACCCTCATCCGGTGACAGAAGAAACGGTGCACCGTCCTCCCCGGACGCGGCCAACAACATCCCCTGGGACTCAATTCCCAACAACTTCGCCGGCTGAAGATTTGCCACCACGATAATCTGGCGACCCACCAGGTCTTCCGGCTGGTACTGCAGAGCAATCCCCGCTACAATCTGGCGCTCCTCTTCCCCGAGGGAAACCTTCATCTTAATCAGTTTTCTGGACTTCTCGACTTTTTCCGCTTCCAGAATCTTTGCCACCCGAAGCTGTACCTTCGCAAATTCATCTATGGAAATCAGGTTATCCATTCCCGCCTCCGCTTTTTTTTCTTTATTCTGTTTCTTTGTCACTTCTGTTTTATTCTTTCCCGGCTCACTCTGTTCACCGGTCAGATATTCCTTTGCGTCCACCCGGGCAAAGAGATGTTCCTTTGCGTCTTTCAAAAGCGAACCCGGTTTCAATGAACCAAATCGCATCATTGAAACCACACATTCTTCCACATTCCCTTCAAAACCCAGACGATTCCAGATTTCCTGGCTCTTTCCCGGCATCACCGGGGAAACCACTAATGCCACCAGCCGGGCAGCCTCCGCCACAACATAGAGCACCGTATCCAGCTCCTTTCCCTTCGCCTCATCCCTTGCCAGAACCCAGGGTTCCTGCTCCACTATGAACTTGTTCAAATCAGAGAGAAGGGACCAGACCTCTTCCATTGCTTTATGTAACTGGTAGGTATCAAAATAGCTTTCCCAGTTTACCGCGCATTCTTTCACCCTGGATTCCATCTTCTTGTATCGTTCATCATCCAGGTCCGGTTCCGGAATTTTCCCGTCTGAGTAGCGATCAATCATCCCCAGCGTCCGAGACACCAGATTCCCCAGATCATTTACAAGATCAGAATTGAACCGGCCGACAAAGGCCTCGTCTGAAAAACTGGAATCCTGCCCGAACGCCATTTCCCGAACCAGAAAATAGCGGAGGGCATCGGCACCGAAATCCTCCACAAGGTACTGGGGCCGAACCACATTCCCCACACTCTTGGACATCTTTGCCTTATCCTTCAACCACCAGCCGTGGGCAAAAATTGTTTT
>QMQE01000154.1 GCA_003650445.1 Acidobacteriota bacterium | reverse complement strand
TTGGCGAGAGAAAATCTCCCTACCTGCGGTTGAGTGTGAGTGAAGTGCAAGTGCACGAAAGAAGGAGAATTGGCTGGTCCGAGCTCCATTAAACCTTAGTTCTATTTTTTCTATACGTTGTGACCTTGTGCCCTTGTGTTAAATTTTTCTTCCTCTCCCTCCTCCCCTCTCAGCGTCCTTTGCAAGCTCTGTGGTGAGTTCCCCTGCCTTCCAGAATGGTTTAAGTTTGGAACACGGTCTCATCCTTACAATCTTGTTTATGCTTCTCTGTATTCTCGTTCTTACGGATAAAATGAGCTATAATCCCGGTGGAACGGAAACTTGTCTGATTTATTGGAGCGAAACGAATGAAACTCTTTTTACTGGTTGTTGGATTCACCCTGCTTATGGAAGGCATCATGCCATTTTTTCTCCCGGAAACCTATCGGAAAATGATTCGGCAGATTGCAACTACAAAGCCGACTACACTCCGGCAGGTCGGGCTGGCTGCCATCCTCGTGGGGTTGATTATCCTTTATGTTGCAAAGGAACTGTTATGAAACAAATATTACTGGATGGAAATTCCTTGACTCTGAGCGATCTCATCGCAGTCGGGGAGGGAAACGCAACTGTCGGCATCTCGGATGAGGCTCGGAACTGGATTCAGAAAAGCCGGGATGTGGTAGACACAATCGTAGCGGACAACCGCGTAGTCTACGGGGTCACCACCGGATTTGGCAACTTCGCCACCGTGACAATCCCCCATGAAAAAGTAGAAGAACTGCAATACAACCTGTTGCGCTCCCATGCGGCTGGAATCGGCCAACCCTTCCCTGCCGATATTGCGAGGATGATCATGACGCTTCGGGCCAATGTACTGGCAAAGGGCCGCTCCGGGATCTCCCTGGAAGTGCTGGACCTGCTCATTGAAATGATCAACCGGAATGTCATTCCGCTGATCCCCGAAAAAGGCTCCGTGGGCGCATCCGGTGACCTCGCACCGCTGGCGCATCTCGGCCTGGTTCTCATCGGAGAAGGCCGGGCGCGGCTGGACGACCAGGAAGGCACCGGCGCTGAAATCCTGAAAATGGTCGGCCTCACCCCCTGCCGCCTCCAGGCCAAAGAAGGATTGGCGCTGATCAATGGCACCCAGGTTATGACAGCGGTCGGAGCAAAGGCACTGTATCAGGCAAAGCGGCTTGCCACACTGGCGGATATTGCCGGAGCCATGACACTGGAAGCCTCCAAAGGCACCGCCACCGCATTTGACGAACGGATTCACAGGGAACGTCCCTATGAAGGCCAGCTTACCTGCGCCACCAACATGCGGAAACTGCTCAACGACAGCGAAATCGCCCTGTCCCATAGAGACTGCGGAAAAGTTCAGGACAGCTACACCCTGCGCTGCATTCCTCAGGTCCATGGCCCGGTCAGGGAAACCATCGCCTTTGTGGACAGAATGCTTCAAATTGAAATGAATTCCGCAACCGACAACCCCATGGTATTTGCCGAACAGAACGAACTGGTATCCGGCGGAAACTTCCATGGGGAATCTGTGGCATTCTGGATGGACTATCTTCGAATCGCCATCTCGGAACTGGCCAATATCTCAGAGCGGCGCACTGAACGCCTCGTCAACCCGGTACTGTCCGAACTCCCCGCCTTTCTTGTGGAAGAGGGTGGGCTGAACTCCGGTTTTATGCTGGCCCATGTCACAGCCGCCGCGCTGGTATCGGAAAACAAGGTGCTGGCGCATCCGGCATCGGTGGATTCCATTCCCACTTCCGCCAACAAAGAAGACCACGTCAGCATGGGCACCATCGCCGCCCGGAAAACTCTGGAAGTGGCAGACAATGTGGCAAATGTCATCGGAATCGAACTCCTCGCCGCCGCCCAGGGATTGGAATTCCTGAAACCCCTGAAACCGGCAAAAGCGCTGATTCCGGTGGTGAAAAAAATCCGTGAAAAAATCGCCCCCTGGGACAAAGACCGCTACATGGCGGCAGACCTCGAAACCATCCGCAGCCTGATGGACGACGGCAGCCTCGTGGAAGCTGTAAAGAGCGTCACCGGGGAACTGGAATAGATAACAATTTGGCATAAACATTTGTTTTATTGGAGGTAACCCATGAAACGTGAAATTCACCCGCCAACCGGCACAGAACTCACCTGTAAAAACTGGCTCATTGAAGCCCCCTACCGGATGATTCAGCACAACCTGGACCCGGACAACGCCGAAAACCCCGATGAACTCATCGTCTACGGCGGAACCGGGCGGGCGGCCCGGAACTGGGAATGCTTCGATGCCATCCTGGAAGCACTGAAAAACCTCGAACCGGACGAAACCCTGCTGGTGCAGAGCGGCAAACCTGTCGGCGTGGCAAAAACCCATGAAGACGCCCCTCGAGTTCTCATTGCCAACTCCAACCTTGTGGGGCACTGGGCCAACTGGGACTACTTCAACGAACTGGAAAAGAAAGGCCTCATCATGTACGGCCAGATGACAGCGGGAAGCTGGATCTACATCGGCACTCAGGGCATATTGCAGGGCACCTATGAAACACTGGCGGAACTGGCACGCCAGCACTTCGGCACCGACCTTTCCGGCACCTTCACTCTCACTGCCGGCCTCGGCGGCATGGGCGGCGCCCAGCCCCTCGCGGTCACCTTCAATGGCGGTGCCGCACTGATCGTGGAAGTGGATCCCCACCGGATTCAACGACGGCTGGAAACCAAATACCTCGACGAAATGGAAACCGATCTGGACCGGGCACTGGAAAAAGTGTTGAAAGCCAAAGAAGAAAAACGACCGCTGTCCGTGGGGCTCCTTGGGAACGCCGCCGACGTCTATCCCGAACTCTTACGCAGGGGCATTATCCCCGACGTTGTTACCGACCAGACCTCTTCCCACGACGAACTCAACGGCTACGTTCCGGCGGAAATTTCTTACGAAGAGGCTCTGAAACTTCGGGAAAGCGATCCGGAAACCTACAAAAAAATGTCCTTTGAATCCATGGTCAAACACTGTGACGCCATGGTAAAATTTCAGGAAAAAGGCGCCATCGTCTTTGACTACGGCAACAACCTCCGGGGCCAGGCGCTTGCGGCCGGGCTTAAAAACGCCTTCGCCTTTCCGGGATTCGTCCCCGCCTACATCCGGCCCCTGTTCTGCGAAGGGAAAGGCCCGTTTCGCTGGGTAGCGCTCTCCGGCGACCCGGAAGACATCTACACCACCGACCGGGAACTGGCAAAACTGTTCCCCGAAAACAAAGCCCTGCTCCGCTGGCTGGACATGGCACAGAAAAAAGTCAAATTTCAGGGCCTCCCCTCCCGTATCTGCTGGCTGGGCTACGGAGAACGGGACAAAGCGGGGCTTTTATTCAATGAACTGGTAAGAAGCGGCAAAGTCAAAGCCCCCATCGTCATCGGGCGCGATCACCTTGACGCAGGATCCGTGGCATCTCCCAACCGGGAAACCGAGGCGATGAAAGACGGCTCCGACGCCATTGCCGACTGGCCCGTTCTCAACGCCCTCCTCAACGCTGTTTCCGGCGCCACCTGGGTCAGCTACCACCACGGCGGCGGAGTCGGCATCGGCTACTCGCTCCATGCTGGCCAGGTTATCGTCTGCGACGGCACCGAAGCCGCCGATAAACGGCTGAAACGGGTTCTGACCAACGACCCCCTCACCGGCATCTTTCGCCACGTGGACGCCGGATATGAAGAAGCCGTTGAGGTGGCAAAAGCGAAAGGCTGTAAAATACCAATGATGGATTGAACGCATGCGTTCAATCCAAGTGCACGTGAAAGTGCGTGTGTAAGTAAAGATAAGAAGGGGCCGCAATCGCGGCCCCTTCTGCTTTAGGACAGACTGTTTTCACACTTGGATTCAAAAAATACGGACGGTTGCTATTTGGGGACTGTGCCGGTAAAAAGCCATTTCAGGCAGCGGAATGACAGTGAGACAGCGGGAACACGTTTTCTGTATTCAAGATAGGCGGAACCGAATTTCCGTTTACATTCGACTTCTTCAAAGGTAAGCACCATGATAACAATGGAAATCACCTCAAGGGGAGCAAGATAAAAAATAAAATGCGGGCTGCCGAGAAGCAGTGCCCAACCGGGTGGAAGCAGCCCCAACCCAAACAGCATCGGATGACGCATACAGCTGTAAATTCCCGTTGTAACAATACTGTCGGTTTCCAGGCGCGGTGTGTTTTCGCTTCTGCCTTTTTTCAACTCTCTTCCCCCTGTTGCGGCGGCATTGAAGGCCAATTTCGTAATTACAATTCCTGCGGAAAAGGTAATCAAATGAAAAAGCGGTGAAAAAAACAGATTCTCCTCTTGAATATCCAAATAAACACAGAAAAATGCTCCGCCGAAAATCATCAAAAACCACCACAGCAGCCGAATCACAACGGAACGGGTAAATTTCGCCATTTTGCCTCCCACAATCATCTTTATATTATTTGCCTGCCCCCATTTTTGCCTTATATTTCCTCTGGCCACTGCCTTGCACCATGGAGCACACGCAGTATTTCCAGATTTTGATGGAAAAGTCTGTACATAATGATATACGGAGTCCCGCTGACTGCCAATTCTCTCGTACCATCAATACGGCCAGGCTTTCCCATACGCGGACGATCGGCAATGTACGTTTCCACGACATCGATGATCCGGATCACTTGCTGCAGTGCAGCATCCGGATTGTCCTCAAAAATGAGACTTTCAATTTGATCAAGATCGGAGGCGGCAAGTTCAGTCCAGAGAGTTTTTGCGTTTGCCATGCCATTTCTTCTTCACGTCATCATGCGGTACTATCTTACCCTGACCGGCCTGTTTTATTCCGTCCTGTATGGCTTCAGTCATCCACTCTTCCTGACTGAGGAATTCTGTCAGTGCTTTTCGAATGTACCAGGACTGTGAACGACCGGTTTCCTTCGCCAACTTACTCAACCGGTCTCCCAGTTCCTGGTCAATCCTTATGGATTTGGTTGTCATATTGCCTCCAGCCTGTTTCCTGTATTTAATATACCACTTTGTAATACACTTTTCGAATCAAACTGTAGAAAAGACAAGTCTAAACTTGAGTAAAGGCAGGGAATGTGAAAGTGAAGCGTTCTGCCGGGATTCGGCCTGTTGAAATTTTTTGCCCGACTCAGTATAATTAACCTCAGACAAATGGGGAATGGACATTATGAAAAAGAAAACTTCAGACATTACGGTATTTATCAGTTTACGGGAATCCACTTGCTCGGAATGCGGGGAAAACCTCGGGTCTAAAGCGTGGGTTGTCCTTGAAAAAGACAAACGAGCCCTGTGTCTCGCCTGTGCCGATCTCGATCATCTTGTTTTCCTGCCCTCCGGAGATGCCGCTTTAACCCGACGAGCAAAGAAATATTCAAATTTATCGGCTGTGGTAATCAAATGGAGCCGTGCCCGGAAACGATATGAAAGACAAGGGCTTCTGGTTGAGCCGGAAGGACTTGAAAGGGCTGAAAAAGAATGCCTCGCCGATAGTGAATCCCGAAAAAGGAACCGGGAGAGAGCAGCTATCCGAAGAAAAGAATTGGACCGTGAATACGTGAAAACTTTTGCAGATAAAATTCGGGAAATGTACCCGAATTGTCCCACCGGCCGGGAAAAGCAAATCGCAGAACACGCCTGCCTGAAGTACAGCAATCGAATTGGCCGAACCGCACAAGCAAAGGAATTTTCAAAAGAAGCGGTTCAACTCGCAGTAATTGCCCACATCCGACATGCCGAAACCAATTATGATGAGCTTTTAATGCAAGGTTTTGATAGATTTGAAGCAAGATCGCAAGTGAAAGGAAAAGTCATGTCCACCCTGTACGAGTGGGAAGGAGCGTTCACCGCAGAAGTCGCAGAAAGCGCCGTAGGGAATGAGGAAGAAAGGAAGAAAATACCAATTGATGAATGTTGAATTCTATATAAGAATTCTGATCATCTCCATTACCTGCAAATAATTATGACTCTTATTTTAGCATTGTCCCCGGAATTACTTACACATAAGCCTATTCACAAATCACATTGCTTTCGTCAATCTGCGGGTTGTATTCAAATGTGTCAAGATCCATTGCTTTTATCTGCTGAATCAACGGACAATCATCTGGACCAAACTGATTGTAAGCACATTTGAACGCACTTAGAC
>QMQE01000153.1 GCA_003650445.1 Acidobacteriota bacterium | reverse complement strand
GCCCTGCCGCCGCCGAATGGCTGCTGACCGACCACCGCTCCGGTAGGTTTGTCGTTGATGTAGAAGTTACCGGCTGCGTGAACCAATGCCCGTTCCGCCTGAACGACAGCTGCCCGGTCGTGGCCCATGATGGCGCCGGTGAGGGCATAGGGGGATGTGGTGTCGCAGAGTTCCAGTGTTTCTTCAAATTCGCTGTCTTTGTACACATAGATTGTAATAACAGGGCCAAAAATCTCTTCTTCAATGGTTTTGAAGTGGGGATTGTCGGTGAGAATGACTGTGGGCTCAATGAAGTAGCCGGTGCTGTCGTCACAGTTGCCGCCGATAAGAATCTCCGCGTCGGAGGCGGCTTTGGCGTAGTCAATGTAGGATTTGATGGTTTCGTAGGCACCCCGGTCAATGACAGCGTTTACAAAGTTGGTGAAGTCTTCCACGTCTCCCATTTTCAGGCTCTTGACAGTGTCCACGAGCTTGTCCTTGATTCTGGACCACAGGGATTCGGGGATGTAGGCCCGGGACGCTGCGGAGCATTTCTGCCCCTGGTATTCGAACGCCCCACGAACGATGGCTGTTATCAGTTCGTCCGCATTGGCTGAAGCATGTGCGAAGATAAAGTCTTTTCCACCGGTTTCGCCGACAATACGGGGATAGGATTTGTAGTTAGAGATGTTGTTGCCAACCGTTTTCCACATGCTCTGGAAGGTGGCGGTGCTGCCGGTGAAATGGATGCCCGCAAGGTAGGGGCTTGCCAATACCGGATTGCCCACCTGCCCGCCGGAGCCAGGAATGAAGTTGACAACGCCATCGGGGATACCGGCTTCCATGAAGAGTTTCATCAGCTGGTATGCAGAAAAAACGGCGGATGATGCCGGTTTCCAGAGCGATACGTTGCCCATGAGTGTCGGTGCTGTGGGCAGGTTTCCCGCAATGGAAGTGAAGTTGAACGGGGTTACCGCAAAAATGAATCCTTCCAGTCCCCGGTGTTCCAGCCGGTTCCACATGCCGGTTGGGGAATACATGGGCTGGTCGCTGTAAATTTGTGACGCGTAGTGGGAATTGAACCGGAAAAAGTCGATTAGTTCGCATGCTGAATCAATTTCAGCCTGGAAGGGATTCTTGCTCTGGTTCAGCATTGTGGCGGCGTTGAGCAGGTCACGATATGGCCCTGCCAGCAGTTCACCCATCCGTAGAAAAACCGCTACGCGGTGTTCCCAGGGCATGGCAGCCCATTCCTTCCGGGCCTTGTTTGCGGCTTCCACCGCCATGCTCACTTCTTTTTCACCTGCCTTGTGGTAGGTGGCCAGTACGTGGGAATGGTTGTGGGGCATAACCACTTTGCCCATGTTTCCAGTGCGGACTTCTCTCCCGCCGATGATCAGCGGAATTTCAATTTCCGTGGATTTCAGTTCTTTCAATTTATTCTTCAGGCTTTTTCGCTCCGGTGAGCCCGGCCGGTATGATTTAATGGGTTCATTGACCGGTGTCGGGACTTTGAATAATCCGTTTGCCATAGCATCCTCCTCCAGCAATCTTAACGGCTTCACTTTAGTATAGAAGGGCGAATCAGTCAATGATTTTGGATGAAGAGTCGGCGTTTTGCGTTGGGTGTGGGCGACAGAGAGATTTAGTGGCCCCTGTCTCTTTCTTACAAATCACAAGTCACAAGTCACAAGTCACAAGTCACAAATCACAAATCACAAATCACAAATCACAAGTCACAAGTCACGGTGCAGCTTTGCTGCACATCAAAATATCTGGCCCAGGGTAAGAAAGAACAGGTCGCTGCCGTCATCCGTGCGGCCATAGCCGATGTAGACAGCTCCGATGAGGGTGCGGGAGCCAATGAAAAGGGAACCGGAATAGCTGAGATCGCCTGCATTAAAGCTATTTGCGTTTGCCCAGGTACTCCCTGCTTCCAGTGAGCCACCGGCATAACATTTAAAACCGAAGGCCCGTATCGGCAAATCCCGGTAATAGATTGTGCTGGCAAAAACCTTGCTGTCACCGTTTAGGCGGCCCGGTTGGAAGCCGGAGAGGTGAAAGATACCGCCGAGACGGAAATTATCATAGAAAGGGAGGTCGGTTCCCAGACTGTCTCCGTATTCTCCTGTTAAAATGAACGTATTCCTCTCGAAGGAGAGGACTTTTTCGAATCTGACGTCCAGTTTTTCGTAAGAGAAATCTGCTCCCATTGAACGGGAGCTTCGGAAGATATGAGCATAGCCGGCTCCCCCGTGAATGGGGAAGTAGGGGTCGTCCAGTTGGTCATAGTCGAAGCGGAAGAGATAGCCGGCAATGTTAACATCATTTCTTTTCAAGGAATTGTTGTCCTGAAATACGGAAAATGGGGATGTGCTTCCCCACTTTCTTGTTAATCCGGCCATGGCGGCACCCCAGTTTCCGAACTGGCGTCCGGCAAGGAGTCCGGTGCTGAACATACGCACGTCGTATTCCTGCCAGCCGGTTGGGGCTTCATACATGTCGAGGATTTTGCTGCTGTATTCCATGAACGGGAGAGCCGCCCATTTTCCTGCAGCATCCAGTGGCTGGAAGAATTCTGTTCTGATTCGCCGCGTTCTTCCCATCTGAATTTCGTTTTTCCATTCTCCACCAAGGCTGTTGACCTCGGTCATGGTATGGGAGAGGAGAATGTCAAATCTGCTGTCGCCCTGTAGGTCATCAGAGAGTTTCAGCCCTCCCTGCAAAAACTGGGTTCCCCAGGGTTTGCCCTTTGTGTGGATGAGGATGCCGTTTCTGTTTTCGACATTGACCCATTCAAAGCTGACGGATTCGAAAGCGCCAATCTGGTATATGCGGTCCAGATCCCGTTGGAGGGTTGTGAGGCTCAGTGGCTCACCGGTTTTCGTTTTTATTCTACTGAGGAGGACTTTGGGTGCCAGTTTCGACTTGTCCGAGACATTAACGAAATCAACAATTTGGTGGCTCAATGGGGCTTTTCGAAGATGCTTCAGAAACAACGCATACTGTTTCTCAGGGATGGAGAGCCGCTGTAGACCGGTGCGATGGGAAAGGGCGGCTCGGTTTCCAGGTTCAATTGCCTGGATCACGTGGGCAAAATCAGATGCCGCCATGTCGCCCAGCTCCGGCTTGATGTAAATATCGCCTTTTTTCAGGAGGGCGAGCTGTGTTTTTTCGTCTTTCAAAAGCATAATGGTAATCATTTGTTGAGAGACCGCCAATGCGGAATTAAGCCGGTTTTTTGAAAAGAGGCCCTTTGCCACATTAACGGCAATAACCACGTCCACATGCATTTCTTTTCTCATGACGTCCACCGGCAGGTTTCGCACAAGTCCGCCGTCCACAAGGAGCTTGCCATCAAACTCAAAGGGGGCAATGGCACCGGGAACTGACATGCTGGCCCGCAAGGCATCTGCGAGATCCCCATGTGACAATACCACCATGTTTCCGGTTGTCAGGTCGGTGGCCACGGCACGAAAGGGGATGGGAAGATGGTCGAAGTCCCGAATGCCCCCATTTCTCAGCAGGGCACGGTGGAGCATGAAGCTGATTTTTCTCCCTGCGCTCAATCCGGTTGGCATCATGATTTTGCCGTCTTTCAGTCCCAGCTCCAGGTTGGGCAGATATTTCCCATTGTCCTGTTTCCGTCGCCAGGACAGGTTGTTTCGGTTCGGGGCATCCTGGAACATTTTGTCCCAGTTGGTACTGATAAGCAGGTGTTGAATTTCTTCCGGGCTCATGCCGCTTGCGTAAAGTCCCCCGGCCAGTGCGCCGCCGGAGGTGCCGACAATGGCGTCAATGGGAATGTGGAGTTTTTCCAGTGCCTTCAGGACGCCGATATGCGCCGCTCCCCGTGCCCCGCCGCCGCTTAAAACGAGGCCGACACGAAGGCGTCGGGGCACTTTTGGCTGCGGGGATGCCGCGAAAAGAAAAGATGCGGTGCAAAGAAGCAGTGAAACAGCGAATCGGCGATGGAGTTTCATGTATGCCTCCAGGTTATTTTCATCATCTTACCACAGATGTGGGGGCAATTCCGAATCGCCGCGATTGTCTTATTCAGAACGTAAAAGAAAGCCCGGTGTTGAACACGTTGTCGGGTCTTTTCCCCTGAGCATCCTGTCGGATATAGCCAATCTGAAGCTTTATATGGGTATAAACCGGAATCATTGTGCCGGTGTAAAAGCGATATTTTCTAAAGGAGTCACTGACGGTATCATAAAAAGGTTCGATTGCGATGTAGGGTTCCAGATGAATCCCCAAAAGCTTCGTTTTCCCCGTCAGGCGAAATCGGAATCGAAAAGAGTAATGGTCTTTTTTGTTTTTTGCAATGTACTGATTGGCTTCGCTACGGAGTCGAAAATCAAATGCACTGTTTGCTGTTATCCCTGTTTTCCATCCTAAATCAACAAAGGGCCGTCGCTCCACAATATCGTTTCCGTCGTTTTTTCGGGTCAGTTCCTGTTTATAATTCAATGAGATGGAAAATCCATGATTCAGCTTTTTCCCAATGCCGAATACCCAGTTTTTCTTGAAAACGCCGTCATTCCAGTCCCACGAGCGATACTTTACTTCACTGACAAGGTGGAAGGAATACCCGTCCGGCCGTTTCAATGTAATACTGTTTTCTGTCCAGTTCTGGTCACCGGCAAAAGTCGGGATTGCAATGCACAGGAAAATCAGAAAGAACGCCTTTCTTGCCACGAAATATCCCCCTTTCATACAGGCTGGCCTAAGAATGGCCCTGTTGGTGCCGATCTTTCCCGTTGGCAATGACGGCCTGGCCGTGCCCTCGGCCCGTTTCCAACTGAATGGTAACATGCTGGATGCCGAATTTTTCGCTCAATTCCACTTCAATCCGATCCAGGAGGGGCATGGCTTCGCTGACGTTCATGTCATTGATTTCAGCGTGTCCCTCAAAATGAATGTTATGTTCATCCAACTGCCACGCGTGTACGTGATGCAGGTTGGAAATACCGTCCATGGATTCCACAAAGTCACAGACGGCCTTCAGATCAAGTCCTGCCGGTGCTTTCATCAGAAGAATGCCGGTGGCTTCCCTGACAATATCCAGGCTTTCTTTCAGGATGTATGCGGAAATGAGCACAGTCAGCAACGGATCCACCCAGGTAATGTTCCAGAGGGCGATGCAGATACCGCCGAGAATGACACCTGCGGAAGAGATGGCATCGGAGAGCAGGTGCAGATAGCTGGAGCGAATGTTCATGTTTCTCCTGGCTCCTTGATGGAGGAGCAGGGTCCCGAGGATGTTGGCTGTGAGGCCGACCAGTGCGACCAGCACCATGATGTTACCGTTGATCTGCGACGGGTGCCGGAAGCGGATCCATGCCTCGCGAAAGAGGAAAAGGCTGATGGCAATGAGTGTGGCGGAATTAAAAACGGCGGCAAGAATCTGAGCACGTTTCAGCCCGAATGTGAACTGTTCAGTGTTGGGCCGTTTGCTCAAACGGAGGGCAATCCAACTGATGACAATTGAGATTCCATCACTGAAATTGTGTAGGGCGTCGGATATCAGAGACAGGCTGCCCGACAGTATTCCGCCGGCAATTTCAACGCCGGTAATCAGAAAATTGAGAAACATGGTAGTAAGCAGCCGTTTTCCTGAAATATCCGAATCGTGGTGATGATGGCCCATTCCCCTTTCTCCTTTGAAGCAATTCCGTTGCCATTCTACCGGTTGAGGGTTTGAGATTAAAGGGTTTTTTTGGATGCTATTCAGATGCTTACGGGGCAACTCTGAGAGTTTATCTCTGATAAATTCAAAGCGCATGTGAAATCAGGGAATTAAGATGGGAAAGGAGGGGAATTACCGCAGAGGTCGCAGAGTACGCAGAGGCGGAGGAGGGAGAAAAGCAGGGAATTTAACACAAGGGCACAAGGGCACAAAGTTCAGAATGTTATGGGGAAAGTTGACGGTTTGTAAACTCACACTGCCGACTGACGTCGGCAGCAAGGAACTTTCCCGGAAGTGCCCCTTATGAGCAAGCTCAACGGTACAATAGCGAAAGAGTTGGCCTTTTTTCAGCTTTTCCCCATTATCTTTTCCTGGAATTATGTAATTATTCCCTCTTTATCTTACCTTTGTGCCTTAGTGCCCTTGTGTTAAATTCTTTTCCCTCTCGTCTCTTCCCCTCCGCTTCTTCCCCTCAGCTGTCTCTGCGTACTCTGCG
>QMQE01000152.1 GCA_003650445.1 Acidobacteriota bacterium | reverse complement strand
TAGCCTCAATCCCCCACCTGGGAATCAGCATGCGAATCCCGCTTCCCCCATCGGAAACCCGCGCCCGGATTCCCCTGCGAAGGGGGGCCGCAATGGCATGGCTGCCATACACAACAGCATGTTCCCCCAGTAAAATCACTTTGCCGAAGCCAGTTGCCGTTTCCTCTCCTGCATCGGCAAGACCGGCACCGTTCGGCCCCTGCGTCTCCAGGCTGCGGATAATTTCCTTTGCCTTCCATTCTTTGATTTCACCGCTTTCCACCAGGCGCTCCACCACAATTTCGAAAACATCCGGGGTCGCACCGGCAGAAACCGCGACACTTCTTGCGTGAAGTGACATGTGCCCCCGCTGAATTCCCTCCGTTGATAACGCCCGGAGTGCGGAAAAATTCTGAGCCAGCCCAACCGCCCCCATTACTTCCGCCAATTCCCGGGCGGATTTCACATCCAAAATCCGCTGCAACACCTGAACAGCCTTGTTGGAGCGGAGGTTTCCGCCCACCGTCCCCGCCTTCAGGGGAATGGTAAGGGAACCCACAAGGTCTCCCGATTCGTTCTGTGTCCAGCGGGTCAGTGAGGTATAGGAATTTCCCCGGCCGGCATAGGCATGGGCCGCAGCTTCAATGGCCCGCCAGTCATTCCCGGTCGCAATTGCCACTGCGTCAATCCCGTTCATAATCCCTTTGTTGTGGGTCGCGGCCCGGTACGGATCGGTTTCGGCAAATTCATTGGCAAGAATAATACCGTCCCGGACTCTTTCACCGGAATTTTTATTGTTTTTCAGTAAATGTACCGGAATAACCGCTTCCGCCTTTACCATCGCGCGGTCTGTGAGATTGGACAGAATCCGGAGAAACACCATTCCACCGGTTATTTTTTCAATTAAAGGCGCCACCCCTTCACACATACTGTTGACCATATTGGCACCCATGGCATCCTGGGTATCCACCAGAAGATTCACCACCAGCATATCCCCCCGTTGAGAAGACCCGGCGTGAATCACCACCTCTAAATCCTTTGCTCCACCGCCCCTGTCTACCATCCGGGGATGAAGGCTGTTGGCCTGTTCCAGAATCTCCGGTTTGTTCTGCAAGACCGCCTGACGCGCCCGGTCGGAATGGGGCAAATCCACAACCTGAATCTGGCCCATCAGCATCGGCTCGTCACTGGCCACCCGAAATCCCCCAGCCCGGCTTACGGTTTTTGCCGCGGAACTGACCGCCGCCACAATGGACGGCTCCTCCACTACCATCGGAATTGTATATTCCTTTCCGTTCACAAGAAAATTCAGGCCAAGGCCGATGGGAAGGGTAAACGCCCCAATCACATTCTCCACCATCCTGTCCACTTCCGCCGCTGTCAGCCGCTGTTTTTCAGACAGCATCAGCTGATAATCAGCATCAGAAAGAATTTCCTTGTCTTTCAGCAACAACAAACGGTCCTGTACAGACAAATTATAAAACTTCGGTAGCCGCATCCCTGATTATTGCTCCTTTTTTACAGCCTGTATCTGAATCCCATGGGTACCGATCTGCAAATCAAAAGCTGGAAAACCAGCCTTCTCCAGCGTCTGCACTGCGGCACGGATTCGTTCCGGTTCCCTTGAAAACAGAATACCCAGATCACCGCCGCCGGCACCGGAAGGCTTGTACTGAACTCCGGATTCCCGGCAGATGGCAGAAATTTCCCGATGAGGGGGAGAAATAATCGGCGCCCCCGCCGCTTCCCCCAAATCCGCCATCGCGTCAAAATATTCGGATACTGTCTTCAAAAACAGGGGGGTATCCGAATTCCGGATTGCCCCGATCCCTGTTCGGGAGAGTTCCCTCATCCTTGTCATCATTCCATTGTATTCTTCGGGATTTGCATCCTTCAGGCGGTTCACCATCCCCACCAGCTTCGGAGTGGACGCGGATTTTCCGCTCCACACCGCCACCGTGAGTAAATCCGGTGGCAAATGAAACGGGTGGGTGGCAATGCCGGGCTTCCCGGCTTTTCCGTTCAACTGGTACTGGAACACCCCGCCGTACACACTGGCAGCGACATCCACACCGCTTCCGGTGTTACTCTGCGCCTTGCGGTGGGCAGACATGGCACGCTCAAGCAACAGTGACTTGTCCGGCACCCGGGCATCCAACAGGCCAAAACGGGCCATCAGCGCCGCAATCAGCGAAACCGTCAACGCCGCGCTGGAACCAAGCCCCAGCTTCTGGCGCGTATCTTCCAGAAAAAACGCCTCCGTGTCCAGTGAAATCCTGAGCGGTTTCATCGAATTCCCGAAAGCAAGAACCGCCGCCCGGCACTCCTCCACACACACCCGGAACAACTGGAGCTTCGCCTCACCCGAAGGCGGCAACTGGCTCAAAAACCGGAGTTTTCCATCCGAATCGAACTCAAACTCAATCTCCTCATTTCCAATGAGGGCAGACCGTAAGCGAAATCCCCCATCAACATCCACCACTGAAACCCTGGCCCGCCGGGCAACGGCTCCGACCAATGCCGGTGCCCCTTCTAAAACAGCGTATTCCCCCAGCAGAATCAGCTTCCCCGGTGCTGCTGCCGTCCAGATCATCGGCCTTCTCCCAGCCATTCCCGGACACCCTTGCCAACAGCGCATTCAATCAAATCCTTCACCCCCGGCCACCCCGCCAGCCGTTTCTTCACCTGAGGCGCGGCCTCAGGCAGACAGATGAACTTCACCTGCGGCCCCGCGTCCACCGTAAAAAACACCGGAATCCCGTCTTTTCGCATCCGCCGCGCCTCGTGAATCAGAGCAACCGTTGTATCGTTCCAGTACAGAATCCCCGGCCGTGACGCCATAGCCACTGCATGCATTTTCAAACAATTAAATTCCGACACATCCGCCAGCTTATCAAAATCCCGTTCCAGAATCGCCCCTCGGCATTGAGGCAAGTCTTTGTCCGCACCCGCCACCCAGGTGTCGTAAAAAGGAGACGTCTCCCTGGAGTGTGTCATGCCGTCACGGGACCCCACATCCTTTGGCTTCAGACCTGTCACAGCCACGACAACAGATAGTGGCCAATGGGCAGGCGACGCCAGCTCTGCGGCCACCGCGTCCCGTCCATCATCCCGGCTCCCCCGCCTCATCTCCACAAAACCACCAAAAACCGAGCGCGCTGCGGAACCGGACCCCTGCCTCGCAAGGATAGAAAGCTCCCGTGGAGACAACGCCAGCCCCGCCGCCCTTGAGGCAGCCAGTGCCAGCGCCGCAAACCCGGATGCGGATGAGGCCAGCCCCGCCCCTGTGGGGAAACTGTTTTCCGTTTTCACAACTGCCGACAGCTTCATGCCTGCCATCTCCCGAACCCAATCCAGAAAACGGCTGACCCTCGCCAGCATTGACCCGGTGGCAAGTTCTCCATTCATCGTCAGAGAATCCCCGGAACCATTTTCTTTAAATGCTACAGAAGTTTTTGTAATCAATGAATCAACTGTTATAGAAATTGAACCCACTGCGGGCAGGTTCAGCGCGTCATTCCGCTTTCCCCAGTACTTCACCAGCGCGAAATTCGCGCCAGCAACCGCAATAGCATTCCCTATCTTACTCATTCCACAAAGAATCTATTTTTATCACAAAATATCCCCAAAACACATTCATATCCTGCCTATTCTATCGCAAAGAGCAGGGAAGTGCGAGTGTAAGTGCGTGTGCGAGGGGGAAAGAGTGGGCGTGGGCGGCAGAGGGGGAAGTAGGGGTAGGGGTAGGAGTAGGGGTAAGAAAAATCAGAGAACAGCAATAGAATAAGCATGTTATGCTATCAAAAAGTTCTCAGTCACCTAACACCTTTCATCTAAAATCTAACATCCCACCGAAAGTGGTGTGCATCTGGCCCAATCCCAAGGCCCAGTCCGGGGACTGAATCCGGTTCCGTAGCCTGGGCTATTGAATCAGATCAAGGCGCGAGGCGGAGGCGATGTGGTTCATCGGTGACAACGAGCAACGCGGGGCTGGTTCGATAGAACGGCTACCCGCAGGGCCGGGGCGAAACCGGATTCAGTCCCCGGACTGGACCCAACGTCTCGTTTCCCGGGTTGGTGCACTCAACTGAAGTTTCGCTCCCGCCCGGAACCGAAATAAGGAATTGTATACCTTTAATTGAAGTCTCCAGTCCCGGCTGCTTCGCAGGCCGGGGGACACCAGTAATCTGGTGTCTGTCCGTCAAGATCATTCAATCGCCCCGTTTTGATGAATCAAGGTATGGCAGACCAGTTCCGAAGGACTGAAATTAAAAGTACGAAAAATTCTTGACACTACCCGATAGCATTGCTTATACGCAGTGTTAGTGGATGCCATTCCTATCCAACTCTTGATTCACCATATTGGTTTTTTATTTCTCTATGGAAAAATTTGCCTTTAGATTCTGAATTTTCAAATTCATACCAAAATGATTCTGGGAAATCAAAATATTGCCATACTTGACCATTGTTAAATTCAATTTCCAGGATAGAAGATGAAGCATCATAACCAATACTTCTAATCATTGACGATTCAACAAATTTTCTTTCCATAACATACCCTCCTATTTTTTTTGCTCTCTAATTTTTGTAACAACTGTTTTATAGTTGTCATCGTTTGGTTCAAATTCTTTATTCCAACATTGGACAAGTTTAGGATCTTCGCTTGTTGGTCTTGGGTAATTAAGTTGAACTCTAACTCGTGAAGGAATTTTGATTGACTCACCTGCAATAACAATTTCACCAATTCTTAGTGATGGTAATAAATTAATAAGACTATTTAAATTATCCGGTGCAGATGATTTTATTATACTTTGATCACTTGAATTAGTTAAACGTAATGACATTAGAGTTCTTTTCAAGGGATTTTTCAATAATCATATCGTAATTTGATGTGTATATTTCTTTTGAAAAATCACGATTTTGCATATTTAACCAAGCTAAAAACTTCATAGTATTCTGAAGGTTTGCCACTTTCTCTTTCTCACTAATTATCTCATATATCATTTTACAAATTTTAACATCTAATTCCTTTGCAGATTTACCATTTATTTCAAGATAGTTTTTTTCTTCTCGTTCACTCGTAATTTCTCTTATTCTTCTTGTTTGATTTAATATATCTTCAATGTTTACGTTGCGATCCAAAAGTGTTCCCAAATCTTTTTTAATGTTTTGGAAATTTTTTAGCAAATCCCCTTCTAACGCTTTCTCAATTATATCTGTAAGATTAGAAATATTTGGAATGCCAAGGGCAGTAGAAGTTCCAGCCCCGAAGAAAAAACCAATATTTTTAGAATAGGATAATTGATTTTTTAGTTCTTTGATTTCTCTTATTACATTAAATTTTTCCATAATTCATTTTTCTCTTAAAATATTTTTTGGTTGCCACTAACGTATGACTATATACAATTACACACACCTCTAAATTGGTCGTGCAAGAACAGTTGTTAAATTTCTCTTTTCGCATCAATCTCTCCTAAATTAAGAAATTCATCCATTGGATTGTTAATCTTTTCAATTGCCCTTTTAGATACATGTGTGTATATCTCTGTGGTTTTTGAGCTATCATGTCCTAACAATTCTTGAATATCTCTTAGATCGGTTCCGATTATCCCGATTGACCGGGTTGTCAGAATACCGTCCAAGTCCAAACCTCCTTTTTTCCTTAAATCCAGTTTATTCCCGGATTGGCGCTCCGTCAAGAAGAAAAAACAATGCTTTACGCCTTGTTTTCTTTTATTTATGTATATTTTTTAGAAATCACGCCACGGAGTTGGCCATTTCCTGCCTCTTTCTCCCTTCTCCCCGGCCTGCGAAGCAGCTTGGACTGGAAACTTCATTTAAAAGTATACAATTCCTCAGCTCCAGTTCGGGGAGGGAGTGTGCAGCTTGGTGCACACGCACCAACCAGCGAACTGGGATGCGACGGATTGGGCCAGATGTGTGCGTTCGCTTTCGGAATGCAGGAGGAGCAGTACGTCGGTACGCGACGAGAAATGGAGGGAGTGAACGCGCGCAGATGACCCGAGACTTGAGCGTCAATCGAAAGGGAGGGGGGTGCATCATAAACTGTCAATTTGCCACAAGGGGACCCGCATTTCATAAAACGCAGTTTTATGAAATAGGAAGCAAAAATGCAAGGGAGACATTGAGCTTGCTCAAAATGGATTTCTTCCGTTTTCGCCTCCGTGCAGCTGACGAAAGTCAGCCGTGCGGGTTCC
>QMQE01000151.1 GCA_003650445.1 Acidobacteriota bacterium | reverse complement strand
GTCATTGCCGAAACCGGCTTCCCGGAAATCAGCAAGGGCATATACAGGGCAACCGGCATCATCTCCCGCAAAAAACAGCTCCTCCCCCTGCTCCTTGGAATCATAAAAGAGCGCAGAGCGTAGTAGGAACAAGGTTAAGGTTAAGTAACTCAAAAAGACAAAAGGCAAGAACCTTTCCCCGGCCTGGGGCCGAATGTCGGATAAAAGATTAGAAAATCAGGGAATTTGCCCTTCTCAGTCTCTTTCTTCACTTAACCTTTTCCGGCCTCAACCTCAACCTTGCCTCACAGAGTGGCCGCCTTCGGCGCCTACTCAAACACCTTTTCTTCGGTTTCGTCAGCATTTCTGGCATCGGCTTCCACATCTCGGGTTTCCGGACCTTCACTGACTTTTTTCAGGAATTCCTTATACCATTCAGTCTGGATGATGAGCTGCATGATTTCATTGGTACCCACCCAGATCATGGAGAGACGGACATCCCGTACAATCCGCTCCAGGGGATAAATGTCCGTGTATCCGATTCCGCCCATTACCTGCATGCAGTCATTGGCAATGTCCCAGGCGGTTTCCGTTGCGAATTTTTTGCTTTCGGAAATCATTCTACGCACTTTCCCCGGTGAAGCATTTCCGGTATCAATGGCAAGGCAGGTGGCATAAACCAGCGCCCGGGCGGCGTCGAGGCGCATCACACTGTCGGCAACCTTGAATCCCACTGCCTGAAAGCGGTTTATGAACTGGCCAAATGCCTTCCGCCTCGCGGTGTAATTTGTGGCAATCTCAATGGCGGGCCGAACCGCCCCAACCGTCATGGCAGCGGTGCCGAGGCGTTCCGGGATCATCATCCGCATAAACACCTCTACGCCATTGTTCAGTGTCCCCACAATATATCGCTCCGGCACTCGCACGTCGGTGAGAATCAGGCGCCCGGCGCCGCCGCCCCGAACCCCCATGAGCCCGTAAATATACCGGGTTTCCACCCCTTCACCCCGGGGAACCATGAACGCGGTGAGACGCTGGTGAGCAGGGGCGTCGGGATTGGTCACGGCATAGACCAGGAACCAGTCCGCCCCTTCCGCTCCCACAATGAAGCGCTTCTGCCCGTTGATAATCCAGTCCCCGCCCTTCTTCTTTGCCGTAGTGGTGGCACCAAAAAAATCCGACCCGCCCCGGGGTTCCGTCAGTCCCTCTGCCGCGTAGACCTCACCCTTCAAAAGCGGCACCACAATCTCCTGCTTCAGCTCTTCGGATCCAAACGTCGCAATGGCATCACAGACAATATCCGCCCCAACCCCCCACAGACAGGCCAATGAATAGCTGGGAACCCCGATCTCTTCCGCAACAATGGCATTTTCGACCCATCCCAGGCCTCGTCCACCGTATTTCTTCGGCACTCGAATCCCCAGCAGATTCCGTTTCCCCGCTTCCTGAAGGTATTCCTTTGGAAACTGAATCTTTTCCGCATCCATGTCCAGAATCATCTCTTTCGGTACCCAGTTAGATAGGGCCCGTGCCTCATCCCGAAGCCTTTTTTGCTCATCCGTCAGAATAAATGGAAACATTCCAGCACCTCCCATTTTCATTTTCTTCAGAATAGCACAAAAAACGCGTTCCAGTACGCGTCAGGAAAACGCAAGCAGGACCAAGGCTAAGGTTGAGTCGGAAAAAGAAACAGATAACCAAATCCCCGTCTTGTCATTCAACATTTAACACTGATCATTTAACATCCGGCCGTCCCGGCCGCTGTGCTATACTGTTGCAAAATTATCTGGGGGGATTTATATGCAGGACAGAGGGCAGTGGAGTTCAAAACTGGGGTTCATTCTCGCAGCATCAGGGTCCGCAATCGGGCTGGGGAATATCTGGCGGTTCCCATACATCACCGGCGCCAACGGTGGCGGCGCGTTCGTATTCCTCTACATTCTCAGCGTCCTGATTGTGGCATTCCCAATCATGATTACCGAGCTTGTCATCGGCCGAACTGCAAAAAAAGACCCGGTAGGTGCCTTTGAAAAGCTGTCCGCGTCCCGTTCACCATGGATTCTTGTTGGCGTACTGGGCGTACTCACCGGTTTTGCCATCCTGTCCTATTACGCGGTTGTTGCCGGCTGGACGGTTGCATACCTGGTCAAGGGTGTTACCGGGGCGCTGGCCCACACCACCCACCCGGAAGTCATTTTCAAGACCTTTGCTGCAAATGGAACGGCCCAGATTTCTTATATGTTCCTGTTTATGGCGCTTACTGTTTTTGTGGTGGCGGGGGGCGTAAAAAACGGCATTGAAAAGGCGGCAAAAATCCTGCTCCCGGTACTCT
Organism: Acidobacteriota bacterium; assembly: GCA_003650445.1. Classification (GTDB taxonomy): domain Bacteria; phylum Acidobacteriota; class Holophagae; order Thermotomaculales; family Thermotomaculaceae; genus UM-FILTER-49-7. The sequence goes on along the minus strand of QMQE01000151.1, from coordinate 3,946 downwards.
TTGTGCTGATGCTGGGCCTCATCGCCTATGTCATGACCCTGCCCCAGGCCATGAAAGGGCTACATTTCTACCTCTACCCGGATTTTTCAAAGGTAACACCCCATACCTTCCTGATGGCCATGGGCCAGGCATTTTTCTCCCTGAGCCTCGGTATGGGCGCCATGATCACTTACGGAAGCTACATTGGCAAAAAAGATAATCTGTTTACCTCTGCACTGTCAGTCACGTTTTTTGACACACTGATTGCCATCATGGCGGGACTGATTATCTTTCCCGCACTGGGTGGTGCACCAGCCAAATCCGGCCCCTCCCTTATTTTCATCGTGCTGGTACAGGTTTTCCAGAAAATCCCATTTGGCCAGATAATCGGTATCATTTTCTTCATTCTGATGATTATCGCCGCCTTAACATCCACCGTTTCCCTGCTGGAGGTGGTTTCAGCTTATTTTATTGATGAGAAAGGTATGGACCGTAAAAAGGCCGCTGTGGTTCTGGGGATTATCACCGCCATACTGGGCATCCCCTCCGCCCTGTCCCTCGGCGCAAATGCGTGGTTCACAAAACTCAATTTTTTAAGCCGCATGGACTTTCTTTTCGGAAATATCTCATTGACACTGGGTGGATTCCTCATGTGCCTGTTTGTCGCATACCGCTGGGGGCTGAAAGACTTCATGGAAGGGCTCTCCCATGGCGGAACTATCCACGAGCGGCGTTCGTTCAGATGGTGGTTTGCCATTGCCATTCACCTGATTTGCCCGATCAGTATCGGCGGCATGTTGCTCTATATCCTCATCACGGGGAATACCCTGGGATAAATTCCAGGTAAATTTACTTGAAGATTTTCTGTTTCGGTAGTATGGTTTGACCGCATCCCGGAAGGGAGAATAAGATTACAGGTGAATTATGAAAGAATCGATGTCCAAAATCGAAGAACATTTACATAAATTGAAATCCGAGCTGGAGAATTTCGAAGACATTGCCATGCGAATCAAACCGGAAGCCGGAGACCTGCCGGAACTGAATGGTATCGGAATCGCGGGAACCAGTATTCCGTTAATCGGAAAAGTCGGGGGCGACCACTTGATTTATCTGGATTTCAAGAAACGGTATGATCTGGATGCCCGGATACGGCAGGCCATCGCCTCCGGACAAAGAGATGTAGCAAAGGCACTGGAACGAAACCGGAACCGTGCCGGAATACTGGTGGCGGATGTGGCAGGTCACCGGCTCACGGACGCGGCACAGGCAGCCATGCTGCACCAGGCATTTCTCCTTGGTGTTTTGTACGAACTGGACAGTTTCGGAACGGTGACCACAAGGCTGTTTGAGAACCTCAACACCCGGTTCTACCAGACCTCCAGTTTCCGCAAGTACATCACCATGATCTACGGTGAAATCTCAGAAAACGGGCTGTTCCGGTTTTTAAGCGCCGCCCACCCCTTCCCCATTGTTTTTTCAAACCGGAATAACAGAATTGTCCATGTGGGAAACGATAACACCATCACATTTCCACCTATCGGTACCATGCCCTCCCGGGATGACGTGGATTACCGCCAGCACAACAGTCCGCTGGGAAGAAAAGCCGGGTACACTGTAAATGAACTGACTCTGATGGGACACGGTGATATTCTCCTTCTCTTCACAGACGGGTTTGTAGATCATGAAAACAAGGCGGGACAACGGTTTGAGGATGTCCGGCTGGAAGCGGTCCTCCGGGAAGCCAAAGACGAGAAACCATCGAAAATTGTAAATATTCTGGAAAAAGAACTTCTTTCATTCGCAAAACCCGACGATGACATTACTTTTGTGGTGATCAAACGCTGTATCCCCGAAAAAGACTGACTTTATCCGTCATTTCGTGGACAAATGGCTCAAACAGCCCTATATTTTCTTTGTATTATCAAAGGAACAAGGAAACAAGGAGGGCAAAATGGGTTTATTCGTTTTGATGACCAAATTGACGCCTGAAATCTGTGGCGACATCAAGCGCCGGGAAGCCATCGGCAAGGAATGGAAGAAAAAAGTGGACAGCATCTGCCCGGACGTCAAGTGGATTTCCCACCTGGCTTTACTCGGCCCCTATGACTTCATGGATATCTACGAGGCGGACAGCGTAGAAACCGCCGCAAAAGTCTCCATGATTACCCGGGCAAACGGCGCGGTTACTGCAGAAAGCTGGCCTGCCATGGAGTGGTCCGAATTCATCGATGTCATGAAAGGAGTGGATGACTGACTCTTGTGCCTGTGGCACAAGAGAGTGTAAGTGTAAGTGCGTGTGCGTGAAAGAAAAAGATGACTGATTCTTTGTCTTATCCCTTTCTTGCTTGCACTCGCACACGCACTTACACTGTTTCGCCCCTGCGGGCCGAAACTATTCCACCCAGACTTTTACTTTTTCATTGTCTTCACAGGCTTCCACAATGGCAAGGGGGCCAACCTTTTTCAACTCCTGCACCAACTGTTTCAGGTTGATCTTCATTCCGTTGTCCACAACAAGCCCGTCTTTGGGACACCATCCTGAAATGACATCAATCAGGGAAATGGGAAGTGTGACCCGAACCTTGACCTTGCCGGTTTTCATATCAGTTACTTCCACCTTGAACCACTTCACTTCATCCATGGTCTTTGCCGTCGTCGCACCCGGCTTCACCGCCTTCTTGATTACCTTGTAATCGTCCGATGCCGCGCCCATTACCGCAGGGGCAATCCCCAGCATCACCACCAGTACCAATACCAGTTTTTTCATTTCAAACCTCCTTGCAATTGGCTTGTTATTATCTACTCGATCCATATACGGACCGTCGCATCCTCGTCTTCAATCCGAACCACTTCCCGGGTCTTAATCAGGGTCTGGATAATGGTATCCAGGTTGTAGCCCTCCGCTGCCAGACGCTGTTTCTCAGATTCCGGCAGCGCGGTCAGCGCCAGCGTGGCCAGGGACAATGGAATGGAAATGGAAACCCGCTCCGGGTTCTGCCCCTTCGGCGTGTGCTTGTCCACAACCCGGATTCTCAACATCCGGCCCCTTGTCCGATCCGTTTTATTCACATTCTCCAGACTTCGGGGGTCAATACGAAAGAGTGCGAGTTTCGCCCGTTCCCGCAATTCATTGTCAGATTCACTGCGCACAATCTTCTTTAATACCGGAATTCCTTCCCTGGCAAGTGCCTTGTCCTTCAAATAAGAAAGCTTGAAAGCCGTATAATAGCGAACCGACTTATTCCTGGACGCCAAGGCCTTCTTCAACCGGGCCCGTGCAAGCTTGTCCCGCCGCTTTAACAATTCCACATTGAGATCCACCAGGTTGATTTCCGCCTCTTCCCGGAGCACCCCATTATCGGAAACCGCCAAAAACCCCTGGAACGCCGCGACTGCCTCTGCTATCCTTCCCAGCTCTTTCAGACAGGTTCCCCGGTAAAACACCGCCTGAACCGCATCCTTCGCCTCCGGATTTGCAGCCAGGCACTTATCCAGCTTTGCAAGGGCTGCCTTCCAGTTCTGGTCAAAAAGTAGCACCTTCGCTTGTTCCAGAGACCGGTTTCCCGCTGTCAACGGCATGATTCCCGCCAATACCAGCATGACCGCAATTCCAAAAACTTTCTTCATAGTCATCCCTCGCTCCGTTTCAATTCTTCTTCCACCAGCCGGATTTTCAGAAAAATATGCTCCCGCCTCAGCAATTTCTGCAGTCGTGTTACGTCCCGGCAACCGTCTTTCCGGCTGACAGACGCCATCTCACTGAACACCATATCCAGTTTGCGGCAAAGCCCCCGGGCATTCTGAAGTCGGGCCCGGTCCAGGTCCTTTCTCAACATCCGGTTTCTCGCCATCAGATCACGGACATCCCGCCCCGATTGCCAGGAAAATGGACCTTCACTCTGCCCCGGACATTGCTCCATGAACTCTGACAACACCATACGGCTTTTGGAAAGAACCTGCCGAACCT
>QMQE01000150.1 GCA_003650445.1 Acidobacteriota bacterium | reverse complement strand
TCAACAATGTGTTATTGCCCGGCCGTTCCGGTAACTGTGTAACCTCGCCTTGAGCCTTTTCAAACTTTTTTTTCATATCTGACATGTTTTCTCCTATGGCCTTCGTAAAGAGTAAAGAGTGATGGGTGATGAGTGATGAGTGACAAAAGACAGACAAGGGAAAGACCCAACTCCATGATTCTTCTTGCCTTAGCACTCGCACTCACACTGTCTCCCACTCCCCAATTCTGACGTTCAATATTGTGTGAGGGCAAGGCGGCCAACGCCGCCATCACACAACAGTGGACGTCAGACGTTGAAGCGGAAGTTTATGATGTCTCCGTCACGCACCAAGTACTCCTTCCCTTCCAGTCTCAACTTCCCCTCTTCCTTGCATTTTGCCAGGCTTCCCAGCACAACAAAATCGTCATAATTCACGAGTTCCGCACGAATAAATCCCCGTTCAATATCTGAGTGAATCTCCCCTGCCGCCTTCTGGGCAATTGTGCCGTTTCGAATGGTCCATGCCCGGCATTCGTCCTCGCCCGCAGTGAAAAAGGAGATATAACCCAGTAAACTGTACGATGCCTGAATCACCCGGTCTTTTGCCAGGGCTTCCAACCCAAGGTCTTCCATGAACATGGGTTGTTCTTCCGGAGACAACTGACTCACTTCCATTTCAATTTCACCGGAAACAGCAATGGCGTCCACATTCACCATGTCCGCTGACACTTCATGAAATTGTTTCAGCAATTCAGAGGCATCATCCCCTTCCCCTGTATTAAACACCACCAGCACCGGCTTCTGGGTCAGAAATTGAAAACCGCGGACCAGTTTCCGCTCTTCGTCCTTTAACGCCATCTCCCGGAGGGGTTTCATCTCTTCCAGATGGCCAATAATCCGCTGCAAGAGGTCATATTCTTTTTTTTCAGGGGCATTCTTGTTCGATCTGACAACCTTTTCAATTCTCGAAATGCGGGTTTCAGCGATGGCCTGATCGGATAACAGAAATTCATCCATCAGGGATTGAAAGTCCCGGATGGCATCCACAGAACCGAAGGGGTGTACCACGGTGTCGCTTTCAAAGGCTCGAATAACGACCAGCAGGGCATCGGTAACCTTGATCTGGTTCAAAAGGGCCGGATCCACCGCCTTTTCCCCTTCAACCCCTGCCACATCTACATATTCAACTACAGCGTTCACCTGACGTTTCGGCTTGAAGATTTCCGTCAACCGGTCAAGGCGTTCATCCGGCACAGCTACCGTACCCATGTTCACTTCCAGTTTGTTAGCCCCGTAACCCGTTTGCGCCGCCTGCCCCGTTAATGCGTTAAAAATTGTTGTCTTCCCACTCTGTTTCAGCCCAATGATGCCGATTTTCACTAGTACCCCCTGTCATCCGGTGCCAATTGCCGCACCACGTCAATGACAGTCCCGTCCCGCCATTCGATGGCAGCTACAATTTTGTCCGTGGTTTCCGGCATCGGTTTCCGCTTCCCTTTAATAAGCTCGGTCGCTTTGTCATATAATTCTTCCATCGTCACCAGGGGCAGCCCCGAGCCTTTGATACGGTCCAGAATATCCTGCCTGCGGGGATTGATAGCAATCCCGTATTCCGTCACCAGTGCGTCGATAGACTCCCCCGGGGCAGTCACAGTTACCACGTCTTTCACGACAATCGGATGAACTTTTCTCACAAGGGGAGCTGTAATGACAGTCATATAGGCATCCGTTGTGTCTTGAAAACCACCAATGCCATGTAGCAGCCAGCCGTCGGAGTGAGTGTTGACATTGACGTTGAAATTCATGTCTATTTCCGTCGCACCCAGCACCGAAACCTTGATTTTCGGGGCAAAACAGCCCTTGGTGTGGTAACAGTATGAAGTAAAAGGATTGGTATCAATGTGACGGGGATTCTCGGCAAGGGATTTGACTCCAGCCATATCAAAGCACTGGCCGTCGAGGATATACTTGACAATTCCCTCGTTCAACAGGTCTACCAGCAATTTTGTGGAACCACCCCTCGCAAATGAAGCAGATACTCCCTTCTTCTTCATAAATTCACCGAGATATTTGACAAAGGCCAGCGACATCCCACCTGCCCCTGCCTGGAAACTGAATTCAGGCTCTTCAAGCAACCCGGTATCCCGAACCAGCTCAGCTGCCCACTGGGCAATTTGAAGCCTTGTGGAATCCGTCGTAACCTTTGTGGTACCGGAAACAATCTTTCCCGGGTCTCCCAGAGAATCCACCTGAACCACGTAGTCCACATTCCCCCCCTGAATTGCCCACGGGTAGCAGGGAAACGGCACAAGGTTATCTGTCACAATGGCAACTTGATCCGCATACAGAGAATCCGCAAGTGCAAATCCAATGGAGCCAAACGCCGATGGGCCATGAACACCGTTGGCATTGCCATGAGAATCTGCAGAAGGTGCCGCAATAAATGCCAGGTCAATGTGCAGATCTCCATCCTGAATCGCACGATACCGACCCCCGTGGGACCGTAAAATTGCTGTCTTTTTAAAACCACCCGTGGTGCACAGGCGGCCAACGGGACCATTCATAGAACCTTCGACGTTGTCAACAATTCCCCACCTGATGTGCTGCACCAGGGGCTCATGAACCGGGAATAATGCGGAGGGCGCCAGTGTAATCCCCTTCACCCCTCGTTCCGCAAGCTTATCCATGACAAGATTCACCAGTCCGTCTCCGTTTCTAAGATGATGGTGAAATGAAATAGTCATACCGTTCTTTAAGTTTGCACTGTCCAGGACCTCATCTATTGACTGTTTCAATTTACTTCCCGTGAAATCGGCACCGGTTGGAATCGGTGGCCCCACTTTACGGCCGGCAGGACGATGTTTTCCGACACCCTGGAATGGAATTGCCGGCCTTCCATTTATTTCTGTGGGAACCATTCGCCCAACCGCGTTTTTGACCAGAGTCATTTCTCCACCTCTTTTCAATCTATTTATAATTCAGCAAAATGCGTTTTTAATATGCCGTAGGCGGCAGCGATCAATTGCAATGACGTCGAAACGATGATTCCGTTTCTCCGGGTTAACCTTGTTTCCCGCCATGTACATCAGGGCCGCCAGTTTCAGCCGTTTCTGTTTCCGTTTATCCACGAATTCATCTGCTTTGCCAAAGCGGTCATTCTTCCTGTATTTGACTTCCACAAAAACGAGTGTGTCCCCTTTTTTTGCCACGATATCCAGCTCACCGCCACGGACCGTGTAGTTCCGCGACAGAATCCGGTATCCTTTCATCTGAAGCCAACGGGCGGAAATCCACTCGGCAACAGCCCCGGAAAAGCGCCTTTTTACAGGTGAATCAGCTGCCACACGATCGCCAGTGCCGCACCAATGGACAAAACCAACCCGATAGGCCGCGTCACAGTTGCCGGCAAAACCAGCTCATCAGGGAAAAAACTCTTTTCACTGAAAGACTCTGCCATAAAATCAAATCCCAGAAACAGTACCATCACCATCAGAACAAATTCAAATACCAAACTGATCAGTTCCATCATCTTCAAAATCCTCCCCGTTATCTTTAATTGCGTCCACCGGGCAACTTAACATCGCCTCACGGACACTCTGTTCCGCCGCCTTGCCGGAAGGCTGGCTGGTCACATAGGCCGTTTCTTCATCCCAGTCCATTTCAAAATATCCGTCTCCCATCGCCACGCAGACCTGGCACATTATGCATTCTTTTTGAATAACATAATACTTCCCGGCTGCATTTCGTTTAGGCCGAACATCCGGTTTTTTCATTTCACCCCTCGATTGCCTGAAACTTCATCGTAATTTATTGTACCGCAAAAACCCTTTCAGCGGAAGACAGGAAAAAACCAGAAACTGAATCCTCCGGTACCAAATCGTTCTTTCCCCATAAACGAGAAGCCGAAGCTCTCGCATATAACCCTCGTAGTCATTTAACTTTATTAACCATCAGAAACAAAAGGGGAACAAATTCCATTCCCCTTTCTTTTTTCTTCTCTATTCCATTTCCATATTCCATCCATATATTTGGCATGTTTCAAAGCGGACAAAAAATGTACAAAAAACAAAGGTAAAATCCCATTTTATGGCTTATAATGGATTTAGAAAATCATTTTTTCTGGAGAAAAAGGGGATAAAACTGGCATGACCCATCACGGTTTCGGTGAATCACAACTCATGGAGCTTCGCACCTGTCCGATTTGCCATTCTGTTCAGGCAAAGGGCAGCTCCTGTGATATCTGCGGGAACCCCCTCACCCTCGTAGATGCCAATTACCTTGCTGGCAGAACACTGGGGAAGTACCGCATCGAATCCTTTCTTGGTGCCGGTGGAATGGGTATGGTTTATCGGGCATCGCATGTCACCCTGAATAAGATTGTTGCACTGAAAATCCTCCTGCCTCGAATTGAGTCCGCTTCAGAGGAATTTGCCAAACGCTTCCTCAGAGAAGCCCGGGTTCTGGCAGAGCTTCACCACCCGAATATTGTTGAAATCTATGATATGGACATCACTGAATGGGGCGCCCCCTACTATGTGATGGAACATCTGCAGGGGCTCTCCCTTGTTGAATTTGTTGAAAGGTTTGGAGGTGCACTCCCGGAAACATGGGTTTCTGAAATAACAGAAAAGCTCGTATCCGGCCTGGCATTTGCACACAGCAGGGACATTATTCACCGTGATCTGAAGCCTGAAAATATTTTCCTCAGCTTATTCGGGAAAGCTGTTGTCCCCAAGATTCTCGATTTTGGTATCGCAAAGCTCCTGGAAGGCCATGAAAACACCACCCGCCTGACAAGTACCGGGGCAGTTGTAGGCACCCCTGAATACTTGACACCGGAACAGGTCTTGAACCGGGAACTGGGGGGATGGACAGATCAGTACACGCTGGCACTGGTTGTGGCTGAAATGCTGACAGGGAGCTGCCCCAGGGCCGGAAAGAGCCTCCTTGAGATCGTTTCCACCGAAATTCATCGGCCGCTTGACCTGATTTCTCTGGGAATCCCCTCAAGCAAGCCATGCGCGCAAGCCTTGTATAAGGCCACTCAGCCGGAACCGGAAAATCGCTTTACAAGCGTGTATGCATTTATGGAGGCACTTCAGCTGGAAAAAAGCCCGGAAACGGCGGGGGAAATGGCTCATTGGCTTGAGGCGGAAGTTTCTGAAAACAGCCGTTACAAAAAGAATCGGGAATCGGGACACTCCGACTCAGACAACATTGGGTCAGGCCCCTATTCTATTCCCGACAAAGGTTCCTCCACGCGTCGTGTAATTCCAGAAAAACAGCAGAAACTTACTTTAAAACCAAGCCACCGCCACCCGCCGAAATTCGGCTGGAAAGTCTGGGGCAGCTTGGCCTTGCTTCCACTCGTAATGCTCTTTTTCGTTTGGAACATCATCAAGACACCGGTTTTTACGGCAAATAAAAAAAATAATACAAGCCGGGAGATATCCTGTCCGCTTCTCGTTTTGAATACAAAGTGGAATCTGGCCCCGGATACCAAGGGTGTACTTGGGCAAGAAGAAAATAATATCCTGGTTAGAGGGGCAAGCGGTGTTTATCTAATCGAAAATGTGACAGGGAAATATGCCAGCTTCCCCTACCCTGCCCATTGCCGGTTCCTTGCCGGCGATGGTTCCATTGGTTCTTTCCTCATGAAAGGCAAAACCCTTCTCCACTGGAATCCAAAAGAAGAAACACTGAAAATCATTGCCAAAGGTATGCCGTCACTAAGAGAAGACGAAAAAATCATATCCTGCAGGCTTAACATGGAACAGAACCGGATTTTGTATGCCACCAACAAACAGGTCCGGCTGCTGGCACTGGAAAACGGAAAAGTGAAGCTGCTGTTTTCAGCTGCCACCGGTGGCGGAGACTGTTTCCTGGCATTGGGGGAAGAAGTCGCGGCCTTCTCCCTCTCAAGCGGAGAAATTCATGTCCTCCACAGTGAAAACGGCAAAACCGCCGCAATTCTCCCTGTCAAAGAACTGCGCCTATTCTCCATCGCCCTGTCCGAATCTCTTCACATGATTGCCGTCGCCGGCTGGTTTGACAAAATTTACCTGCTGAATTATCAGCACCCCGAACAGGCCGATACAATTTCACTCAAGGGGAAAACCCTGTCTGTTTCATGGCTCGGGAACGGCACAACCCTCATCGCCGGAGGAGAATACGGACTAATGGCATGGAACAAAAGGACTGGAATTGAAAAAATACTGCCGTCAGAAGAAGTTGGGAAAATTATGCAGGTTTTCAGAGGCAAGGGAAACATCCTCGCCATTGATGAAGATGGGAAACTTTGCACCTTTT
>QMQE01000149.1 GCA_003650445.1 Acidobacteriota bacterium | reverse complement strand
TGAATTTTGTGTCCTTTGTGCCCTTGTGCCTTTGTGTTGAATTCTTCTCCCTCTCCCCCTCCGCTCCTCCCCCTCAGCGTGCTCTGCGGCCTCTGCGGTGAGTCCCGTTCTGGTTCCCCCGCACACACGCACTTTCACACGCACTATTCTTACTCTTACCCCTACTCCTACTTCTTTCCCCCCCCGCCCACGCGCCGTGGCTTCAGAAACGGTGGGTCAGGGTCGTTACGGCAATCCAGCCCTCCGGCCGGTCTACCGCGTTAAACTCTTTCAGCACCCGGAGGGAAACCATAAGCCCGGCCTTCGGCAGCACGGTACTGATTTCCGGCCCAAGTGCCATCACCCGGTCCCGGATATCACCGCCGGGAACGGCACCGGAATCCGCGCTGGCCTGCCACGCGGCATATCCGGCAATTCCAACATCCGTGAACCGACCGAAGGTGTGGCCGATGCCGAACTCAAAGTGAAAGTCATCTCCGGGAGAAATCCCGGTACTGCCGTCGGTGCCGTGAGTTTCATAACGGCTGAGAATGGAAAAAGTAGTTTTCCGGCTTTTATCCAGATAAACCGTACCGCCCAGCGTAAACATAGTAGTGGCATAGTCCTTCCCCGGTGAGGCCGGATGGTTGGCTGCAAAGTTTCCGGTCTTAAAGTAGATGCCTGCGGCGGCGGACAAATCCACCTGTTTGAAATGCCAGCTCAGGATGACGGGTTCTACGAGAATATTTCCGAGGCCGCTACGGGTTTCATCCAGTGACAGCGCATCAATCTGAAGGGAAGTTCGAACCAGCGGAACCGTCACGTCAAAGCCGTAATCGGCCCCGAGGATTTTATATTTCGTAATGAATATCAACCGGCTGACCACGGCGGACACATCCGCATTAAACCCCACGGGGAGATCGCTTCCATCCGCGCCTGCCAGATTGTCGGCTGTGTAAAACACCACATAATTCCTTGTGTAAAACCCCGGGGGCGGGACGGAACCGGCCTTAATCCCCTCCACTCCATTGACATATTCGGCGCCGTTTCCGGCAGAAGATGTAATTGTAACCATTAGAAAACACAAATAGAACACTCTTTTTATCAAAAGCATATAACTCTCCTTTACTGCTGAAGAATCCCCCGCCGCACCTGGACGGGGGAAGTGAACAATCAATTGGGCAATGACACTACCGCAGATACGGTGTCAAACTCTCCATGTCCTTATCTCCCCGGCCGGAGAGGTTGACGAGAATTACTCTGTCCGAAGGCAATTCCGCTGCGAGTTTCAGCGCGTACGCCACCGCGTGTGCGGATTCAATGGCGGGGATAATACCTTCCAGCCGGGAAAGAAGCTGGAACGCGTCCAGTGCTTCCCTGTCCGATGCCATCTCATAAGTGGCACGGCCAATCTGTTTCAGATAGGCATGCTGCGGCCCCACTGAGGGGTAGTCCAGCCCGGAAGCAATGGAGTACACCGGGGCAGGCTCACCGTTTTCGTCCTTCAGCATGATAGAGTTGAATCCATGCATAATCCCCTCTTCGCCGAAGGTCAGTGACGCGGCGTGTTCCCCGACTTTCAAGCTCTTTCCAGATGGCTCCACCCCAACAATTTTCACATCTTTGTCATCCAGAAAGTTATGAAACAGGCCGATGGCATTGCTGCCACCGCCGACACAGGCCACGAGGCAATCCGGCAGGCGTCCCTCCTGTTCCAGAATCTGGCGCTTTGCTTCAATCCCAACAATCTTCTGGAAATCCCGAACCATGGAAGGATAGGGATGGGGCCCGACGACGGAACCCAGGGCATAAAACACGCTTTCATGATCCCGAACAAATGCCATCAGCGCGGCATCCACCGCTTCTTTCAAAGTAGCGCCGCCGTCCGTCACCGGAATCACATTGGCACCCAGCAGCTTCATCCTCAACACGTTTGGCGCCTGTTTTTCCACATCCACCGCGCCCATGTACACATCACAGTCAAACCCGAACAGCGCCGCAACAGTTGCGGTTGCCACCCCGTGCTGACCGGCACCGGTTTCCGCAATCAGCTTCTTTTTCCCCATTCGACGGGCCAGCAGGCCCTCTCCAAGGGTATGGTTGATCTTGTGGGCACCCGTGTGGTTCAGATCTTCCCGCTTCAGGTAAATCTTTGCGCCATTTACATGGCGGGTCAACCGTTCGGCAAAATAAAGCGGCGAGGGCCGCCCGGCATACTGCTTCAAAAAATAGGCAAATTCCTGTTGAAAAGACTCGGTGGGAACAATGGTTTCATAGGCATCTGCCAATTCGGCGAGAATGGGAATAAGGGGTTCCGGCACATAAGTGCCGCCAAAAGAACCGAAAAATCCTGTTTTTTCCTGAGTTTGTGTAGAAATCGACATAGTATTCTCCTTCAAAAAACTGCGCAAAGGCAGAATTCATCTAAAATTAAAAATGCGGGTGCCAGATCAGCGGCATCCATTTCTGAATTGTCTAAAGGAAGAGAAAAACGATAGTCAGCTTCGCCAAACCCAGGAGGCAACCTCGATCAGCCGTGTGGACTTGAATACGATTTTTTTCATGGCGACCTCCTTCAAAAAGTATTGAAAAGGACTTTACACTCTCACGTGCGGGTGTGTCAAGAAAAAACTTTGGCTGCACCTTCGGTGCGTGATGAGTGACAAAAGGCAAGGAGGGACAAGGTTGAGGCTAAGGTTAAGTGAAGAAAAGGGAAGTGATGAGTGAAGGGTGATGGGCGATGGGTGATAGAAGACAGCGGTGGTTATTTCCTGATTTTTCGTTAACCTGACACCCAAAACCTATCACCTAACATCCGGCGCAACGCGCCGTAACCCCTACTCCTAGAATTCCGGAAAATATATTTGACGCAGATTTATTTTATGTGGGATAATTTGAGCAGGTGATCAGCAAAAGAAAACCGAATAGACTCTTTGTTAAGTACTGTAACCAGGTTAAGTTGGATTATGCGGAGAAGTTCATTTCCGGTAACCCTTCATGGAGGACAATTGATCGAACATCGGACCATGAAGCATAAAAAATCGACATTTTTCTTCGTACTGGCCTTGCTGATAATGGCAACAGTCGGCATTTTATCCTATTGGACCGATGTGCAGATGAAACGCTCCATCAGTGAATGGGAAGATTCCATCGATGATATGCGGGGAATTACCTCTGTCAACCGGGCGCTTCGGGATGCCGAAAGCGGCCAGCGGGGATTTCTCCTGACCGGGGAAGATCACTACCTGGAACCCTACCGGCAGGCTGCGGAGGAACTGCCCCGACTGTGCGAGCGTCCCACGGACAATGCGGATACAGCGAAAGTGCATGAACTTTCCAGGGAAGTTCATGCACTGGCAGTGAAAAAGCTCGCGGAACTGGATGAAACCATCCGGTTGTACAGGGAAAGCGGGTTCGAGACGGCAGTCACCGTGGTTCGGGCAGGAACAGGAAAACGAATCATGGACAGTATCCTGAAAAAATCCAACCGGATGTATAGATTGGAGCGGGCGCAATGGCACCGGGCGGATGCAGCGATGCAGGCCGCATCCGCCTGGCATCGGAAAGCCATTATAGCGGGAAATTCTATGGCATTGCTGCTGCTTTTTGTGGCATTCGGGATATCCCGCACCGAGCAGGCCCGCCGGGAGCACTACCAGGACTCCCTCATTGAAGCCAGACTGGAAGCCGAAGCGGCAAGTCAGGCAAAATCAGATTTTCTCGCCAACATGTCCCACGAACTTCGGACCCCGCTGAATGCGATCATCGGGTTTTCTGAGGTACTGTTGAAGGGTATGATGGGCCCCCTGTCGGAGCGCCAGCAGGACCTGATTGCGGATGTGCTGGACAGCGGACGGCATCTGTTGAACCTGATCAATGATATTCTGAGTCTGAGCAGCACGGGAACCGGTCAAGTGGCACTCCACCGGGAAACCGTGAGGCTGAAACCACTGGTGGACCGAGCGGTGAATCTGGTCGTCCTGAAGGCACAAAAGAAAGCCCAGCACCTTGAAATCACGGTCAATCCTGAGAGCTGCGAAATCATTACCGACGAACAGGCCATGCTGAAAGTGCTGTTCCATATTCTTTCCAACGCGGTGAAATTTACGCCGGATGGCGGGTATATCACCCTGTCAGCCACGTGCAACAAAGACGGCAGGGTGCGCATTCTGGTTTCGGATACCGGTCCGGGAATTGACCCGGGACTCCGGGAGCACCTGTTCCAGCCCTTTCAGCAAAGGGACATGTCTTTGACCCGAAAGAACGGGGGAGCGGGGCTTGGGCTTTACCTGAGTAAGTCCCTTGTGGAACTGAACGGCGGCCACATCGGCCTCGAGTCAAAGCCCGGGGAGGGAACCACCGTGGTAATTGAACTTCCCGCTGAACCGGGAGAAAAAGAAAAGGAGCAGAGGGAATGACTACGGTTTTGATTGTGGACGATATGGAACAGAACCGGAAGCTGTTTCGAATCATTCTGGAGGGAGAATTTCCCGGGTGTACGGTGCTGGAAGCCGAAAACGGCGCCATCGGCGTGGAGCAGGCCCGTCTCAATAAACCGGACCTGGTGTTGATGGATGTTCGGATGCCGGAAATGGACGGCCTGACCGCCACCAGAAGGTTGAAAGCGGACCCGGACACGGCTGCCATCCCCGTGGTGATTGTCACCTCCAGCATGGACTCCAGGGCCGGAAATAAAATTGTGGATTCCGGGTGTGACGACCAGATTGGCAAACCGTTTCAGTTTGCGGATTTTGTCTCCCGGGTCCGGCGCTTTCTCGGAGATCAGGATGAATGAATTGTTGAAACGGGAAAACCCCGGGCACGTCCTCATTGTGGATGATGATCCGAAAAACGTGAAGCTGCTGAAAATCCTCTGCCAGGGATTGGGATATGAATGCCTGGAAGCTGTCAATGGACGGGAAGCGCTGGAGCACGTACAGGCAGAGAGCGTGGATGTCATCCTGCTGGATTTGATGATGCCGGTCATGAACGGTTTTCAGGTGCTGGATGAACTGAAGAAAAACCCGGAAAAATCCCACATTCCGGTTATTATCGTCACGGCGCTGGATTCCCGGGAACAGCGATTGAGGGGAATTGAGGCCGGAGCGGACGATTTTCTGGCCAAGCCGGTGGACGCGGACGAGCTGGCACTGCGCCTGCGAAACAATATGCGCGTCAAAGAACACCATGATTTCCTGGCCCACTTCAACCAGCGGCTGGAAGAAGAGGTTGCCGCCCGTACCATGGAATTGAACCGGGCAGTGGAAGAACTCCGTATTTCCCATCGGGAAATCCGTGAAAGCCGGATTGAGACGATCCGGCGCCTGACACTGGCATCGGAGTACAAAGACGAGGAAACGGGAGAGCACATCCAGCGGACCGGCTACTACTGCCGAACACTGGCAGAGGAACTGGGGCTGGATGAAGTCTTCCAGGAAACGATTTTCCACGCCGCGCCCATGCATGATATTGGAAAGGTCGCCATCCCGGACAGCATTCTCCTGAAACCGGGGCCACTGAACCAGGCGGAATGGGCGGAAATGCAGTCCCATACCACCTTCGGCGGTAAAATACTGGAAAACTCCCGGTCCGACTTTCTGGTCATGGCACGGGATATCGCACTGGGACACCACGAGCGCTGGGACGGCGGCGGCTATCCACAGGGACTGTCCGGCGAGGCTATTCCACTTTCCGCCCGGATCATGAACCTCGCGGACCAGTACGATGCCCTTCGCAGCAAACGGCCCTACAAGCCCCCCTTTGACCATGGAAAAACCTGCCACATTCTCACCGAAGGCGACGGGCGAACCATGCCGGAGCACTTTGATCCCCAAGTTCTGGACGCCTTTCGCAGGGTGAAGGCGGATTTTGCGCAAATTTTTGAAACGCATTCGGATACCTCAACATGAAGCGGTTGATGTGCTGGAATGAACCCGAAAAAATTACCTTCCCTTTGCGGGAACCGGATGCGCTAAACCATGTGCGGCTTTTTGTATGTTTTTTGCCTGCCCATGGGAATTTCGATGATGGAGGTAACGACAATGGCCGATAAAAACACCAGCTTCTTTTCCAAAATGCAACCCACAAACCCGGAATGGTGTCATCGGTTCATCAACTGCCTGATCGGATACAGCCGCCTCCTAGATGAATGTGAAGGACAGATTGAGACCCTCGCCCAGGGCCTTGCGAACAGCGTTTTCAAAATGCTATCTGCGGAAGGCACCTGCCATGTTCAACTGGACTATCCTGCGGGGAAGGCTTCTGCCGGGGATTCTGCAGCTTCCGGCCTTCAATGGGAAACATCCCGCTCCACGGCCGCCCAAACCGGCACTGCC
>QMQE01000148.1 GCA_003650445.1 Acidobacteriota bacterium | reverse complement strand
GTTTTACTTTGAACGCAAAAGCAAGCGGGACCGGGTGGTAGCGGACTATGTTTCCGGTATGACAGACCTCTACGCCATTAACCTCTTTGAAGAATTCTTCGTTCCCCACCGCTGGTTCCGGCTATAGCCGAAAATGGGGATTCTGCCGGAAAAGGCCCGAATAATTTCGCGGGAGAGAATCGCCTTCTCCGGTGATCCCGGGCCGGGAGAAATCAAAATCAGCTGAGGCGAAAAAGCCTCAACATCGAGGATTGTTGTCCTGTCTGTCCTGAAAACAGATACCGCCGCCCCCGCTATCTGGAAAAGATGGCGAACATTACGGGTAAATGAATCCATGTTGTCAATCAACAGTGCCCTTGTCCACATGGCGGGGATTGTAGCATACCTCATGTTTCTCCTTGCACCGGCAGCGGCTTTCCGACACAATGAAAGAGAAAAATAAATCCGAAAACAGGAGCGATAAATGATGGACAGCAACGGAACAAAAAACGGAGAAATCATCTACTGCGAAGTAGCGGTGGTGGGCAGTGGACCGGCGGGGCAACGGGCGGCAATGGAGTGCGGCCGGGAGGGGCGGGACACTGTCATCATCGACCGACGAAACCTGAAGGTGGGTGGCGTCTCCCTCCACGTGGGCACCATCCCCAGCAAAACGCTCCGGGAAGCGGTACTGCACCTCATCGGCTACCGCCACAAACACCTCTACGGGGACAAATACCAGGTGAGGCAACATATCTGCCTGAAAGACCTGACCGAGCGGGTAGAGCTGACGTTGAAACGGGAACTGGCAGTACTGGAATCTCAGTTCATGGCGGCGGGGGTAAAGGTGCGCTACGGGGAAGCCCGGTTTGTTGACCCGCACACTGTTGAAATCCACAACCGGATGGACAAGAGCCGCATTCTCCTGAAAGCCGATCAGTTTGTCCTGGCGCCAGGTACTGTTCCCCGCCATCCCGAGGACATTGACTTCGACTACGAAACCATATTTGACAGCAATTTCGTCTTTTCCCACAAAAGCCATATCAGCGAACTGCCAAAAAGCCTGATTGTCGTCGGTGCCGGTGTCATCGGCACCGAATACGCCGCCATGTTCGCAGCACTGGGCTGCCGGGTCACACTGGTGGACCGTCATGACCACATCCTTCCTTACCTTGACGGGGACATTAAGCGCCTTTTGTTGAGTGAAATGGAAAAAATGGGCGTCAGCATGGTACTGGGCCGGGGATACCGGTCCATCCGTCGGCTGGAAAACGGAAAGGGCATGGTGGAAACCGATACCGGAAAAAAGCTGACCGCTGATGCGGTACTGGTTTCCCTCGGCCGGGTCCCCTGCGTGGAGCGCCTGAACCTCCCCGCCGCCGGGGTGGATCTGGGGAAGCGCCCCGTCATCAAAGTCGATGAAAACTTTCGGACCACCGCACCCCATATCTTCGCAGCAGGGGATGTTATCGGCCCCCCGGCGCTGGCATCCACCAGCGCGGAACAAGGCCGGATAGCGGGACGGAACGTCCTTGGCTACACTGTCCGGGACCATCGCCCGGAGCTCTTCCCCTTTGCCATCTACTCCATCCCCGAGGCCTCCCTCATCGGCAGCACCGAAGAACAACTGGTAAGAAAAGCTATTCCATTCGTCAAGGGCGTGGCACGGTACCGTGAAGTTTCCAAGGCCACCATCAAGGGTGGTTCCGTCGGAATGCTGAAACTGCTGTTCTCTCCGGATGACTGGAAACTCCTCGGCATCCACGTGGTCGGCGATCAGGCCGCCGAACTGATACACATCGGCCAGGCCGTCATGTCCCTCGGAGGCCGGGCGGACTATTTTGTCCACAACGTATTCAACTACCCCACCTGGGCGGAGGCCTACCGGGTCGCAGCACTGGACGGCCTCTCCCGCCTCAACGTGCCCAGCCATCTGGACGGGAACGAGATGGGAGGCGCATAGGCGGCAAAGCCGCCGGAGATAGTTGGGAAAAGGCAGGGAATCAATCGGAACCGAAAAAAACGGGAACTGGGAGCTTTTCGAAAGTGCCTGTCCACGAACCAGGAAACGGTCCCGGGTGCTGGCAGGAATGTGAAACTCTGAGTGATGAAACCCACCCCTGTTTTTCAATTATTGATTGTGATAAATACCAATCGCAATAGAACCCGAAGGGAAAAAGCACGCGAAAGATTCTTAACATTACCAGTTACGGTTCGATTACATCGATGACTTTGTCCCCATTTTCGAAGATGGTTTTGACCATTTGCTGAAAACGTTTTGGGAATGCTTTTTTGGCTTCAGGTGTGGCAGTGGGGCCCATTGCACCCATCAATATCTGCGTGGGATTGACCACTTTTCCCGGATGATAGTTTATGCCGATTTGTTTTCCGGTATCAAGGCGTGTGAAACGAACATCTGTATCAATGGACGCGTTGTAAAACAGGAGGTTCCTTCTGTTGAATCTGCCGCCGGACATTCCTCCAAAACCATAGTCAGTCGTTGCACCTGTAATATTGGAAAGTACACATCCCACAACACCTGCGTTATGTTCGGTGGGCGTATTTCTGATTTCGACCTTTATTTGACCCCGTTTCGGGCGTTCGCCCCCGTACAATGCTTTCAGGCCTTTCAATGCCATCAGGTATGCTCCGGCAACTGTTGCGCAGCTGTGGCCCGCCATTTTTACAATTTCCAGATAGCTGATTTCGACCATTCCATTCTCGTTCACTCCCAGAAATCCCGCCAATTCGTCTGTCAGGGCAATGCTTTCAATCCCATCAAAAAAACGTGGATATTCCATATCGTATAGCCTCCATTTAAGAATTAATAAAATGATATATTCTATGTATCTGCTCGGTAAATCGCGCCTGCCTTACTCCCTGATTTCACAAGTCACAGATCACAAGTTACAAGCCACTGATCCGGCTACGTCGGCTCAGATCCTCGCTACGCCGAGAAATACGGCGTGGAGGGTGACGACCAGCACGATGAACAGCTTTCTCGCGGTTTCAGCGCTCAGGCCGGGGAAATGGTAGTGGATTGTATTCTGGGGACAGTCGGTGATGCAGTCGCCACAAAGCGTGCAGGTTAAGGACGGTTTTCCAGCCTGTATGTCTTCCAGCGTTAACGCGCTGTAACGACAGACGTTTGCGCAGGCCATACAGGAGGTACAGCCGCCGGTGTCAATACGGATTCGAAAGGGATTCAGCTTGCCGAGAATGTTTGAAAAAAGCCCGATGGGACAGTAGGCGGTGCAGTGAACCATCGTGCCCTTCTTTCTGGACAACCACAGCATGACACCGACACCGGCCAACCCGAATACGGCGGCCAGGATTGTTGCCGGGAGCCAGCCCACGCCGAAGAGCCGAAGGAGAATGGCAGCGGCAATCACCAGAATGCTGATGACCACCCGCACAGAATCATTCCGGTAGTAGCCCGGCACTTTTTTTGAACGGGAGGCGGCATCGTCCCATGCCCCGATGTAACAGAGATGGGAACACCACGCCGGCCCCACCAATACGATGGTTCCAAGAAAGAGAAAAACCATGAAAAATTCATGTCCCCGATAGATGGGCCCCGCCGCGATCAGTGCCGGAACCGGCAAGTGCAGCTTTCCCGTCATCAGGAAGGAATCAAAGCCAAGCAACCCCAGTATCAACTGGGTAAAAAATACGATGGTAAACAGGTGCCACACCCGGATTCGCCACTTTGCCTGGGTTTTGTAGTCGTGGATACGGGCCGCCACTACGGCACCGTAAACAGACAGAAGCAGGATTTCCAGCCAGCCAAAACCGGGTACAAAGCGGTTAAAAAGGAGCATATTCAGAGGAACTTTCAACTGTATCATGAAGAGGGTCAGGGCGGTGAGAAAGAACACCCAGGTTGAAATACCGGCTGAAGCCGGATCACCGGGATAACGCTCCCGGGACTTTCGCCGAAGGAGCACCCATGCGGAAAACAATGTGTAGAGGACTACACCACCCATGATGGCCACCAGGCGGTGGTAAGGCATCCCGAAGTGAACCCGCGCCAACGCCAGGTGGTACCCGGTAACACCCCACACCACGGCACCCATGAGAAGTAAAATTCCCCCAACCAGTAGCACCCACCGTTTTCGATAAAACAGCAGAAACGGCAACAGCAGGCAGGCAATGGCCAGCCCGTTAAGGTTTGCCCGTGAAAAATGAGCCGCCAGCAGCAAAAACGCCAGAACAGGAAACGTAAGCATAGTCCAATCCTCCTTCCGCAAACAGTATACCCCGTTCTCAGGAAGTGGATTTGACATGGGTCAAAAAGAGGGGAAGTGTTCTGTGCGCCTACGGTGACAGAACAAGGTTAAGGCTGAGGTTAAGATTAAGTAAAAAAAGGGAGTTGCTTGTTTGATATTTGCCGACATACATACGCCTTTACATGCATTTTCCCATTCCGGTTCCCCATCTTTTTTCTTTGCCAGTCACTAATCACAGGTCACAAGTCACTGCACTTGCGGAACTGCGTTACCGGTGCATCAAGTCCGATATACGGTATTGTTCGGATCGCTGAACCAGCATTCAAGGGCCGGGAATGAATGGATCAGCCAATTCAGGAAGGGTTCCGGATCCAGTTTGGTAATGAATGGCCATTTCCCTTTTTCTGTATGCATTTTTTTGAAGTTGCCACTTAATTTTCCGGTGGCCACAATGTGCACGTCTTTCATGAAACCGGCTGCCTTTTTCAGTTTCCCGTCGCTCCCGTGACGGCCTTCGTCCACCTGTTTCACCGGATTGGGCCGGGTTTCCAGAATTTTAAATTCACCGGGCCGAACTTCCGCAAAGAGAATGGCTTCGGCATCTCCGAAATGGGTGGGGGATATGGCCCCGTCTTCTGTGATTGCAATGGCAACTTTTTTCCACTGAACTTCGTCTGGCTTCTTGTTTCCCGGCGTCATTCAATCCCCCTTGTTATGAACATATGTTTATTATAAAATAGAATCAGCTATTTTACAAACAAAGATACAGGAGGGAAAAAATGCGTTTTACAGAACCCGCAAGCCTCGGCCTGCTGAAACTTAAGAA
Organism: Acidobacteriota bacterium; assembly: GCA_003650445.1. Taxonomy (GTDB): domain Bacteria; phylum Acidobacteriota; class Holophagae; order Thermotomaculales; family Thermotomaculaceae; genus UM-FILTER-49-7. Next base: position 1,288 of record QMQE01000148.1, on the reverse strand, counting down.
TCGCTTTGTCATGGCACCGGTGAAAACCGCCTACGGTACGCCTGAGGGCCGGGTCACCGAACGCCACCTCACCTACTACAGAAATATCGCAAGGGGAGGTACGGCACTGGTGATTCTGGAACCGGTTTCGGTGACAGGAACCGGAAAAGAACACCCGAAGCAATTGACAATTCATCTGGACACCAGCATAGCGGACTTGAAAAAAATTGTGGATGTGCTTCATGAGAACGGCGCATTGGCCTGCCTGAATCTGAATCACGCGGGCCGGGCGGCCAATCCAAAAGCCATCGGCACAGCACCCCTCGCCCCCTCCCCGGTTCCCTGCCCCACAACTGGCCAGACCCCGGTGCCATTGCGTGAGGAACAGATTGAAGAAATCATCACGGCCTTTGGGGAAGGGATACGCCGGGCGGCGGCGGCCGGGTTTGACGCAGTGGAAATCCAGTGCGGCCATGGCTATCTCATCAACCAGTTTCTCTCCCCCCGTACCAATCTCCGGGAAGATGCGTACGGACAGGACAAGACTCTGTTTCTGCGAAAGGTCATTGAAGAAGTGGCAGAAAACCGGGGGAAACTGGCAGTGTTGCTGAGAATTTCAACCAGTGAATTCATAGAGGGCGGGCTGGGGCCGAAAGACAATCTGCCTATTTTGAAACTGGCAGAAAAACACAGCTTTGACGCCATCCACTGCGGCATGGGAAACGCCTGCGACACACCGCCCTTTTACTACGCCCACATGGCCATCCCGGAAGCCCGGCAGTTGGAAGCGCTGAAAGCGGTACGGAAAATGACCGGACTTCCTCTGATTGCGGTGGGGCAAATGGCGGATATGGACAAACTGGAAAAGCTGGAAAGAGAAAATCTTACAGACTTTGTTGCCTTCGGACGGGCCCTTGTGGCAGACCCGGACTTGCCTGCCAAACTGGTACAGGGTCAAACGGAAAAAATCATGTTCTGTGGATTTTGCCTTCAGGGCTGCCTCGCCAACGTCAAGAATGGCAGCGGCCTCGGCTGCATCGTGAACCCTGAAATTGACAAGCCGCCCCTCTCACCCACAGTATTGGAAGGGAAAAAAGTTGCCGTCGTCGGGGCAGGCCCTGCCGGGTTGTCCGCCGCCTGCACCTGCACTGAACTGGGTGCTACAGTGACCCTGTTTGAAAAAACCGGGGAACTGGGGGGGCAATTCAGACTGGCACCGCTGGCACCCCATAAAGAACTGATGGCCCGGCCCATGGAAGGCCTGATTTCAAAAACCCGGCGTATGGTCCGGGACATCCGATTGAACACC
>QMQE01000147.1 GCA_003650445.1 Acidobacteriota bacterium | reverse complement strand
ATCGTTAACCGCCTTGGAAGATTGGCCAATTTTATTTTCTGCAAACCCTTTAATATAATACAAACTCCCCTGAAGATTAGACGGGGCCTGTGGAATATACTTATTGGCCAGAGTGATTGCTTCACCGTATTTCTTCTCATTGACCAGTATCTGAGCTTCCAGGGTCTTTATCTTGGCAAGATCCAGAACCTTCGTATTGGACTTCTCTGTAGCAGACTCAGCCTCTCTCAGCATCTGCATTGCCGATGAATAGTCCTTCATCTTCATGTAACATACTGCCGACATGTAAGCAGGATAATACCAATAACTTCCATACACTTCCATATCAGCCTGGAATTCAGCCAGCGCCTTTTGTGTCTGGCCTCTTTTTAAATATTCAAGTCCGGCCTTGTATTCAGCAGTTGCCGTCCCTCCAAGCAAAAGTAACACCATTGAAACTGCAACGAACCTTTTCACAATCACACCTCTCATATTTATTTTCAGGAACTTGCTTGCCCCTTCAGGATAGCCTTAAATCGCAGTGCTAAATCCCGGGAAGCATCCCGGCCCATACCAACCATGACTGCCTGAAGAACCGCATTTGCGGTCTCAATCACAGCCTTCTTATCATCAATGTTCACGTTCAGACGTGCCAGGCCATCCTGAAGCATTTTATCAATATCTTTAAGCAACCCCGCATCTACACTTTTCCTGGTTTCATCCTGAATTTTGAGTAATTTTGTAACCAGCGGGGGCACCTCTTTCTCTGTTTTCTTTTCGGCGGGAAACCGGGACAGGGTCACGAGACCATTGATCAGCAGGCCATATACCAGTTTGGAAGTTCTAAAGGGCGTTTCACTGCACTCATGGGCTATATCACGGATATTCTTTGACCCGTCAATATACCGAAGAATTCCCCATTCCGCCGTGTTCAGCGTTTTTTTATCATTGTTATCTTCTGAAATCACCGGGAAATACGAAAATGAAGGAATCTTTCTTGATAAAACTCTCCATTCATCCAGGCGGCGGGCTGACTCCATGAGTAGACTGGTCAGATTGCCTCGAACATTCTGTGAATATTCCTTGTCCAGCGGGACAAACCGAAATGCCCCGTCAAACCAGATTGCAATCTCAAAAACAGCCTCATCACCAGACAAGTCACCGACCCGCGCGTGGACAACCTCACCTTCCTGGAGAACAATCTTACCGATTACTCCTTCATTATTCCGAAACTCAATAATCCCGGTTTCCTGAGACATGTTGGCCAATTGCAAAATATCCGGTAGTTTCAATTCAGCCAACGAACCCTGAAGTTTCATTCTCTCCACCTTCAAGCAAAAAAGCTTGCCGGCCGAAGCCGGCAAGTTCTTAACGCCTCAGTTTAAAGGTAACAGTCAAAGTTAAAATAACATCAACCGGTTGACCCCGAAGTTTACCGGGGGTGAACCGCATCTTCTTAACCGCTCTAATCGCTGCTTCCGGAAAACCAAGCGCCCGCAGAGGGCCACCAATTACCCGGACATTTCCAACTCTGCCATCTTTCTTCAGTACAACCTCAAGAATCACGTATCCCTGCAAGCCGGCCTTCTTTCCCAGCTCAGGGTAAACAACATTCTGCTGAAGCTGGTTAAGGTTATACACCGGGCGTTCCAGGCCAACGGTACCATCCCGAATGGGGCCGGTAGGTGCGGGCGGTGCATCCGGCACACCAATAATGTAATCATCGTCAGGATTGAACGCTTCGTTGTCACTGGTTTCAATCGGTACAATCGGCTCCGGTTTATCCGGAGTCGGATCCGGAACCGGTACTTTCTGCATCTTCTTCTTTAATTGCAACTGCTTCATCTGCTGTTCAGGAGGCGGCCGCAGAACGACCCGCCGCATGATTTTTTCATCCTTTTTTTCTTCTACAAAGTTTTTGTTTCCGAAATCCGGGATATTTACCCATATCAAAATAATATGGAAGATCAACGCAATTAACAGCGCAATCTTATACGTCTTTTTGTCTTCTTCCGCTTCCCATGCCAAGTCTACAGCGAGGCTATGGTCATCAGCAGCAAAAAGGCCCGAACGACTTAGTTCTTCTGCCATCATTCACCTCGCTTATTGATAGCCCCACGTCTCCGCCTCTGCCTGGGTCGGAATCGTGATCGTCAGATTTGGAATGTTCTTCTCCTTTATCAACTGGGCCTCCAGCTGCTTCACAACATCCAGAACCGCAATCATGGATTCGTATTTAGCTTCAGGGTTGACATAGATAATAATCGGCTTTTTCCAGTTATTGCTCAGCTTCGGATACAGATAATCCTTCAGCATGCCCACTCCATCAATGGATGCAGGGGCTTCCTTATCTACGGTAAAGGTATTGTCCGCATTCACCTTGATATATATCGAATCTTCTTTTTCGATATTCTCCGTGGTTTTCTTATCCTGCTGCGGCAACTGGTGTTCAATCCCCTTGGTAGCACTGATTACAGTGGTCAACATGAAAAACACAATCAACAGGAATGCAATGTCAGCCATTGACGAGGTAGGAATTTCTGGGTTTGATTTCTTTTTTTCCAGTTTCATATCATCCCTCCCTACTCGAACTTCTCTTGCTTGACCTTTAAGTCGGTCAGGAATTGAAGGTTCTTGGCATGCGCCTGCCCCAGTTGATCCAGGATCTGGTCAACTGTGTGCCATTTCACATTGTGGTCTACCTTCAGCACAATCGGCTGTTCGGAGTTCTTGGACATCAGGTCTACAGCGAAGGAAAGAACATCGGACTGATCAATGGGATGTGTGTCCTCTTTACCATCGGAGACTTTGAGAAAGCCCCCTTCGGTCACAACAATAAATGCGGAACCCTTCACCACCTCGGACCGAACATCGGACCGCGGCAATACCAAGACGGTCTTGTCCACCTGAAACACCGTTGTAATCATAAAGAATACAATCAGCAGGAAGGCAATATCCGCCATTGACGCAGTGGGGATGTACGCATCAACTGCTCTAGTCTTTCCAATCTTCATTATAACTCCCCAGCCTTACTGAATGGTCTCAATTTCCCCGAAAGTCTCCACCAGTACGTTCGAAGCAGATTCGATTTCCCGGATAAAACCACCGATTTTTGCAGTGTAATAGTTGTAAAAAAGCAACACGGGCGCTGCAACAATCAAACCAGCAGCAGTGGTAATCAGCGCGGTAGAAATACCTTCAGCAACCTTTGCAGGGTCATTCAATTTGGACATTGCGTCAAAGGACGCGATCATGCCGACAACGGTTCCAAGGAATCCGAGCATCGGTGCCAGGTTGGAAACAGATGCCAGGATCCCGAGACCCCTTTCCATCCGTGCAATCTCATGAATAGCCGCATTTTCCATTGCTTTTTCGATGTCCTCTTTCGGACGCCCGTACTTCAGCAGGCCGGATTTCAGAATAGCAGAGATCGGCGAGCGATAGGATTCACAAATCTCAATCGCTGCCTTGACATTTTTCTTCTTCAACGCACTTCTCAACTTGCCAAGCAGCTCAGACGTGTTGATTTTGGCTTTGTAGAAGGTAATGCCTCTTTCAATAATTACCACCAACGCTGCAATTGAAAATGCAGCCAGCACCCACATAATCCATCCACCCTGATCCATGTATTTCATGATCGAGTTAGTAAAAACACCCACAGAACCGTACCTCCTGTTCTTTAATTTCGTAATTCAAAATTGAACTTGATTCCAGTTGTTGAATCCCCGTAGGATTCATTAATAAAACCCACCTCACCTCCTTATGCTATTTCTGCACAAAGCAACACCCTTTCTACCATAGCAGACTGGGCAAATCAAGAGATTTCACTTCCCTGATTCTGCTGTTTTCATTTCCTTGGTGCCCTTCGGCCACTTCTTCGCCCATATCTGGCCATTTGCGTCAAACCAGATAGCAATTGCTTTGTTCATACTGGGTTCCTTATAAAACCAGCCGTGAACTGTCCGCTTGAATTTATCCTTTTTTGTCTCCTTCCGAACCGGATACCCCACCAGTTGAATCACCTCATCCATGTACATGTGCTTCTTGATTTTCTTAAATTCATCGTGGGTCAAGAATTGCCAATCTTCAAACTGGGCCTTCATCGATTTTGCCTTTTCATTGTTCGGAGAAAACTGAAGAACGTTATCAACAATTTCGATCGCTTTTTTGTACTTTCCCTGCCTGGCCCATTCCATCGCATAGTACATTTGAACATCATCCATCAAGGCATTGGCATCCGGGTTATTCGGTGCTTTTGAAAGGAGCAACTGAACTTTACCGGAAAGCTGATTCATGAGATCGTCTTTATCTTTCTTTGTTTCAGCGGCATCGAATTTTGCCTTCAGGTCATTCAGTTCGGTTAATGACTTGTTCAACTCTTCCTGAGAAATCTTGTTTCCCTTGTTTTCCGCTGATTGATCCTGTTTCGCACCCTTGTTGTTACATGCCATCCAGCCCCCAACGCTCATGATAAGAAGCAGTATCACAAAAAGTTTCCGCATGAATCCCCTCCTGGTTTGTTTCTACATGGAAACTATATCAAAATACGCTCTCTTGTCATAGGTATTTCTGCTTGAATGGCCTGAGGGGCCGGGCCAGCCTGATTCTATCTATAATTATAAAAACTTTCCAGAAAGCGGGTTCACGCTTTCCGTAACATCTGTTAGAATGTTACCGCTTTTGAAAGAGGAGGGATTATGTCTGAAAAAACCATCACAAAAGCTTCAATCGACGGCAATACTGCTGCGGCGAGAGTAGCCCACGCAATGAATGAAGTCATTGCGATTTATCCCATCACCCCGTCTTCCCCCATGGGAGAGATTTCCGACGCACTGTCTGCCCAGAACAAGAAGAATATCTTCGGCCAGATTCCGCGGGTTTACGAGATGCAGTCGGAAGGCGGTGCCTCCGGTGCGGTTCATGGCGCATTGACAGCCGGCTGCCTGACCACGACTTTTACAGCTTCCCAGGGCCTGCTGCTGATGATTCCCAACATGTTCAAAATCGCCGGTGAACTGACCCCGGCTGTTTTCCATGTTTCCGCAAGAACTGTGGCAACGAATGCCCTGAGCATTTTCGGAGACCACTCTGATGTCATGGCTACCCGGGAAACAGGATTCTCCCTGATGGCATCTGCCAATCAGCTGGAAATCCAGGATATGGCATGCATCGCGCAGGCCACAACACTGGAAGCAATGGTTCCGGTTCTCCATTTCTTTGATGGATTCAGAACCAGCCATGAAATCCGCCGGGTCGAACTCCTTCAGGAGGATGTAATGCGGGCCATGGTGGAAATGGAATACATCCACCGGATGCGGAAACGAGCCATCAACCCCGACACCCCCACCCTTCGGGGGACAGCGGAAAATCCAGATATCTTCTTCCAGAACAGGGAAGCCCAGAACCCCTACTACGACAAATTCCCGGCAATTTTTGACAAATACTGTGAACGCTTTGAAAAGCTCACCGGGCGCCGTTACCATGCCTTTGATTATGTGGGTGCCGAAGATGCGGAAGCGGTTGTGGTCATCATGGGTTCAGGAAGCGACACAGCAGACGAAACGGTCCACAAACTCAATGAGCAGGGATACAAAACCGGCACTATCAAGGTTCGTCTCTACCGGCCGTTTGACAGAGAACGTTTCTTCCAGGCACTGCCAAAAACAGCCCGGAAAATTGTCGTTCTGGATCGGACAAAAGAACATGGCTCCATTGGCGAACCGCTCTACCTTGACGTTGTTGCCGCTGTAGACCAGCAGATAAAACTCGGCCTGATGAATGCAGCTGACAAACCGGTAATTCTCGGCGGCATTTACGGGCTTTCTTCAAAAGAGTTCACACCGGCAATGCTGAAGGGTGCCTTCGACCACATCATGAACACACCTTCCGAAAAGCTGATTCATCATTTTACACTTGGCATCGAAGACGATGTCACTCACCGCTCTCTGCCATATGATGATTCATTCGACGCAGAACCGGCTTCCGTGTATCGGGCAAAGTTCTTCGGCCTCGGTTCGGACGGAACCGTCGGTGCCAACAAAAACTCCATTAAGATAATCGGTGACGTAGCCGGAAAGAACGCCCAGGGGTATTTTGTGTATGACTCGAAGAAGGCCGGCGGCATCACAGTCAGCCACCTTCGTTTCTCCGATGAACCGATTCAGTCCCCCTACCTCATCACAAAACCGGATTTCGTCGCTATCCACAAAAAAGAGTATATCGGCACACTGGACGTCCTTCGGGGAATCAAGGAAGGCGGTACCGTCCTGATCAACAGCATCGAAACACCGGATAAGGTTCTGGGGCGCTTCCCGAAAAAAGATATCGAAACAATCATCAACAAAAAATTGAAAGTATATGTTATCAATGCCCACAAACTGGCAGCTGAAATCGGGCT
>QMQE01000146.1 GCA_003650445.1 Acidobacteriota bacterium | reverse complement strand
GTTGACATGTTGCCGGCAAAGGGGTTTGGTTTACCATTCATCAGCTACGGTGGTTCCTCAATGGTGTCTCACATGATGATGGTTGGGTTGGCAATGACAGTGAAATTGAAGGGAGAAGAATGAAAGGGATGTGTTCTGTGTTCTGTTTTCTGTGTTCTGACGGAAGAAGAGAAGAGGGGATCTGCATTCATGTGTGGTGTGGCAGTTTCGATGTTCCTTTCTTCTATTTGGAAACGAGGGATACTACCAGAAAATGCTATTCCCATCTGATTCCTTCTTTCAGAACACAGAACACAGGCGCCGCAGGCGCACAGAACACTTCTCCGAAGGAGAGCAGAAATGTTTGGACGGTTTAAGACCATTCACTTTGTCGGTATCGGTGGTACCGGTATGAGCGGTATTGCTGAGGTATTACACAACCTTGGCTTTCACGTGACCGGATCCGACCTGAGCCACAGTGACTATACAATAAGATTGGAATCCCTAGGAATAACAGTGAAGTACGGGCACAGTTCGGCAAATGTTGAGGATGCAGACGCTGTTGTTGTGTCCACTGCCATCCATCGGGAGAATCCGGAATGGCAGGAAGCGGAAACCCGCAATATCCCCGTAATACCCAGGGGAGAGATGCTGGCAGAGCTGATGCGAATGAAAGCCGGAATCGCCATTTCCGGTACCCACGGAAAAACGACTACAACATCCATTGCCGCATCGGTGCTTTCCCACGGTGGCTTGGACCCCACCGTCATTATCGGGGGTATATTTTCCGCCTATGGCTCCAACGCCAGGCTGGGAACCTCCAAATATCTTGTGGCGGAAGCGGATGAATCGGATGGTTCCTTTCTCAGGTTGAGTCCCATTTACTGCATCATTACCAACATTGATGAAGACCATATGAACTATTACAAAACAATGGATAACCTGAAAGAAAGTTTTACCGAATTTGCCAACAAAGTTCCATTTTTCGGGGCAGCTATCGTCTGTCTCGAAGACAGCCGGATTAAATCCATTATTCCGAACATTCGCAGAAGGGTGGTTACCTACGGTTTTTCGGCACACTGTGACTACAGGGCCGAAGGTATTCGTGTTACTGCCAGAGGTTACGAATTTTCTGTCAGGGAAAATGGAGAAATCCTGGGCGATTTTGTCCTGAAAGTCCCTGGACAGCACAACATTCTGAACGCCCTCTCTGTCATCGCACTGGCCCGGGAAATGGAAATGGATGTAGATGCGATACAAACGGGACTTGCGGCTTATCAGGGCACAAAACGCCGTTCGGAAACGGTTGGCGAATTTAAGGGATGCCGTGTTATTTCAGACTATGCCCATCATCCGGTTGAAATCGAAAAAACCCTTGGTGCTTTACGCGAGTTCTACCGCCCAAACCGGATTATCTGCGCATTTCAACCCCATCGCTACACACGCACCCGGAACCAGTTTGATAACTTTCTCATTTCTTTTCACCAGTCAGATATTCTCCGGCTGCTTCCGATTTATCCTGCGGGAGAAAACCCCATTGACGGGATTTCCAGCGATGCGCTGGTTGAAGGAATCAGAAAATCCGGCCACAGTGACGTTGCCCTTGCGCCCGACGCCAAATTTCTTTTTGAAAACCTGAAGGGCGAAGTAAAAGAGGGAGACCTTGTGGTTTTTCTCGGAGCCGGCACTATTGACGGGGTGGCAAGGTCTTTTGGAGAGGGGGAAGCTAAGAAGTGACAAGAAAAAGCCCCGGCAGCATACGGTTCAAAATGCGGTTACAGCGCGTGCTGAAAAAATACGGGGGCCGTATAGTTCTGTACTTTTCTGGGGTGGTGGTGCTGGGCATACTCGCAGCCTGGATATTTCCTCCTTTGAAATATTACTTCACCGACATCTTCAGGGTGCGTGAGTTTCAGATTCAGAACGTGTACTATAACAATCCGGCCGAATTACAGGAAGCCCTCGCCCCTTATCTCGGCAAGTCATATTGGGAAATGAACAAAAAGGACATTGAGAAAACCGCCGAAGCCATCCCCTGGGTGGATTCAGCGCTGGTCCGGGCACTGCCCGGCAGCCGGGTAACCATCGTGGTTCAGGAAAAACAGCCGGTGGCACTCTATCGAACCGTAAAAGGGGATGTCTGGATTGTGGATGCCAGCGGGAGCCGGATTGCTGCCTTCACACCCGCTTTTTCCTATCGGAATTTTCCCATCATAGACTGTGATGAAAAAGAATTGCCGTTCATTGTGGGAAAACTTGAAAAAATGCGTACGCTGGATGATGGGGTTTTCTATACACGGCTGTCTGAGCTTGTCGCCCGGAAAGCCAATGAGAAGTGGGTCTGTTTCCTCAGAGACACACCATGGAAAATTTACGTTGACCCCTTTGGTTCTTTTAAAAATGTGAGACAATTTTTAAGGGTAGAGAAATTTATCAAATCACGGTATGATAATGTTGATTATATTGATTTATCATTTCGTCATGAAATTGTGGTAAAACCAGAATAAGGAGTGGTGAATGGCAGACCGTAACACCATTGTGGCAGTGGATTTGGGTTCCAGTGAAATCAAGGCATTGGTATGCGGGTTTGATGACGACACAGGAAAGACGACAGTTCGGGGCTATCATAAGGGCGAATCCCTCTACATAGACAAAAACGGCCGGATTACCGATGTAAATTCCCTCGCGTTGAGCCTGAGTACAGTCATTCATGAGGCCTGCAACATTGCCGGTGTTTCCAGTTCCTGCGTCGTTTGCGGACTGCCGGTAACAGACATAAACCAGTATCACTCTACCGGCCCGATCTCCATTCCCAGCGACAGGGGCGTTCCGGGGCAGGTCACCCGTGAACACATTCATCAGGCAATTGAAACCGCTCAGAACATCCGGTATCCGGGTGACCACGAAATCATTGACATTCTTGTTGAAGACTACATCATAGACAACGCAAAGCGGGTTCAGAATCCCCTGGACATGCCTGCGAGCCGACTGGACGTGAACCTTCTTATCTGTTCCGCGCCATCCTCTTCCGTCATGGTGACCAGAAAGTGTATTGAAAAGGCCGGCTTTTTCTGTGAAGACATCTTTCTGAACCCCATCGCAAGCGGTACAGTAGCAGTATCCAGATACGCCAGGGAAAAAGGCTGTGTCCATATTGACATGGGCGCCTCTCTCACAACATTCTCCGTTTACCAGAACGGTTCCGTCATTTACATGGGATCCGTGCCGGCCGGGGGAAAGCTGGTCACATCTGACCTTCTGGTGGCCTACATGGTGCCCAGCAGCTACAACACGCTGAACGCCGTGGATATGCTGAAAAAGCGCTACAACAAACTGAGAATTGATAAACCTGACGAGGAAATCGTCCTGCAGGGCGCTTCAGGCATGGCCGAAGCCGCCCTTACGCGGGAACAATTTGTCACCGTAATGGTGGACCGCCTCTACGAGATATTCGATGAAGTTGCCAAAGACATTGAAAAGAATGGCCTTCTCGATGAAGTGGACGAAGTTATACTCTCCGGCGGAACGGCAAGATTTGCCGGAATCACAGAACTTTGCCGCCGGCGTTTCGGAAAACCCGTCAGCGTCGCGACTCCCTGGATTACCGGGGACGATATGATGGCGGAAATAAACGTACCGGAATTTGTAACCGCCTACGGGCTGGCCAATTATTATTACCTGGGAGATGAACGGTCCAAAATATTTCGTTCCTATGAAAATGGGGGTGGAAGGATTCGAGGCATGATCCAGGGAATCTTTGGAAAATTCAAAAGGGGTTAAGAATGCCAATTAGAGACAGCGCCATTCTGATTGAAGAAAACAAAATGGCACGACCCATAATCAAAGTATTTGGTGTGGGCGGTGCTGGATGCAATGCAGTAAACCGCATGATTGAATCCGACCTTAAACATGTGGAATTCATCGCGGTCAATACCGACCTTCAATCCCTTATTCATTCCCATGCACCGATGAAAATTCAGATCGGCGAAAGATTGACTGAGGGACTCGGCGCCGGTTCTGATCCTAAAATGGGAGAGCGTTCTGCCATAGAAGACATGGACAAACTGCGGTCTGCCATTGAAGGAGCGCACATGGTATTCATCACTGCCGGACTCGGTGGCGGAACAGGGACGGGTGCTGCCCCTGTTATTGCACGGCTGGCCAGTGAACTGGGAATTCTGACAGTTGCAATCGTAACCCAGCCCTTCGAATTTGAAAAAAACGTCCGATTCCGAAACTTCGTAGAAGGCTACAGTCAACTCATCGACCATGTTGACTCCATGATCACAATCAAAAATGACAAAATCTTCGATATTCTGCCTGATGACACCCCCTGGAAAATGGCGTACGAAGAAATTGACACCATCTTGAAAAACGCCCTGCGGGGAATCGTGGACATCGTCTTTGTCACCGGCACTGAGAACGTCGACTTCGCCGACATGCGTACCATCTTCGGATTCAAAGGATTTGCCTTAATGGGACTGGGAGAAGCATCCGGTGTTGATCGGGCACGGGAAGCCCTGACCGCTGCCCTGCAGTCTCCCCTTCTGGATAACTTCTCCCTGATGGAATCCAGGGGCGTCATTGTAAACGTAACCGCCGGCGTCGGTGACCAGCAATTAACAGTTGGAGAAAATCGCCTGCTGCTCCAGACCCTGAACAACGAACTGGGCGAACATGTACACATGATTAAAGGCACGGTTGAAGAGGAAAAAATCGGAGACAAACTTCGCGTGACCATCATTGCCACGGGCTTTGACTACGGAAAAATCGAAGGGCAGGGCCCCCTCGACATGAAACGGGCAAAATCAATGCGCGACGCATACCTTGAAAAAAGGCCCATTTCCGGTAGCGTTCCTGAAATCACATCAGAAGACCTTATGCCAACTAAGAGAATTGAACCGGAAGCGCCTGAGGGCGTAGACAAAGGCCATCCCTGCTCCGGAATTGTCACCCGATTACTACAGACTGACGAGTACAAAGAAATTGTCCGGACCCCTTCAGCGGCAGCTCTGGACTCCGACAACCTCGACAAAGTACGAAAAATCCCTGCATTTCTGAGAAAGGCAGTCCAGACCGGCAATTTGAAAAATAACAACTAAGGAGCATCCTGTCGGACCCGTGGACAGTGAATTGTGAATAGTGGTTGGTTCCGGAAAAGATTTGGATAAGAAATTTTTCCCCTCTCTTTGTTACTCAACCTTAGCCTCAGCCTTATCTTTACTTTTCTTCAGTGAGCGTCCTGTCGGACCCGTGGCTGGTTCTTGAAGTGCGGGGAAGGGCCAATCCCCTGATTTACTCCTCTGTCACCCACGCCTAACGCCAACGCGGCACCGCATTTACCGTTACAAACCGTTACAAAGCGGAAACTATTCTGACATACTCGTTCCGTATCTTATACACGTAAACACAAGGCCAGCAGGATGGCCAACAGGGAGGAAAGGATGAAAAAGACAATTGTTGCAGTATTGGCAATCGTGATGACAGCAGGGACACTGATGGCGGCACCGGCCCAGAATCGTCGGAACCGGGCGGGTATGCTCTTTCGCCTCGTGGCATCTGTCAGAGCCGAACTGGGATTGAACGAAACCCAGAACCAGAAACTGGACCAGCTTCTCACAGAAGTCAAAACTTACTGGCAGAACCAGGTTAAGGGCGTGAAAGGGCAGCAGGACAGAATGATGGACGAATTTGTTGCTGACAACTTCAACGCCGAGGCCATTCGTGCAGAGCGGGAAAAACTGCGGGACCAGAAGCGGGTGGAAGTAGAAAAATTCATGACCGCAAAAATTCAGGCACTCCATGATCTGCTCACCAAAGATCAGCGTCAGAAGCTTCTGGAAATAGCAAAAGAAAAGCGCCAACAGTTCATGAACATGCGAAAAGGCCGCCGTGGCGGCAGAATGGGTGGAAGAATGAACGGTGGTATGCAGCAGGGCAGCCATCCCGGAATGGGAATGCATAACAACTGGTAAACAACCCCCCTCACATGAGTAAGGAAAAACCCGCCAATTGGCGGGTTTTTTACGTGTTTTCTTATAAATGACAAAAAAATGGTGGCGGTGCAGGGACTCGAACCCCGGACACTGCGGATATGAGCCGCATGCTCTAACCGCCTGAGCTACACCGCCAGAAGCCCACACATTATATCCATCTCAATCGGTTGAAGCAAGGGAAAAATGCGCAGCTTTATGCTGCGCATTTTGATGGGTGATGAAGAAGTGTTCTGCATTCAGTGCTCTGACCGAAAGAGACAGTGAAGAGAGCAGGTGCTCATCCCTCATCTTATCTTTTCAACTCAACACTCAAAATTTAACATTCAATATTCCGGGCCGTTGGCCCGGGAGATGGGTGGCGTGAACTTGCAATAACGGAGTTTGTTATTGCAAGTTTGGTTGGAGGAGAACGGTTCAATGAGACGTGATGTTACAG
>QMQE01000145.1 GCA_003650445.1 Acidobacteriota bacterium | reverse complement strand
CATTTTGTCAATATCTACGAAAATGACCATCGTGCATTGATTGAGTATATCGAGAGCATGACGGATGAAATGGAATAAGCAATGAATGGAATAGATTCATGACGGAGAACAAGCGTCTTCTGGTCGTGGATGATGAGGCTGAATTCTGCGAAGTACTTCAGGATATCCTGGAAGCACGCGGGTTTAAAGTAGACACGGCGTGCAATGGGAAAGAAGCATTGAAAGTAATGGAGAAACAACCGGATAATGTTTATTCTGTTCTCATCGCAGACATTAACATGCCTGAAATGGGTGGAATAGAACTGATCCGACAGGTTGCGGTTAAGTATCCATTTGTAATCCCGGTGATTGTAACCGGTTATGCAGATACTCAGGCAGCTGTGGAGTCTCTCCGGGTCGGGGCGTACGATTTTATTTCAAAACCTTTCAAACTGGACACGATTTACCTGACGGTGGGCAGGGCTTTGGAAAAACACACTTTTCTCATAGAAAAAGACCAGTATCGCAGAAATCTGGAATCGGAAGTGGAAGCTCGCACAGCAGACTTGAAGCGCTTAAATAATCAGTTGATTCAATTGCAGGAAATGGCACAAAAGACCAGAGAAACTCTTGAACTGAAAGAGAAAATGAAGCACATTCGGGAATATTGTTTTTCTGCGTTTCACGCATCAAGCTTTGCCTTTCTCCCCTATGATGAAAAATTGGAAATATTCGAGGTAAATCCTGAGAGCTGTGCCCCTGGGCTGCCGGAAAAAACAGTGTTCAAATCTACTGAAATTAAGAGGGACCAGGAGGGTATGGTTACATTGGAAGCTCATCTTTTCCCTTCAGACAAAGGGTACATTGCGATAGAAATCCAGCGCGGACAGATTTTTGGCATCATGTACGTGGGATTCCCCGGCGACAGCGGCTATGTTATTGATGACAGTACATTCGGGCTCCTGCTTTCAGAACTGGAAGTAATCCTGTACAACGATTTCCTTGTTCAGCATCATGAAAATGAAATGCGAAAGATGTTTCTGTCATCCGTTCGTACCCACGCATATACAATTGAAGCAAAAGATGCCTACACAAAAGGGCATTGCGAACGGGTAGAGCGGTACACCATGATCCTGGCAAGGCGGATAATTTCTGATCCCGATCGATTGTTTTCGCTGAGTGTGGCATGCATCCTCCATGATATTGGGAAAATCGGAGTTCCTGAATCAATTCTCAATAAACCGGGGAAGTTAACAGCTGAAGAAAAAGCAATTATGGATAGACATCCTGTCATCGGGGCAGAAATTGTAAAAAATCTGTATGGTTTCGAATTAAGCCCCGTGATTCGCCACCATCATGAATGGTATGATGGAAATGGGTATCCGGACGGGCTGAAAGGCGACGCCATCCCATTGGAATCCCGGATGATGGCGGTGGCGGACACGTACGATGCGATGACCAGTTCAAGGCCATACCGTGAAGGCCTGGAACCCGAACGAGCCTGGCAGGAAATCCAGGATTTTTCCGGGCGTCAATTTGATCCATACGTGGTCAATATTTTTCTGGATTGTTATGAAGAATTCAAGCAGGTAAAGACAGAAAATCTGGGCCTGGATCTTGATTTGGCATTAACCCCTTAATTTTTAAAAGGAGAAAGAAAGATGGAAAAAGGATCGACAAAAACCCTTGGTATTCTGTTTGTTATCATTTTAATTGTTCTGCTTGCCGCCCACTTGATGGCAATGAGAAGCGCTAAGGCAGAGTTCAGCAAAAAGGAACAGGCAATGACGCAGCAGATAGCAGAGCTGAACCAGAAAATTGACGCGCTTTCAATGGATAAGCGGACCCTTCAGATTAAACTGGAGCTTCAGGGAATCCAGATGGCGGTTGCGGAAAGTAATTTCGGTATGGCGAAAGACAAGCTTGGTGCTTTCAAGGATTACCTGAATAAGGCCGGATGCAAGAAGCTGGCGGAATTGGCCCCTGTTTTTGATGAAATTGAAACAAACCTGTTGAAAAAGAAGGACCTTGAAGCGAAGCAGGGCCTGAATCAGATACAGGGTATCATTTTCGGTACGAAGGAAGAAGCCAAAGCGCCGGCAAACGAGAAAGAAACAAAATAAGTTTTCATTTTTTTGCACGTTGAAGGGGAAGCTTCGGCTTCCCTTTTTTTATATGCGGGAAGCAATTGAAAGCAGCAGTGAAATAAGCCAGGGGACAAGGGCAATTCCGTCTACAATAAACTCAAATTTGCCATCAGATGGAATTGTACTTTTGTTTGAATAGTGGGCAAAAACGAGAAGAATGTAAATGGCAGACAGGGCAAGTGTTACTGAAAGCTGTTTCTGGCCTGTGACAAGCGCGATTACCGTGATGAAGCAAGTGAGGATTGCAGTTCCACGGAAAACGAGGGCGGCTGCCCGGTTTCGTCCCAATAGAATCGGAAGGGTTTCTTTTCCGGCAAATTGATCCCCCTGGTAATCTTTGAAGTCAAACAACACTGTCCCGGCAAAGACAATCATAAAAACAAGCCCCGGGCCTGTTATCAGTAAGTTCCAGGAGCAGATACCGTTTTCCAGCAGCGGAATGGCTGCAATGACAATAGACCATGCCAGGCCGTGAAACAGATTCTTTGAACCGGGAATATCAAAGATTCGAAACGGCTTTTTCCCAATGCCGATGCGAATTCGATACAGTACCCCAAGAAGAACGGAGAAGAGCAGCATGAAAAAACCGAATCGTGACAAAGTCAGGCCCAGGGCCAGAACTGAAAGAATGGAGACAACAGAGAAAAAAACGAGGGATTTCCTTCTTGATTGAATAAAATGATACCGGGTTGGGTCACTAAACAAAAGGGCTTCACCGCTGACAATCCCGTTGAGATTGGTAATTGAAAACAGGTAAAAGAAGGCAATCAGTGGAAATTTCCATGAAACCGGAAGGTGAAACATGTTCAGAATCCCGAAACAGAGGAAAAATGCGGCAAGTGAGCGGAAAATTCCCCCGTAAAACATCCATCCGAACAATTGGAAGGAGACTGCCTTTTCTTTATCTTTGAATCTCAGGGCCTGTACGACACTGTTGATAATCCAGTTTGGGGTGGATGCCCCGGCAGATACACCAATGGCCTGGTAAGAACGGATATCTACATTCACCAGATCAGCTGCCGTTTCAATGTGATATACATGCTTACAATATCGCCTTGAGATTTCGGCCAGGCGGGTCGTGTTGGCACTGTGATGGCCGCCAACAATGATCATGCAATCCACTTTTGACGCCAGTTTTTTCACTTCATCCTGTCGCTTTGCGGTGGAATCGCAGATGGTGCAGAATACTTTCAGTTCTCCTGTTTTCTCCTGAAGCTGTTCCACGATTTCATCAAAAACTTTTCTGTCAAATGTGGTCTGGGAAACAACAATTGCCTTTTCAAACAAGGGGAGTTCCATTGCCTGAATCGGTGTTTGAACCAGGTGTGCCCTGTTCTTTGCGTAGCCCATAAGGCTCTGTACTTCCGCGTGTCCGGTATCGCCGATTATGATGATTTCATAGCCCTTTGCGAGGTGCCCCTTTATCAGTGCCTGAACTTTGCCGACCCTGGGGCAGGTTGCATTTGCTACCTTTGCGCCGCTTTTTTTCAACTTCTCTAAAGTTTCGGGTGTGGCGCCGTGGGCACGGATGATAACGGTGCCTTCATCCGCTTCATCCGGGGAATGAATCTCTTTTACTCCCCTTGAGGAAAGGAACTCCACTACCTGCGTATTGTGAATCAGGGGGCCAAGGGTGTGAATATCCCGGTTTTCGGCAGATTCGGCAAGGTGCAGGGCCTTTTCCATTGCCCGTCTGACACCCCAACAGAATCCTGCGGATTCAGCAACTATGATTTTCATAAACCTGCTTTTACCTCCAGTTGCTCAAATCTTGAAATGGTGCTGTAAATCCGCTGTAAAGCGGGTTCAAGTGCTGTTTCAACCGGACGTTTGACCTCCATCATGAACCCCCATTTATAGTCGGCTTTCCTGAACGCGGTCATTGCGTCGGCAAAGGGGATGCTTCCTTCAAAGGGAATCTGGTGCAGGTCCCGGCTGCCATCATTATCGTGGATGTGGGCGGTGTAAAAATGTACGCCGAACTCTTCAATGTCTTTTAACATTTCTCCGGCAATATAGCTGTGTCCAATATCAAAACAGACTCCGAAAGGAACTTTATTATCTTCAACAAAATGCACAATATCTGGGACACCTGTCGTCTTTCCGGGGACATTCTCAAAGCAGAGTTTGGTTTTAAGCTGTTCGGAGACAGTGTGGAGCCTGTCAATGCTTTTCATCAAAGCATCTCGGTTTCCAGTACCTGGGAAATGAAGGATAAAATAATCCACGTCAATGTAGGATGCCAGTACCAGGCATTTTATAACTTCATCAACAGATTTTTTGCGCAGCGCCTCATCCGCTGAGCTGATGTCCAGAAAATGCCCGTTGTGCAGTTCTTCAAGTGAAGCATAAAACGGGGTATGGACAGAATTGACATACAGGTGATTGCGGTCAATGGCCCCGGCGATTTCCCGGAGTTTTGCGGGGTTATCAAAATCAATCTGATGGGAATTGGCAAAAAGCTCAACTGTATCAAAACCGGCATCTGCGATGTGATCCAGATGTTCACCGGTGAGTGTTTCCCTTGCGACAATGTGCGTTGAAATGCCATAAATCATATGCACCTCCTTTTAAGGGTTATTATACACATAAGCGGAGCCATGGCGGCAGGAAAAGGCGGCTGCAGTTTACCCGGCGCCGGAATAAGGTTAGAATAGAGACTGCATAAAAAAGTTCCGGCTATCCCAGGCCGGGAATTCAAAAATAACAGACGAGGGGATAAGTTTTGAAAAAAACAGTTGTAAGATTCGCGCCCAGTCCGACCGGATTCCTCCACATCGGTGGAGCGAGGACAGCTTTATTCAATTACCTGTTTGCCAGGCATGTGAACGGGGAATTTCGGCTGCGGATAGAAGATACCGACAAAAATCGATCCAAACCGGAGTTTACCGAGCAGATATTGTCCAGCATGACCTGGCTGGGATTGAAAGCAGACGGGGAAATCGTTTTCCAGTCAAAACGAACGACAAAATACCGGAACGCAGTTGAAAAACTCCTGGAGTCCGGCCGGGCATACCGTTGTTTCTGTACCCGTGAGGAAATTGAAGAAAGACGGGGCAATGACCCGGGTTGGAAATATGACCAGAAATGCGCCACCCTTTCAAAAGGGGAGATTCAGGAAAAACTGGACGCCGGGGAGCCCTTCGTGGTGCGATTGAAAGTTCCCCGGGAAGCTGTCCAATTCAACGACCTCGTCCGGGGAGAAATGCGGTTTAACGCTGATGAATTCGAGGACTTTATCATTGTCCGTTCCGACGGCTCCCCGATTTACCAATTGACGGTAGTTGTGGATGACCACGACATGGGAATTACCCATGTGATTCGCGGGGACGACCATCTTTCCAACACGCCGAAGCAGATTTTCCTCTACCGGGCTCTGGGGTTTACACCGCCGGTGTTCGGACATATCCCCCTGATTCTCGGGCCGGATAAAAAACGCCTGAGTAAACGCCACGGCGCAACCTCTGTGGAGGAATACAAAAACCAGGGATTTTTGCCGCAAGCCCTGGTAAATTTCATCGCATTGCTCGGCTGGAACCCCGGGGATGATCGGGAAATCATGGGAATGACTGAGCTGACCCGGGCATTTTCCGTTGAGCGGATTTCAAAGAATGCGGCAGTGTTTGATTTCACCAAAGCGCTCTGGCTCAATGGCCAGTACATTTCCATGTTGCCGGATGAAAAGCTGGAAGATATTTTCATTGAACTTTATGAAAACAAGGGAATAAACTTAGAGAAAACTCCTCGGCTCACAAAAATCGTAAATCTCTTGCGGCCAAGGGTAAGGACAACGGTAGAGCTGTGGGATGCCGGATTATTTTTCTTCCGGGCACCGGAAACTTATGCCCCAAAAGGGGTTCGGAAGCATTTTTCCGGGGAAGACACAGAAAAAATTCTAAATGCGGACGCAGAACTGATACAAAGCTGTGAGCCCTTTAACGAAGAGGAACTGGAAGCCCGGCTCAGGGGGAGGGCGGAGAGGGAAGGGCGGAAAGCCGCCCGTTATATCCATCCCCTGCGGCTTGCGTTGACAGGGAGTACGGCAAGCCCTGGAATTTTTGAGACGGTTCTTCTCATTGGAAGAGAGGAGTGCGTTCGCCGCATTCAGAATGCCATCGAATTTATCAAAAAGGACAGGGAGACTCACCGCAGAGGCCGCTGAGGGGGAAGAGCGGAGGGGGAGAGGGAGAAGAATTTAACACAAGGGCACAACGTTCAGAAAAGATAGAACTAAGGTTCAGAAGCGGGGAATGGCCAATCCCTTTCTTTCGCGCACTCGCACTTTCACTTGCACTCGACCGCAGGGAGGAGGAGAGGGGAATTCAACACAAAGGCACAAGGGCACAAAGGACACAACGTTCAGAGGGTGT
>QMQE01000144.1 GCA_003650445.1 Acidobacteriota bacterium | reverse complement strand
GGGTTTTATATTACACCGGATGCGAGGCTGGATGATGGCCTCATGGATGTGGTTGTGGTACCCGGAACCAACCATTTTGCCCGCCCCTGGTTATTGTATCTGGTTTCCCGGAAGAAACACCTGAAACACAAGGGGTTCCGTTTCTTCCGATCGAAGGACGTGGAACTGGATCTCTATGATAAAGTAATTGACGCCCACGTGGATGGGATTCGGATTACGGTCAGCGGAAAGGTCCATGTGGAGCTGATTCCCGGTGCCTTGTCAGTCATTACTGCGAAAGAGGGAAACAAATGAAAAAGATATTGCTTTTCACGCTTTTTCTGATTTCATCACTGTCATTTGCCGTTGAACCCATCATTTCTTCACAACTTCACAAAGGCATGAAAGGCTATGGATTGACTGTATTCAAAGGGAATACCATTGAAAGATTTCCAGTGGAGGTGCTGGGGCTGCTTCAGAACCAGACACCGGGGGAAAACCGTGTCCTGGTGCGCTGTGGCGGCCCGGTAATTGAGAAAGCCGGTATTATTGCCGGCATGAGCGGAAGCCCGGTTTATTTTGAAGGCAAGCTGGCCGGTGCCATTTCCTTTGGCTGGGAATTCGGGCAAGAACCCATTGGGGGGCTCACGCCCATTGAAAGCATGCAGTCGGTTACCCGTCTTTATGGCACCAGGGGTAATGAGCATTCTCTGAGGTTTGAAGAGATCCCTGATATCAGTAAGATTTTGAATCCGGACTTAAAGAGCTTTTTGCCAAAAGAACTGAAGGACGCGTTTCGCCGGGGCTATTTTGTCAGTTCAGGATTCCGTAGCCTGCCGTTTTCCGCCGGTTCCGCTTCTTTTGCCGGAGAAGCAACAGATGCACCGAAACACTTGAAACCCGGAGGAGCCATTGCAGTGGCATTGACCCGGGGTGATTTAAACCTTTATGCAATCGGAACGGTTACGTCCATTGATGGAAATTATGTGCTCGCTTTCGGCCATCCGATGTTCGGGCTGGGCAGCATCTCTGTCCCCATGCATACTGCGACCATACTGGCTACTTACCCTTCCCTGAAGAGTTCCAATAAATTGGGTGCCATCGGGGCCGAAGTGGGGACTATTGTGGAAGACCGCAGCGCTGCTATCCTCGGGATTGTCGGAGAAAAGGCGGACATGATTCCCATGACTGTCAAAGTTAATTTCGGGGACAGATCCACGAGCTACTCAGTGGAACTGGCCGAGCATCCTCTGTTGACACCTTATCTAACCAATCTGGCTGTCAATACCATCCTTACCACTGCCTGCGAAACAGTGGGCCTGCACACTTTTAACCTCAGAGGCCGCATTGACATTGACAGGCATCCTCCCCTGAAGCTTAATGCCATGGTCATCGGCACTTCAATGGCTGGAATCAGTGGCCAGGTTACCTCGCTGGTTCAGGCAGTACTGCAAAACCCCTATGATTCAGTTCATATCAAAGGGATTACCCTGAACCTGAATTATTCGGAACGGTTACGGCTGGCCCAGCTGGTGAAGGTAAAGTCATCCGGAGTCCGGGTTCATCCCGGTGAAACTGTTCACCTTCAACTTTACATAAAGCCATATCAGCGGGATTTGTTTATCAAAAACATCACCCTTGCCGTTCCTGCAAATATGAAGCCTGGTGATTACCATGTGGAAATTGGCGACGGATTTTCCATCATGAAGCGGGAATCCAAGGTTTTGAAACAAAAAATTGAGAGTCTGGACGGGTTCATTCGACTTGTAAATGCTTTTCTTCGGAACAGCAAGCTCTATGTAGGACTTACGGAAAAAACATCGGCTCTCTTTATGGGAGAATCTGTTCAGTCATCCCTTCCGGGTTCGGTGATGGAAACGGTTGAAATGCAGGGCGTTCATATCCCAAGGACAGGAAAGTGGAAAGAGTTTCGTGCAGTGGACGTTCTGACGCTGGATGATGTGGTTCAGGGTTATTTTTCCTTCCCTATGAAAATCGTTGCAAGGTAATGTATCAGGATTACTGAAGGGCAAGTGTAAGACTGAATTTGAGCTTAAGTGGGGGAAACAAATTATAGTCCTACTCCCTTCCCTCAACTCAGTCAGGACGAGATAGGTCAATCTCTTCTCATTTTATCTATCTTATCTGAGCGCCAGCTTTAACTTGTTCCCCACTTGCTTCATGTCCCTCTTCAAGCCCGGTGCTGTTGTTTTCCAAAGTTTCGTGTACAATGAAACTGTCTTTTATGGAGGTTGGGTAGTGGGAAAAGAATGCGAAACACGAGCATTTATAGTCAGTCGAATGATCCGGCGCTATCCGGTCCTCGCAGATCGGATACGCAGGCAAATGAAACGTCTTTTATGGAAACAATTTAACATATCAAAGGATTTTCTGGAATCCGAAGCCAAGAGGAAGGCCAGAGAAGACCAGGGTATGGAGGGGTTAATTGACCCAATCGCTCAAGAATCATCCGAAAGGTGGGAAACCCGGGTTCGAGAGCATCTGAATCAGCTAACTGATTACTACTTTGCATGCAATTTCTCTCTCTCAAAAATGATCGAAATAGTAGATGATATAAAATTTCTAAATCTGAAACTTCAGGAAATGATGGACATGGAGGATTCTCCTTTTGAATTACAGGAGAAAATAGAACAATTAAAAACTGGGGAAGGCGGGGAAAGCCACCAGGATGATGCAGAACTGGAAAAATTGAGAGTAGATATGACTCGAAATTTCATCAGTGAACGGCTGGATTTTATCGGTATCGCAAAGAAGTTTTTTACTTTCAATGACCTTCAGGAAATTAAAGCACGAATTATAGGTACCGGAAAAGTAGGTGGAAAAGCTGCGGGGATGCTGTTGGCGTATGTCATGCTCAAAAGAGCAAGAGAGAAAGATGAAACCGTACCTGAGGTTTCCATTCCTGCGTGCTACTATCTTGGCTCTGACGTGTTCTACCAGTTTTTTGAAGAAAATGAATGCCCGTTCTTTCAGGTTCAGAAATACAAACCGGTGGAGCAGGTAGAAAAAGAGTATGAAGCCCTAAAGAAAAAGATTCAGCAATATCGCTTCCCTCTTGGCGTGACAATGAAACTGAGTAATTTATTGAACAAGTTTAGGGGCATGCCTATGGTGGTACGTTCCTCTTCTCTTCTCGAAGATAACATGCAGAGCTCTTTTGCCGGGAAATATGAGAGTATTTTTGTGGCCAATAACAGGAACCCGGAAGAGAACCTCAAAGAAATGCTCAGTGCGATCAAGACTGTATATGCGTCCGTGTTTTCTCCAGACGTTATCACATATCGTAAGGAAAAAAATCTGGTGGATTACGACGAGAAAATGGCAGTCCTGATTCAGAATGTTGTCGGTAGCCATCGGGATGGCATGTTTGCTCCATTTATTGCAGGGGTTGGATTTTCATTGAACATGTTCAAATGGAGTCCCCGGATTGGCGAGAAAGACGGCCTGTTGCGAGTGGTTCTCGGCTTGGGAACTCGGGCGGTGGAACGGATTGGAAATGACTACGCACGGATTGTTCCGTTGACGGATGCGACACTGAGGCCGGAAAAGAGTCCGGCTGAACTGAGCCGTTATTCCCAGAAACAGGTGGACATGCTCAACCTGGAAAACAGGACGGTGGAAGCTGTCCCTGTGAGCATGGCGGAGAAATACTTTCGTCGCGATGAAATTTCCATGGCCATGTCCCTGATGAAAGATGGGTATCTTACGGATTCCTGGTTCAGCCGAACCCCGGAAAACAGGGCAATTGTCACTCTAAACGGTGTTCTGAAAGGGACTTTTCCGGATGAGTACAAGAGGATACTTCAGATACTCAGAGATGGATATGGTATTCACGTTGATACTGAATTTGCAGTTGACTTTGATAACAAGAGCGGAAAGATGAAAATCTTTCTGCTCCAATGCCGTCCGCTGGCTCAGGGAACAAGGGCGGCCCCGGTTTCTCTTCCCAATCCTGGAAAACAAGAGGATGTTTTGTTCAAAGCCACTGGAATTACCCCCTGCGGGGTGGCAGGGGGATTGAGATATATTGTCTGGATTGACCCGTCTCAATATCGGAGTATCGAGGAAGAACACCTGCGGCGGGCTGTAGGAAAGGTAGCAGGCCTCCTGAATCGAAAACTACCTGCGAAGAGCTTTGCCATGTTCGGCCCGGGGCGCTGGGGAACCTGTGATGTCAAACTCGGTGTAAATGTCCGTTACGGAGATATCAATAACTGTGCAGTTTTAGTGGAACTTGCGGAAAAAGAGAGTGGCTTTTCATCGGATGTGTCCTATGGAACCCATTTTTACCTGGACCTGATAGAGGCGAATATCTTTCCCCTTTCCATTTTTCTGGATGACCCGGCCACTGAATTTAACAGTGGCTTGATTCTTGGCGCAAACAATCAGCTCATTGACTTGTTACCGGATTATAAGGAATTTGCAAAAATGATCCGGGTCGTAGACCTGGAGAAAGAAACCCCCGGTCAACGGCTGTCTATTTACATGAGCTTGAGAAGAGGACGCTCAATGGGCGTATTGGAGGAATTATGATTTCATCTCCCGGCAATCCTGCCATTAAGACACTGAAAAAGCTGAAGCACAGGAAGTACCGTCGCCGTATGAACCAGTTTCTGGTTGATGATGCCGATGTGTTTCAGGAAGCGGTAAAAGCCGGATATCGGCCGGAACACGTCTATTCTTGTACATCTCTCCCATTTCTGGAAGAATTTTATCCGGCCGAAGTGAAAGAATCATTGTTGGCACCCATTTCCGATATGGCGTCATTTTCCGGTTTCATTGCCATTTTTTCTGCTCTGGTTCCAGACACAGAACGGGAAGACGAACGGGTTGTGGTTCTGGACGGCGTACAGGACCCGGCAAATGTCGGTGCCATCCTTCGTTGTGCAGTCCAGTTCGGTGTCACAGCCGCGTGGCTGAACGATGATTGTGCAGACCCATTTTCTCTTCGGGCCCTTCGGGCAGCCAAAGGCGGCACATTCAACCTGCAGGTCCTGAGGCTGGGGAAACAGGAACTGGGCCTCCATTTGGGAAAACCCGGCCGCACCATTTATGTAGCAGATACAAGGGAAGGAGAATCATTGGAAACCGTGGCTCCGTCCCAGCCTTTTGCCCTGATAATGGGCAGCGAAGGCGGTGGGGTCAGTGAAGAGCTCAGGGAACTATCAGATGTCCGTATCACCATACCGGGTACCGGCGCCATTGAATCCCTGAATGTGGCGGTTGCCGCGGGTATTATTCTCTACCAGTTCAGTTCAAAACTTCCGGTATTACCGTCCACGGACTGAAAGCCGGGAAATGGGAAGTTTTTTGTTGACAAAGCCGGTGATGCTCATTACAATCTCATAGCTGTCGGCTCAAACCGACAATGCTCTTTGACACAGTGCGGGCCCATAGCTCAGTTGGTAGAGCACCTGCCTTTTAAGCAGGGAGTCGATGGTTCGAACCCATCTGGGCTCACCATTTTTTACCTGCGTCCCCATCGTCTAGCCTGGCCCAGGACACCGCCCTTTCACGGCGGCGACAGGGGTTCAAATCCCCTTGGGGACGCCATTTTTTACCTTTGCACATAAAAAACACAAATAGATATAAATTTTAAATCATTAAAACATATAGAATACCGAATCCACTTTTCTGTTGTTCCGTGAAATATTCATCGTTCTTTATTTGCGATTTCTGAGGCGCATTTTTGCTGCAAATGGGTTCATTTGGTATGATGAGGGCAGACCGGAGCTTGTGGGCCGGCAATTTTCATACTGACATCAGGGACCCGGAGGATGAATATGCCAAATGTACGGATTTGTTCTGAAATCGGCCAGCTGGAGAAAGTGATTGTTCACAGCCCCGGCCGTGAGATTGAGGTGATGACACCGAAAACAGCAGGGGAAGTGTTGTACAACGATATTCTGACCCTGCCGGTGGTGGCGCAGGACCATGAGGGCCTGACGGAGACACTGAAGCGGGTAACGAAGGTTTTTGAGGTGACAGACCTGCTGACAGATGTACTGCAGAATGAAGAGGTCCGTCTCAATTTTATCCATACGATTCTGACTTTTGACGATGCGATGGAACTGGAACCCATGCTTCGGGAGATGCGCCCCGCTGAACTGACGAAAGCAGTTGTGGAGGGGGTGCGGGAACCGAAGAATACACTGGAACGCTATCTGTCCGGCCGTACCTATGCCATTCCCCCCCTTCCGAATCTGTATTTCATGCGGGACAGCGCCATCGTGTTCCGTGGGAAAGTGATTACCGGTTCCATGGCCAACAAGGTCCGGGCCGGGGAGGCGATAATCGCCAAGACGATTTTTGGCCACCATCCCGAGTTCAAAAGCGAGGGCTTCATTTTCGACGGCACAAAGGAAGGAAACAAGTCGGTAACCATTGAAGGGGGCGATTTCCTTGCCATCGGCAGGAATGTTGTGGCTGCGGGGGTCAGCGAGCGGACCACGCCCCGGAGCCTGGATATTTTTCTCTCTCGGATACGTCAATCCATCACTGAGCCTTTCCATCTATTTGCAGTGGTACTACCCCGGGAACGGGCAACGATTCACCTTGATATGGTATTCACAATGGTGGATCTGAATCAGTGTGTGGTGTATGAGCCCTATATCATCGG
>QMQE01000143.1 GCA_003650445.1 Acidobacteriota bacterium | reverse complement strand
TAATCCACCGCGATAAAATTGAACCGGACACCGAATTCCTTAAAAAAGAAGTATTCCGCAGCGGCATTAAAGAGGATTACATAGGTAAAAAAGGCGAATGTAGAAAGTACGAACCAGCGAAGAACCCGGGTTTTCAGGAGCTTGTCCGGGACCAGCATGAGGAAGATGGCCAGTGGGATGCAGTAGTAGAGTGCCGTAACGATATCAAAAAAGAGGCCGATGGCAAAAATACCGAGGAAGCGCCCCACAGTGAGATCCAACTGATGAAAAGAAATGGTGAGCAGAAAGGCCCGGGTCAGGAATGAAACGACTAAAAATACAAGCATAAACAAAATCAATAAGCCATACCGGCTTTTTGTGGAAAGCAGGGAACGGGAAAAATTATTTTCTTTGGTTGATTTCATTGGAACCTCCATGAAACATGTCCGTTTCCGGTTAGTGCCACTTACATGCCAGAATGCTACGATTTGGAGTTGAAAGTGCGATTCCTGGCTGTTTGTCTGTAAATTTTTCGGTCCTTTTCCCGGTGAATGCGTAGGTTTACCCGAAACCCCCGACGGTTCATGCCAGAATGGCACGCCACTTCGGTCCAAAAACATTGAAACCGGATGTGGGACTCTGTATGATGGTCGCAAGGGAGATGATATGGGAATTTTCTGGAAACAGGGCTCCAAGGTGGACAGTCTGCATGATTTGATGCAATACCATGTTCAGGAAGTGTTGCTGGTATCCAGCATGTACGATGCATTTCTCCTGGAAGAGGATGGACGTCTCTCCCACCGTGTTTTCGGTGATTTTATGGACCTGGATCTGCATCATATCCCGAGAATCACCAGGGTTTCCAGTGCCAGTGAAGCATTAGAAGCCCTTCAGGCGGAGAGTTTTGACATTGTGATTACCATGCCCCGCCTATCTGACATGAGCCCATTTCAATTTGGAGCCAAAGCAAAAGGAATCCGCCCCGGACTTCCCATTGTGCTGCTGACTTACTCCCCTGTGACCAGCCGGGTTCTGAAGCAGATTCGCCGTCATGACAGTATAGACAAAGCGTTTTACTGGTTCGGGGATTCCAAAATTTTTCTTGCCATTGTCAAGTCTATTGAGGATATGAAAAACCTGGAGACAGACAGCCGGTACGGGGTGAATATTATCCTGGTGGTGGAGGATTCCCCATGGTATTATTCGGCATTTCTTCCCATGCTCTATACGGAAATCATCAAACAGACCCGGCGGATTGTATCCGAGGGGGTAAACGATGTGCAGCGAATGCTCCGGATACGGGCCCGGCCGAAAATTGTCAGTGTGGAGACATTTGAAGAGGCAGAATCCATTGTGAAGGCCTACAAAGAGCGCCTCCTTGGTGTTATTTCAGATATCCGTTACCCCAAGGATGGGAAAATGACAAAAGATGCAGGATTGCAGCTGGTTCGGCTGATCAGGGAAGAAATTCCCGACCTTGGCATTGTACTTCAGTCATCCGAGCAGCGGATCGAGGGAGAGGCTGAGAAACTGGCGGTTCGATTTATCAACAAGAACTCCCCCACGCTATTAGAGGAACTTCAATCTTTCATGCTGGAAAACTTCGGGTTCGGTGATTTTGTATTTCGGATGCCGGACGGGCACGTTGTCGGAAAGGCCCGGACACTGAGGGAATTCGGTGCCGTGTTGAGTGGGGTCCCGGCTGAATCGCTGCTGTATCACACCAGCCGGAACCATGTTTCCATCTGGCTTCGGGCCAGGACAGAGTTTGAGCTGGCGGAAAAATTACGTCCAAGAAAGGTATCGGATTTCGAGACCATTGAGAAACTGCGCCAGTACCTGGTTGAATCCATTGAACTGTCTATTTCAAAAGAGCGGATCGGTGTTATTTCCGATTTCAGCGCCAGTGAGCTTCAGGAAGAGGATAACCTGTTTTCCAGAATTGGAACCGGTTCCATGGGGGGTAAAGCCCGGGGCGTTGCCTTTATGAATGCCATGATGATGAAGAGCGGTATCCAGGAGCGTTATCCGGAGGTACAGATTCATGCCCCTGCTACCTTTGTCATCTGCACAGACGTATACAGTGAATTTCTCCAACAGGGAAATCTGCGGGAGCGGGCCTTTTCTGCCGGATCGGATGAAGAAGTATTTCGGATGTTCCGGGAGAGTTACATTTCGCCAACGGTTGAAAAGGACCTTCGTTCTCTTCTGAGCAAAATTCGTCACCCCATCGCGGTGAGGTCATCCAGTTTGCTGGAAGATTCCCAGGCCCTTCCTTTTTCAGGAATTTACAAGACTTATATGCTTCCCAACAGCCACCCGAATCTGGAGGTGCGATACCGGCAGCTCGTTACGGCAATAAAAATGGTATATGCGTCTGTTTTTTCTATGGCGGCCCGTCGATATGTGGCAAATTCCAATTTCCGTGTAGAAGAGGAGCAGATGGCAATTTTGATTCAGCGGGTCAGCGGCATTCGGCACGGAGGGTTGTATTACCCGACTGTTTCAGGTGCTGCACAGTCTTACAACTTCTATCCATTATCCCATTTGAACCCACACGACGGAATCATGAGCCTGGTGATGGGGATCGGGAAATCCATCGGTGAAGGAGGCCACGTTTTCCGCGTATCTCCTGCAAACCCGGAAATTAACCCGATCCTGAGAAAGCCACTGGAACTCCCGGCGAAAACACAGCGGAAATTTTATGCGCTCCATGTTGGGGCAGACAGCCCGGAGTTACCTGTAAGTGAAAATGCCAATCTACTGCATCTTCCTGTCCAGGAAGCGGAAAAAGACGGAGTTTTGCCCCTTGTGTCTGACCTGCTGGATATGGAAGCAGGCACCTTATCGGACAACAACCTTTTTGCAAAAGGAAAACCGGTTGTGACCTTTTCGAAGCTGTTGAAAGGTAAGATGTTCCCTTTCCCTAAATTGGTTCGGGAGCTTCTGGAATTGGGAGAACAGGCGGTGGGAACACCGGTTGGAATCGAATTTGCTGTTAATATCTATCCCAGAAAGAAGCGAAAACCGGAATTCAGTTTCCTCCAAATCCGGCCTCTTGTGGCTGGAAATGAGTTCGGGGAAGTGTCCACTGAGGCAATCCCCCGCAGGAAAATATTCTGCAAATCAAATCAGACCATGGGAAATGGATTGGAAGATAAAATCAAGGACATTGTCTATGTTGTGCCGGACCGCTTTGACCCCGGGCAGACACAGGAAATAGCAGCGGAGCTCAACGAATTCAACCGGACACTTGCGGCTCAGGGGCGAAATTGTATCCTGATCGGTTTTGGGCGATGGGGAAGTTCCGATCCCCTTCAGGGAATTCCGGTGGATTGGACAGGGATATCCCAGGCGAAAATACTTGTGGAAGCGAATTTGAAAAACTTCAGAGCGGATGCTTCCCGTGGAAATCATTTTTTTCAGCACATGCTGTCCCAGAAGCTTGGTTATTTTTATATAAGCGGAGATGGAGATGATTTTGTGGATTGGGACTGGCTTGAAAAACAGGACGCAGTCCGGGAGGGGAGTTATCTTCGGCATTTGAGATTTCGTAAAGCGGCTGTGTCCAAAATTGACGGCCGGGGCTCAAAAGGGGTGTTGTTGAAACCGAAGGGGACGGAAAAGGGGAAAAAATAAAAAAAGCCGGGATTGTCCCGGCTTTTCATTTGTTTGTACTGGTTTTTCAGTAACGGTCCCGATTTCGGTTGTCTTCTCGCGGTTTGGAGACATTTACGCGAAGGGCGCGGCCTTTGAAATCGGCACCATTCAGTGCGGCGATTGCGGCTTCTGCTGCTTCGTCAGTTTCCATATCCACGAAGCCGAAGCCACGGGAAAGACCGGTGACGCGGTCGGTGATGATACGAACGGACTCAACAGGTCCATGCTCTGCGAACAGGTTCCGAAGTTCATCTTCGGATGCGGAGTAGGGAAGGTTCCCTACATAGAGAGACTGAGACATTCAAGCACTCCTCAAAACGTGATTCTAAACGGAAGCTGTTCCTGAACCAGACAGGAGCTGACGACCGTCTTAATAAAATTAGCATGATGCCAATGGATGTGCAATGGAAAAATGTAGATAATGCTTCGTGGCCCGGCTCCTTTTCATTTTCCCGGCCCACTGTTACAATGAAGCGGCTTTGTGAACTGAACAAGGCGATGAAAGGAGTGAATTAGAGCATGACAATACAGGATGTAGGCAAAATACCGGTAATCATTAGTGAAATTCCACATACAAGGGCCGCAACGGTGAGTGTCTGGTTCAACCGCGGGGCGCGGGATGAGATGATTCCCGAAGAACACGGGTTGACACATTTTCTGGAGCATATGGTGTTCAAGGGCAGTGAAACGCGGACCGCAACGGATATTTCCCGTGAAATTGAACGGGTTGGGGGGGATCTCGACGCATTTACATCCAGGGATCAGTTGTGCTTCATTGCGCGGGTACCGGCTGAAAAACTGGAATTGGGATTTGAGTTACTGACAGATATGCTGACGCGGCCTTCATTTCGTCCCGAGGATGTAAAGCTGGAAAAATCAGTTGTTCAAGAGGAAATTCGAATGATGCGGGATGACCCGGACGATTCCGGGGATGAACTGTTCATTGCCGGAATTTATCCCGAAGCGACGTTGGGACGTTCCATTCTTGGTACCGAGGCAACAGTGGAACGGTTTTCTCCCTCCATGCTGAGGAATATGTTGAGCCGGTGCATGGTGAAGGGAGAACTGGTGGTAAGCGTGGCGGGAAATGTTGAAAAAAGGGGGGTTTGTCGCTTAGTGGAACCCATGTCATCTGCCATTGGAAAAGAAAAAGCTGTACCCTTGGGCAGTGCTGTGGCACCGTTTTCGCCCGGTTTGAGAAAGGTGGAAAGGGCAGGTATGACAGCAACAAATCTGTATATGGCGTATCCATTACCCATGCCGACCCTTCGTTTGCAGCAGGTGGTTTCCATTTTGAACAACGTATACGGGGGTGGCATGAGCTCCAGGCTCTTTCAAAAAGTCCGGGAAGAAAGCGGCCTTGCCTACATGGTATTTTCCAGCCCCACCTTTTTCCGAAAAGAGGCGCATTTGTATATTAACGCCTCCACCGCACCGGAAAATGCCGGAAAAGCAATGGAAATAATGAGAAACGAGGCATTCTCCCTGAAAGACACCCTCACTGAAACAGAAGTGGAAGACGGCCGGAACCAGCTCATCGGGCGCCTGGAACTGTCGCTGGAAACCTCCACCAGTCAGGCGATGTGGGAGGGACGGAATTTCCTTCAGTATGGCCGGACAGTTTCCCCGTCAGAGGTTCTGGACATTGTTCGGGATATTTCCTACCATGAAGTTCAGGAACTTGCGGCGGAAATCTTTGAAGAAGACAAGCTGGCAACGCTGGTGTATGGGAATCTTGAAAAAATGATCAATAAGTAGGTAAAACAATGGAGCAAAAGAGTATGAAAACAATTGAAATTCGGGTTAAACAGTTACCCCACAGCTTTGGCTTGCCGCTGCCCGACTATGCCACTGCGGGTTCTTCCGGCATGGACCTGCTGGCGGCGGTGGAAGAACCACTGGTGCTGGCACCTGGGGAAGTCAAGGCTATTCCCACCGGCCTGATAGTTGAAATCCCGGTCGGAATGGAGATACAGGTGCGGCCCAGGAGCGGCCTTGCATTGAGAAACTCTGTCACCTGTCTCAACACACCGGGCACCATTGATGCCGACTATCGGGGGGAAGTAAAAGTCATTCTTGCCAATCTCGGACAGCTTCCAATGAAAATTGAGCGGGGAATGCGAATTGCCCAGGCGGTTCTGGCGCCGGTTTTCAAAGCCCGTTTTGTGTCGGTGGAAGAACTTACGGAAACCGGCCGGGGTGGCGGTGGGTTTGGAAGTACCGGCGTATAGGATTCCCCGATGATATACCTTGATTTTGCCGCCACCACACCGGTTTCCGCGCCGGTTCAAGATCGAATGGCAGCGGTTCTGGCGGAAAATTTTGGCAATCCGTCTTCTCCCCATCTCCCTGGCATAGTGGCGGCTAAAATTGTGGAAGCCGCCCGCAGAGAAATCCTCCAAAGTATCGGGCTGGAAAACAGCCACCGCCTGGTTTTCACCTCCGGTGGCTCCGAGGGGAACAGCCAGGTCTTCCAAAGCCTGCTTGGTGATGAGGAACGGGGTGGCAACGTCGTGGTTTCTGCGGTGGAACACAACTCCATTCGAAGCATGCTTTCCCGCCTGAACCGCGTGGGGATTGAAGTGCGGAAAGTCACTCCGGGACCTGACGGGACACTGGCACCGGAAGCGGTTCTGGCCCGGACAGACAATGAAACCCGCCTTGTCTCCATCATGGCAGTCAATAATGAAACCGGATTTATCTTTGACATTGCCACCATTGCCGGAGCGTTGAAAAAACAATTTCCCAGAGTCCGTATCCACAGTGATTTTGTACAGGGATTCATGAAAATACCGGCAACTTTGCGGGAAATCGACTATATCACTGTGGCAGCTCATAAAATCTATGGCCCCAAAGGTGTGGGGGCGATGATTTACCGCAGTAACCTGCCCCTCCCCGCCCTCATCGGCGGTAGCCAGGAGGGCGGACTTCGGGGCGGCACCCACAACGTGCCGGGAATTTCAGGTTTTAGGGAAGCGGTCCTGCTGCTTGCGGGAAACGTTGAGGAAAATCTCGTACAGGTTTCCCGGTTGCGGGGTATCTTCCTGAAAGAAATGCTGAAACACTTGCCTGTTACTCAGGTGGCAGAAAGCAAAAACAACAGTCCTT
>QMQE01000142.1 GCA_003650445.1 Acidobacteriota bacterium | reverse complement strand
CGGATGTTAGATGATAGGTGTTAGATGACAAGAAAATCAGAGAATTAACCTTTCCCTGTCTTTTCTTCACTTAACCTTGTCTTTGCTTAACCTCAACCTTTTCCCTTCGGGTGAGTAGAAGTAGGGGCAGGAGTAGAGGGTAAGAAAAATCAGGGAGTTAGCCATTCCCTGCCTTTTGATTTACCCTGATTTTTCTCATCTTGTCATTTAACACTCAACACCTATCACTCAACATTCGGCGCAACGCGCCGCGGGAGTTGGCCATTCCCTGTCTTTTCTTGCCTTAACCTTGTCTTTGCTTAGCCTCAGCCTTCTCAGTTCCGCGCTTCGCGCTTGTGAATTTACTTGACCGGTATTTTCGGGTATACTTCTCTTGATATGAAAAAGGTTCTGATTGTGGCGGGTTTTGTTTTGGTGGCAGGTCTAATGTTTGCGGCTGGCCTCTGGTATACATTGGTTTCGGCAGTAAGGGGGGGGGTTGTGACAGTTCCGAATGTTACCGGGGTGCCCATGTCTGTTGCCAAGAGGAGATTGGAATATGTCGGGTTGCACGGGGCTAGTGTCGAGAATCGCACTGTTTATTCGGATTTTGTGCGCCTGGGTTCGGTTGCAATTCAGGATCCTGCCGCAGGAAGCCTGGTGAAAACGGCCAGAGTGGTGGATCTGGTGTTGAGTCGTGGATCTAAGCGGGAGGTGATTCCGAATCTGACAGGCCTTACAGTTTCCAGCGCTGCAGAAATGATCAGTAAGTATCAATTGAGATTGACAGGGCTTGCCAGGGTATTTGACAATCAACCGCAGGGAACTGTGATTTCTCAGGTCCCGACACCCGGGAGTTCAGGAATTGTGGACAACCGGATTAAGCTCCTGGTCAGCCGTGGAGAGAAACCAAGGCAATTTTTGATGCCGGATTTCCGTGGCCGGTTACTCGTCAAGGTGAAGAACGATCTGACGCGACAGGGGATTCGCTTTGTTGTCAAGACATTTGCCAATCAGATTGAAGATGAAAGGATTCTTTTTGTGAAGGACCAGTATCCATTGCCCGGATTCAAGACACTGACCGATCAGACGGTGACTCTGCAGGTTGTGGAGAGGGAGGCGTTTTGAAATTGGTTTCACCATCCATACTCTCAGCTGATTTTACAAGGTTGGGAGAGCAGTTGAAGAGCCTGGTGTCAGCTGGGATGGAATATGTCCATGTGGATGTGATGGATGGCCATTTTGTTCCCAATATTACAATCGGGCCGATGGTTTGCGATGCTGTGAAACGGGCGGTTCCGGAAGCAAAGATGGATGTACACCTGATGATAGAAAACCCCGGTGCGTACATTGATGCTTTTGCAAAGACCAACCCTGACATTATTTACGTCCATGTGGAAGCTGCCTGCCATCTGGATCGGCTGGTGGATCAGATTCATCAAAAAGGGATACAGGCTGGTGTTGTATTGAATCCGGCGTCACCGTTGTCCCTCCTGGAAGAGATTCTTTCAGAAGTAGATGCGGTCTTGATCATGTCGGTGAATCCCGGTTTTGGCGGCCAGTCTTTTATACCTTATTGTCTTGAAAAAATCAGACGGCTGGATGAACTGCGGAGGGGTGGGGAACTCTCGTTCATTATAGCTGTGGATGGCGGTATTACACAGGAAAATATTTCTGAGATTGCAGAAGCCGGAGCCAATCTCATTGTGGCCGGGTCTGCAGTGTTCCGTGGAGATCCAGGAATGAATTTCAGAAAACTGACTGAAATCTTAAATAGAATGAGGTGATATATGCGCAGATTGTTGCTGGTTTCCCTTTGCCTGTTACTGGTGATGGGTGGTTGCAGGAAAAAGGTTGATTCAAAGCTCTGGACAGGTGGAAAGCAGGTGCCGGTTTCTCAGGTTTATGAAAAAGGTTTGACATATTTGTCTGATGGGAAATATGCAAAGGCCAGGCAGTATTTTCAGTTGATTATTGACAACGCGGCGAATTCCAAAGAATTTTCCAAAGCAAAACTGGGCATAGCGGATGCCGAGTTTTTCGACCTTGAAAGAGGTGCGGGGGATGCTCTCGCAGATTATGAATCCTATCTGATATATTTCCCGATAAGCAAGGACGCGCCTTACGCACAGTACATGGTCGGCATGTGTTATTACTCGCAGATTTCAACTCCGGATAGAGATCAGTCATTTTCCCACCAGGCGATTGAGGCTTTCGAAAAACTGCGCCAGAAGTACCCGAATTCTCCATACAGCAAACTCAGCGAGGAGAAGATTAAGGCTTGCTGGCAGCGGCTGGCAGCGCATGAGTTTGAGGTGGGCGTTTTCTATTACAAAGCACGCAGCTATGTAGCGTCATCAAGGCGGTTCGAGTACCTGCTTGATAATTACCTCAGCTATATCAGTAGGAAGGAAAAAGAACAGACCTATTATTTTTATGGACGCTCTCAATTTGAAATGACAAAATATGACAAAGCTGCGCGATATTATCGGCTTTTGTTAAAAGAGTTTCCCAATACGCTCTATCATGATCAGGTGGCTGCAGAGCTGGCGGATATTGAAAGTGGGAAACTTCAGAAAGAGAAAGAAAAAAAGATTGAGGAATATCTGAAAAAGCACAAGATCAAGGGTAAACCGGAAAAGAAAACCGGGACTGAAAAAAAAGAGGGGTATACAACCCGGTAGCAGGAAAATTTGGAGAATAAATGATAGATTTTGTGGACTTTGCGAAGATAGAGCGCTTGCTTCGGCCGGAAGAGAAAATGGTGTACAATACGGTACACAGCTTTGTCAATGACAGGATTAAGCCGGAGATCGCGGGGCATTTTGAAGCCGGAACGTTTCCTATCCAATTGGTGAAAGAAATGGGGAAACTGGGATTTCTTGGCCCCACTCTACGGGAATATGGGGGCGCCGGCTTGTCCGACGTCGCGTACGGACTGATCAACCAGGAACTGGAAAGAGGAGACAGCGGACTCAGGAGCTTCGCGTCTGTTCAAAGTTCCCTTGTCATTTATCCTGTGTATGCTTTCGGTTCTGATAAACAGAAGGATCGTTTTCTTCCGAAACTGATTCAGGGCGAAAGCATTGGCTGTTTCGGGCTGACTGAGCCCGACTTTGGTTCCAATCCGGGTGGAATGCGGACAAAGGCGGTTAAATCCGGAGGCCATTGGATACTCAATGGCGCAAAAATGTGGATTACCAATGGCTCCATTGCGGATGTTGCAGTGGTGTGGGCAGCTACTGAAGATGGCATTCGGGGGTTTATTCTGGAGAAGGGCATGGAGGGGTTTTCGGCACCTGAAATCAAGCACAAAATGAGTCTTCGCGCCTCTGTCACCTCTGAACTGATTTTTGAAGATGTTGAGGTGCCGGATGAAAACTGTCTTCCAAAGGCCAAAGGGCTGAAATACCCGTTGATGTGCCTGACCCAGGCACGCTATGGTATCGGCTGGGGGGCACTGGGCGCAGCGATGGATTGTTATGACACGGCGGTAGCTTATGCAAAATCCCGGATTCAGTTTGATGTTCCCATCGCCCGTTTTCAACTGGTGCAGGCCAAACTGGCAAAGATGCTGACGGAAATCACAAAAGGCCAGTTGCTTGCCCTGCAGATTGGAAGATTGAAAGAAGAGGGCCAGGCGAAGCATTACCAGATATCTATGCTGAAGATGAACAATGTAGAGGTGGCACTTGACATTGCCCGTGAAGCACGGGATATTCTGGCTGCAAATGGGATTTCACTTGAGTATCCCGTTTTTCGCCATATGTGTAATCTGGAGTCTGTCAAAACCTACGAGGGGACTCAGGATGTTCACACCCTGATTCTGGGCCAGCACATAACTGGGATTTCAGCATTTGAGCCTGGAAGGTCAGGGGGGGAATAGGTGTCCCGTTGCACTTTCAGAGAGACTGTTTCTTTTGTCTGGAGCAGATACACTGCCATTTTCCCAACATATGGGCAATTTGTGTCAAATAAAGAGGTTGACATTTGTAGTTTGCTTTTTTAAGCTGTTTATAAATAAAAGGAAAGCAGGTGTGAAAACCGATGGTAATGAAACTTGGCGACATGTTATTAGATGCAGGCTTAATCCAGAAAAAACAACTGGAAGAAGCTCTTGGTGTTCAGAAGACTGAAGGCGGGCGTCTGGGTTATATTTTGACGAAACTGGGTTTTGTCAGCGATGAAGAAATCACCAGTTTCCTCAGCAGACAATATGGAATTCCAGCTGTGAATCTGGACCATTTTGAAATTAATGAAGATGTGATTAAACGGATACCGGTGGATGTAGCCCAGCGCTACTCAATTATTCCATTGAGTCGAACCGGTTCAACTCTGACTGTGGCCATCGCAGACCCCACCAATATTTACGCTCTGGATGATCTGAAATTCATAACAAACCTGAATATTGAACCGGTTGTTGCTTCTGAATATTCCATCCGGAAAGCAATTGAAAAATACTACGAAACTGAGGCCGCGATGGAGCTGCGCAGGGTAATGGAAGACCTTGCCGAAATTGACGAAGAGGAATTGGAAGTCATTGAAGACGAAGATGACCTGGACATTGAAAGCCTGGAGGCCTCCAGTGTTGAAGCGCCGGTTGTAAGATTGGTGAATTCCCTTTTGACAGATGCAGTCCGAAAGGGCGCCAGTGACATTCATATTGAACCTTATGAGAAAGAATTGAGAATTCGGTTCAGAATTGATGGGATTTTGCACGAAATTATGAAGCCTCCACTCAAAATGCGGGATGCGATTTGTTCCAGAATCAAAATCATGTCCAAGCTGGACATTGCGGAAAAACGATTGCCCCAGGACGGCCGTATCAAGTTGAAAATGAAGCTGGACAATAAGCGTAAAGAACTGGATTTCCGTGTTTCTGTGCTTCCTACCCTGTTCGGGGAAAAAATCGTAATGCGGATTCTGGATTCGGACATGCTCATGCTGGATATGACCAAGCTGGGATTTGAACCGGAGAGCTTAGAGACATTCCAGATGGAAGTGACAAAGCCTTACGGTATGGTGTTGGTCACCGGCCCCACCGGAAGCGGAAAGACAAACACGTTGTATTCGTCTATCAGTTTGCTCAATAAACCGGAAACCAACATCATGACTGCAGAAGACCCGGTGGAATTTAACCTGAAAGGAATCAACCAGGTGAATGTCCGGGAAGAAATCGGGCTGACTTTTGCGGCAGCATTGCGGTCTTTTCTGCGCCAGGACCCGAATATTGTCCTTGTCGGTGAGATCCGTGACTTTGAAACGGCTGAAATTGCAATCAAGGCAGCCCTTACCGGCCACTTGGTGTTATCTACCCTTCATACCAATGATGCCCCCAGCACAATCAGCCGTCTGATGAATATGGGGATTGAACCTTTTCTTGTGGCTACGTCTGTTAACCTTATCTGTGCTCAGCGGCTTGTACGCCGGGTTTGTACCCAATGTAAAGAAGAAGTGAAAATTCCTAAGAAAACATTGCTCAGAATAGGGTATAATGAAGATGAGGTCGACAAGGTCAAGATATTTAAGGGCAAGGGGTGTGATCGTTGCAGTGGAACCGGCTATAAGGGCCGGGTCGGTCTATATGAGGTTATGCAGATCACAGATGAAATGAGGGAGTTGATTCTGAGTGGTGCCACCGCAATGGATTTGCGTCATCAGGCGATGAAAGACGGTATGATTACCTTGCGCCGAAGTGGTTTGATCAAGATTATGAATGGCCAGACCAGTATTGAAGAAGTTTTGCGGGAAACCGTTCTTTAAACGGAGGGGGAGAGCATGGAAGTTACGCTGACTCAGCTATTGAAAACCATGGTGGAACAGAATGGAACGGATCTGCACATTACAACCAATTCTCCTCCCCAGGTTCGCCTAAACGGGAAATTGATTCCGTTGAAGTTGCCTCCGTTCACGCCGTCGAATACGAAGAAGATGATTTATTCCATCTTGAACGATTCCCAAAAACAACGATTCGAGGAACAGCTGGAGCTTGACTTTTCTTTTGGTATCAAGAACCTGGCCAGATTCCGCGCAAATGTTTTTTATCAGCGGGGCGCTGTTGCCGGTGCATTCAGGCTGATCCCATATGAGATTCGGAGTTTTGATGCCCTCGGGGTTCCGGGTGTTGTTACAAAGTTATGCGATTTGCCGAGGGGCCTGATTCTTGTGACCGGCCCGACAGGGAGTGGTAAGTCGACTACACTGGCATCCATGATAGATAAAGTGAATTCAGAGAGGAGTGAGCATATTATCACAATAGAAGATCCTGTGGAGTACCTGCATTCACATAAGAAATGTATTGTCAATCAGCGTGAGGTTCATACAGATACAAAGTCTTTCAGCCGGGCACTCCGTGCTGCCCTGAGGCAGGACCCGGACGTCGTCCTTGTGGGTGAAATGAGAGATTTGGAAACAGTTGAAACCGCCTTGACAATTGCGGAAACCGGCCACTTGACCTTTGCAACCTTGCATACGAATTCAGCGGTTCAGACTATCAACCGCGTCATTGATATTTTCCCGGCCCATCAACAGACTCAGATCCGTACCCAGCTTTCTTTTGTTCTGGAAGCTGTACTCTGCCAATCTCTGCTACCGACTGCTAATGGGAAGAGCAGATGTCTTGCGATGGAAATTTTGATTCCCAATGCCGCTGTGCGAAACCTGATCCGGGAAGACAAAATTCACCAGATCTACGCGACAATGCAAACCGGCCAGTTGAAGCATGGCATGATGACGTTTAACCAATCATTGGCATCTTTATATTTTCAGGG
>QMQE01000141.1 GCA_003650445.1 Acidobacteriota bacterium | reverse complement strand
TCTGCCCCCTACCCCTACTCCTACTCCTACTCACCCGAAGGGTGACCCCCTTCTTTCGCGCACTCGCACTTTCACTTGCACTATTCTTACTCCTACTCACCCTTATTTGTTTTCAGTTTTATCGTGATTTCACCGTGGGCGGCTGTGGTGAGGACAGGGGTTTTTGGAAAGAGGCCAAGGAAAGCTGTGGACGGGAAATGGAAGCGGTTGTGCCGGCCGCAACAGATGATGACGAGGCGGGGGGAGACGGTTTTTTCGAGGCCAGGGATAGCGGCGTGGCGACTGCCGTGGTGGGGTGCCAGCAGGATGTCGGCATGGGAGAGCCCATGGAGCAGCCCTGCCAGTTCTTCACCGTCGAGATCGCCGGGGAAGAGGATGGAAGTGGTGTCTGTTTTTACTCTTATGACGAGGGAACGGGCGTTGGTCCGGCTTTTCCCCCGGATAGCGTGGTTCGGATGCAGTACAGTCAGCCGGATGCCGGGAAGCCGGAATTCCGGTGTTTTCAACCGGGACAGGAGAATAAGGGGGATGTCGTTTCGGGCCAGGGCGGAGAAATCCCGGTTGAAGGTAAATGAGTGCCCGTCTAAGTATGGCGCGTAGACTTTGCCCACCGGGAAGTTGTCTGCCACATCGGCGAGGCCGCCGGCGTGGTCACTGTCAAAGTGGCTGAGGAAGACGGCGTC
Source organism: Acidobacteriota bacterium (assembly GCA_003650445.1). Classification (GTDB taxonomy): domain Bacteria; phylum Acidobacteriota; class Holophagae; order Thermotomaculales; family Thermotomaculaceae; genus UM-FILTER-49-7. Next base: position 6,123 of record QMQE01000141.1, on the reverse strand, counting down.
GATTCTGCGGATTCCAATGGCCTGCAGCCAGGGAACCAGTGCGAGACGACCCTCCCATTCCCCCGCAGTATCAAATAGATAGTTCTTGCCGTGGGTTTGGAGGAGGATGGCCTGGGACTGGCCGGTGTCGGGGACACGAAGGGCGTTGACGGCGGGCCGCCATGCAAGGGACACGGCCAATGAAATGCTGAGAACAGCGGCGAGGATTCCGAAGCCCCTGCGTTTGTTGTGAACAAGGAGTGCCAGTCCGGTCGCAGCAAAGAGCAGTACGATGAGGGGAAGAGGCGCCCAGACAGTGAGGGTGTGGGGCGAAACTCGGTCGGTGACGGTTACGAGGATAGAAACGGCACGGTCCAGAATCGGTGCCAGGGGCAGCCCGATGGCGGTGAGGAAAAAGAGGTAGAAGATGACGATGACCAGTGGGGTGACAGAGAGGTTGACGAGGATGGAAATAGGCGTCAGGCGGTGAAAGAAGAGGAAGAGTACCGGGGAGGCTGCGAGAAAGGCCAATACCGGGATTTTCAACCAGGCCTGCCACCAGCGATCAGTTGAGGCGATGGCGGTGACGATGGCGCCTGCCACAAGAAAGCTCAGGAGAAAGCCGGGGTCCGCCACCTGGTACGGATTCCAGATGAGGAGGAGAAGGCCCGCCATCCCAACGGCGTCTGCAGGGCTGACAGCGATTTCCCTGGCCCGAAACAGCAGAAAGATGAAAATCATCAGCCAGGCTCGGAGTCCGGAGGGGGAAAAAGCGGTAACCGGCAGCATCAGGGTGACAAGGGCCAGTGCGGCCCATTTCCGGGTGCGGGGGCGGACCGGAAGGAGGAGCAGCAGCAGGTAGGCAGCGGAAAAGAGGATACCAAAGTGGAAGCCGGATACCACAAAGAGATGGTAGATGCCGAGGTCCCGAACCTTATCCACGAAGGCGTCGGGCAATGCGTTTCGGTCGCCGGCAATCATTCCCCTGAGGATACGCCGGTTCAGTGGGGATACCCGGATGTTGAACGGATTCAATTTGTTCAGTACCCGTGATAGAAAAGTGGGAGTGCCCTTTATCATCCGCTCATCCGGGACAGAAACGGAAAAGAGGCGGTGACGGCTTAAATAAAACCAGGTACGGTCGGTGCCGGTATTTTTGTATACCCGGTGTTTCCTCAGTTTTCCGGTGATGGTGACAGAGAAACCCGGTAACAGTGACGACAGGCCGGGGCTGTTGCCGGAAACGGTGAACTGGAGGGTGCGGGGCAGCGTTAGCCGCTTTCCACTGTAGTTTTTCAGTGTAGCAAAGAGCAGGGTGCCGGAGGTGAACCGGTCTTCAAACCGGAGGTCGTGGAGAATGCCCGTGGCGGTGACCGGGGTTCCAGTGAGCCGGGCAAGGTGGCGTTTTTGAAGCGTTCGTGCGGAAAAGGACGTTAAAATCGATACCGCAATGAAGAGAAAGAGGATGGCCCTCTGTCTTAGCTTCGGGACAAACAATGCGGGGACTGCGGCGGCCAGCAGGAGAAAGGCAAATACCGCATTGGCAATGAGAAGCAGAGAAAAAAGCAAAAAAAATAGAAACGCTGCAATACCCCGGTCAGACAGCATCAGCTGAGGTAGTACTCACTTTGAATGTACCAGTTGTAGGCGTGGCGGGTCAGGACGTTGATGATGGATGCCGCAGGTACGGCCACGAGGATGCCTACAAATCCGAAATAGTGGCCGCCAAGCAAAATCGCAACAATTACGGTGACCGGATGCAGTCCTACTTTCTGGCCCACGACACGGGGAGAGATAACCGTTCCCTCCAGGATCTGAGCGACGGTGAAGGTGCCGGCTACTCCGATGAGGTGTGCCACAGAGTGGGCATCAAGCCAGGAGAGCAGGAGAGCCGGGATGAGGCCGATGGCGAGGCCGAGGTAGGGAATCATATTGGCAAAACCGGCTACCAGTCCGATAACAATGCCCATGGGCACGGCGAAAATGGTCAGTCCGATGGAGTAGATGACGGCGAGGATCATGCTGACCGTCAGCTGGCCCTTCAGAAAGTCCTTGATTACCCGGTCAATCTCGGAAAAAAGCCCGGTAACCTGCTCCCGATGACGGGGGGGGATGGCTTTGGCAATCCATGCGGTGAGTTTGTCAATATCTTTCAGCAGATAAAAAGCGAGGACAGGTATGAGGAGCAGGTCCAGAATGCTTAAAATGACGTTAATGGTGCCGGAAAACAGATTTTTCATAAAGTTGATGACAGGCATCAGGATATCCATGCCGACGGATTGAAGCTTTGCCTTCACCTCTTCCATTTGTTCCGGGTGGCTCTGGATATAGTCCCGGACGATGGGAATGGTTGTTTTCTGCAGGTGCTCGAAATAGGCCGGAACCTTGTGGGTAAATGCGGTTATCTGTCGGCCGATGACCGGTGCGGCAAGCACATAGAAGAGGGCAAAAAAGCCAATGATGACGGTAAAAATCAATGCAATGCCAAGGGGGCGGCGGATATGCCTGGCCTCCAGGAAGTCCGCAACCGGATCCAGAACATAGGCAATGACAAAACCGATGATGAGGGAAGACAGTACACCGGACAAGGCTACAATCAAGAGCAATGCGGATACGATGAAAACCGTCACAACAATCTTTTTCTTCATTAGAACGTACTCTTTACTCCTTTAATGAGGTAGTGGACACCGGAAATAATAGTCATGGCCGCCACCGTGTAAGCCAGGTAAATCAACCAGGGGGCGCTGAGGTGGAAGGCGTTGCAGAACAGGTAGAGGGATGCCGTTGTAATCTGGATGAATGTGGACAATTTTCCGGCAATGGAGGGCTGAAGCGTCTTGACTTCGGTGGTGAAGAAAATGACCAGTGAGGCAATGGCAATAAAAACATCCCGAAAAATGACCAGGATGGTAACCCATACCGGGAGCATATTGGTGTTGCCAATGCCGTCCAGGACCAGGATGACGTACACCGAAATGAGCATGACCTTGTCCGCCATAGGGTCAAGAAATTTTCCAACGTCGGTGACCTGGTCTGTGTACCTGGCAATGTAGCCATCAAGGAAATCTGTAATGCCGGCAATAACAAATAGAACAAATGCGATGAGATGAAGCTGGTACGCGGAGGCAATGACAAAGACCGGTATCAACACCATCCGAAGAATTGTCAGTATATTGGCCAACCCGAAGGCTTGGATGTATCCGGTATCTTTCTGTTCTACCATGATTTTACAACGTTTCTACAAAAGTTTGGCAGCCAGTTCCGCCAGTGCGGACCGCTCACCTTTTTCCAGTGTTACATGGCCGGAAACGCCCTGCTCTTTGAAGTGCTCCACAAGGTAGCTCAAGCCGTTGCTGTTGGAGTCCACGTAAGGGTTGTCAATCTGATAGGGATCACCGGTCAGGACAACTTTTGTGCCTTCGCCTGCCCTCGTGATGATGGTTTTGACTTCGTGGGGTGTCAGATTCTGTGCCTCGTCAATGATCATATACTGCCGGGGAATACTGCGTCCCCGGATGTAGGTTAACGGTTCCACATGGAGGATTTTCTGTGTAATCAGTTCCTGGTATCCTGGAACTCCGGCCATTTCTGAACCACTGATGAGAAAGTCCAGATTGTCGAAAATCGGTTGCATCCAGGGGCGCATCTTTTCGCCGACATCTCCTGGAAGATAACCCAGGTCTTTCCCCATTGGAATTATCGGCCGGGCAATGAGCATCCGGTCGTAAATCCGGCTGTCCGCAACCTGGAGCAGGCCTGCGGCAATGGCCAGAAGTGTTTTTCCGGTTCCGGCTTTCCCTACCAGTGTGACCAGGCTGATTTCCGGGTCCAGAAGAATGTTCAGTGCGAATGTCTGTTCTTTGTTCCGTGGTGTGATTCCCCAGATGGGCTCCATGTCTCCCAGTCGATCCAGGCTCTTCATCACCGAGTTGTATCTTGCCAGTGCCGTCTGTTTGGGGTTTTCTGAGTTGATAAGTGTGACAAACTCATTTGGGAAAATACTCACCAGGTCTTCTGGAAGGGGCACTTCACCCTTATCATAGATTTGCGCGATTATATCGGAGGTCGTGTAGTAGTCGGCACTGCCACTGTACAGGTCTTCCAGTTGAATTTTATCATTTTCATAATCTTCGGAGGGAACCCCCAGTGCGTCAGCTTTGATTCTCAGGTTGGTGTCCTTTGTGATGAACACGACAACCTTGTCACCCATTTCCTTAGTTAGATCTACGGCGATCTTCAAAATTTCATTATCAGCACGATTTCCAACAGTAACACCGAGATCTACGGCTTTCCGGGTCAAGGGGATATAGACATTTCCAAGCCCCTCGCCAAGGGGCACACCATCACAAAGTTTGCCTTTTTCCCGAAGGCCGTCGAGGAATCGGGACACATAGCGTGCATTGCGGCCGATTTCATTCATGTCTTTTTTAAAGTTGTCAATTTCTTCAATGACAACAATGGGAACATAAACATCGTTGTCTTCAAATTTCAGTAGGGCCTGGGGGTCATGGAGCAGTACATTTGTATCCAGAACAAATATTTTTTTAGACATGTTACCTCTTTTTCAATATTACAGCAGTCACGTTCTCTCAGTGAACCGGCTGTTTGTTGATTCAGTGTTCAGACAGTCGCAACAGCTTCGATTTCCACCAGGACGTTCTTGGGCAGTGTTTTTACTGCAAAGGCTGCCCGGGCCGGCTTGAAGCCCCCGAACATCTGCTCATATACCTTGTTCATCTCTGCAAAATCTGCCATATCCTGTAACAGGACAGTGGTTTTTACCACCCGGCCGGGGCTGCTTCCTGCTTCTTTCAACACAGCGAACAGATTTTTCAAAGCCTGTTCAGTCTGATCCCTGATGCTGTCCCCGATGATTTTTCCGGTTTCAGGATCCAGGGAAATCTGGCCGGAGCAAAATACAAATCCGTTGGCCACCATTCCCTGGGAATAAGGGCCAATGGCCTGGGGTGCCTTGTTTGTTTTAACTTCTTTTATCATCATTTACCTCCCATTACCGCCGGTTCGGCTATCAAAACAAAGACGGCGGCCTGTGAACACCCTGTACGTAAAAGAACATTTCTCTCTATTCAGTATACATCAATCGGGTGGATTTCAGAATGCGAACTTTCTTTCCGAAAAACGCTTTTTCTTCGAATTCTCCGAACCCATGCCGGGAAAGGATTTCTTTCCAGTTGTAAGTGAGAAATTCCGAAGCGAGGTCGCATTCCAGCCGGAAAATGAAACGGGTAAACAAACTGCTGGACTTCAGGTCCAGAGGCCGGTAATCCAGCAAATAGAACCTTCCGCCTGGCTTCAGGACGCGTTGGATTTCTGTCAATACATGGAGCCGCTCATCATGCTCCAACCCATGTAGGACAAAGGCCATAAATGCGCCGTCAAGGGAATTATCGGGGAGGGGAAACCGTTTTCGTATATCCGCTTTCATTGCTGAAAGCCTGGGATCTTTCCCCTGTTTCAGGGAAAAGCCCGCCAGCATCTCTGTTCCGATATCAATTCCGGTAACCCTGCACTTTTCCCCTAAATGATCGGCAATGAGCCTGGCATTGCGTCCGGTGCCGCATCCAATGTCCAGGACATGGGCGTTATCCGGGAGATCCATGAAGGAAATCGCGCTTCTGATAAAATGAGGGTAATACCCCAGGGTAATGAGATTCATCAAGCCGTCATAGTGGCGGGCCTCAAACCCTTTTACTTCAATTTTGCTTCTGGCCATTTTTACCGCTCCAATTTTGTTTTACTTGGCAACTCTGAGAGTTTGTCTTACTCAATCTTATAACACAGACGGAAATCCCGGAAGAAAAAGCAAAGGCATTTATTGGGTGAAGGATGATGGGTGGGGAAAGATGTGTTCTGTGTTCCGTGTTCTGTGTTCTGACCGGAGGGGAAAAGATGGGACAAGGAATGGCCAACTCTGTGGGCCGTGATTCGTAACTTGTAATTTGTGATTAGCGGAAACAAGACAGGGATTGGCTAACTCCCTGCTTTTTCTTACCCCTACTCCTACTCCTACCCCTACTCGCCCGCAGGGTGATGAGTGATGGGAAAATCAAAAGGCAGGGAATGGCAAACTCCCTTCTTTCGCGCACTCGCACTTTCACTTGCACTATTCTGCCCCCTACTCCT
>QMQE01000140.1 GCA_003650445.1 Acidobacteriota bacterium | reverse complement strand
GTAGGGGTAAGAAAAATCAGGGAGTTGGCCATTCCCTGTCTTTTCTTCACTTAACCTTGTCTTCGCTTAACCTCAACCTTTTCTCTTCTGGTAGAAGTGGGCGGCAGAGTAAGAAGTAGGAGTAGGGGTAGGAGTAGAGGTAAGAAAAATCAGGGAGTTGGCAAATGTCGGTTCCCTTCTCTTTCCGGTCAGAACACAGAACACTGAACACAGAACACATCTTTTGTCACCCATCACTCTCTTCTTCCCTCCATCTTCTTCTTGCTGTAGAATGTGTGTGAATTTTGAAGTTCAGCAGAATTATGAGGAGAAAGTATGGGACATACAGTGATCGAAAAGATTTTTATGAATCATTCATCAGACGAAGTGAGGCCGGGGAATATAGTCTGGCTTGATATTGACACCCGAACGGCAAGAGATTTCGGGGGCCCCAATGTGGTGAAACGACTTGAATCGGTGTACGGGGAGGATGTTGCCCTGGCTGATCCTTTAAAGACTTATTTCACTTTTGATTGTGTGGTCCCGGCAAACAACATTCCCTATGCGAATAATCAGCAGCTTTGTAGGGTTTTTGCGCGAGAGAAGGGAATGAAGGTGTTTGATGTGGATTCGGGAATTGGTTCCCATGTGGCTGTGGAACAGGGCCTGTGCTGGCCGGGGTCAATTTATGTGGGTACGGACAGCCATTTGAATATTCTTGGCGCTGTCGGGTGTTTTGGACAGGGAATGGGAGACGCGGATATTGCGTTTGCTTTCAAAACGGGCCGTACCTGGTTTGAAGTGCCGGAAACAATAAAAGTTACGTTCAAAGGTGAACCCTACCAATTTCCGGTAACGGCCAAGGATTTGACTTTGTGGACATTGCGCAACCTGGGTTCCCGGGGGGCGTTGGGGTGCGCGGTGGAATTCACTGGAGACGTTATTGACACTTTGTCAATGCACGAAAGAATTACCCTCTCCAGCATGGTTACGGAGATGGGGGGCATTATTGGTTTCATTCAACCGAACGAAAAGATTCTTAATCATTTTCAAAAAGTAACAGGTAATAATGCCGTGTCCATGCCTTTGCCGGATGCGGATGCCGTTTACAGCCGGGCTATTGAAATTGATATAGCGGGGTTGAAGCCCCAGATTGCCTGTCCGCCAAAACCAGACAATGTGAAGGATGTGGAAGACGTAGCGGGGAGGCCGGTAAATGGTGTTTTCATCGGTTCCTGCACCAATGGCCGGGTGGAGGACTTTCATGCCGCTGCCAAAATCTTTTCCAGATTTCCGGTCCATGAAGGGGTTATGGCAAAGGCTGTACCGGCAACAAAGGGTGTTTTCGGAGAGCTCCTCGCAGATGGAACAATTGCGACTCTCTATAATGCCGGTGTCATTATTTCCAATCCCGGTTGCGGGGGCTGTGCGTCCGGCCAGATTGGTATGACAGGAAAGGGCGAAGTTCAAATTTCCACCTCAAACCGAAATTTCCGCGGGAAGCAGGGGGATGGGGATACGTATCTTGCCAGCCCGGTGGTTGCGGCGGTTTGTGCTGTTACCGGTAAAATCACAGACCCTGTTGCGTTTCTGAAAGAGGGGGTAAGCCGATGAAATTCTCAGGAAGGATTTGGGTGTTGACTGGCCAGGATGGGCGGTTGATTGATGACATTGATACGGACATGATTTTTCATAACCGTTACCTTGCGGAGACGGATATTGCAAAAATGGGGCAGTATGCACTGGACAATCTGGCCGGGTGGGAGGATTTTGCAAAAAAAGCCCTTCCCGGTGATATTGTAATTGCAGGCAGAAATTTTGGTGCCGGTTCCTCCCGGCAGCAGGCAGTGGATTGCTTCAAATCTCTGAAGATTTCCCTCCTGATTGCCGAATCGTTCGGAGCGATTTATAAACGGAACGCAATCAATTCAGCTTTCCCGATTCTGGAAGCACCGGGAATTTCGGATGCCGATTTCGTGAATGGTGATATGGTGGAAGTGGATAGCGCAACGGGGGAGATTTCAGGGAGAGACGGGAAGAGATTCAAGGCCCGTCCTTTTCCTCAGGTGCAGGCGGATATTCTCTCAGCAGGTGGCCTTTTCCAATATGCCAGACGACTGGAACGGTGAAATGATGTCACCCTTGAAAGGTTCGGTACGGGGAAAAGAATGAAATGCGGGGGAGATACTTTTATAATGTGAGAGTTGGCTGAAAAAACCTTTTCCATGGAGTGTGCTTTTTTTATTCCATTTTGGGAAAGGCTGTGATATATTCAGGAAAACAATCTATTTGGGCGGGGTAATATATGGGAAAAAAAGTTTTGATTGTCAATTACGAGCCGAAACGCCTGGCCAGGCTGAATCAATTAATCTTAGATCTCGGGTATGAATCTGTGACAGCCAAGAATGGAACAGAGGCTTTAGATGCGGTGGATAATTTTGTGCCTGACCTCGCCGTCATTGACCCCATGCTTCCCAAGGTGTCCGGATTTGAAGTGGCTCAGAGATTAACATCAGACCATCCCGGCCTGCCTATTATTATGGTTACTTCAGTTTACAAAGGCAATCGGTATCGGACAGAGGCAATAACAAAGTATGGTGTAAAAGAATACCTGGAAGAGCCTTTTGAGGACGAGACACTCCAGGCTTTGGTGAAAAAATACCTGGAACTTTCCGAACCCCCTAAGATGCCGAAGAAAAAGGCATCTGCCCGAAGAAGACTGGAGGAGATCCTGGAAGAGACGATGTCTGGAAAAGTTCCCGGAGCAAAAACGGTTTCGCATAAGCCGAAAGCCTCAAAAGAACCGGCTCTTACGTCATCAGACATATTCAGTGATGTGATTAAGGATGTTGAAGAGGCACCCGGAGACATGGCGGCCATCGCTGAAAAGGAAAAGGCAAAAGCAAAAGCGCAGGAAAAGCAGGTGGTGGCTGAAAAGGAAGCGGTTGTGGAGTCTTCTTTGAAAGAGCAGAAAGCACCTGCTGAACCGAAAGAAGAAAGCAAACCGAAGCCTGAGCCCAAACCGGTAGAAGCACCTGAGGTGAAGAAGCGGGAAGTGGAGGTGAAATCTGAAGCTCCGGAGCCGAGAAAAGGCCGGGCAGAAGAGAAGGGTAAGAAGAAAGGGAAGAAAAGCGAGGGCATCGAATACGGAAGCTACGTGCTTCTGGAAAAGGTGGCCACAGGTGGAATGGCAGAGCTGTTTAAGGCGAAGAGAAGGGGTGTCCAGGGATTTCAAAAAATCGTCGCAATTAAGCGAATTCTTTCTCATCTTGTGGATAATGAAGAGTTTGTAACTATGTTCATTGACGAAGCCAAGCTGGCTGCACAATTGAATCATCCCAATATCGCTCAGATTTACGACCTCGGAAAAATCGAAAATTCCTTCTATATTGCGATGGAATATGTAGAAGGCTACGATCTTCGAAATATTCTGAAAGAATGTAAGAAAAGGAATATCCGGGTTCCGGAGCCACTGGTATTGTTCATCGCAAGTAAAATGCTCAGTGCACTTGATTATGCCCATCGTAAGAAAGGCCTGGATATGAAGGATCTGAAAATTGTCCATCGGGACATCAGTCCGCAGAATATCCTCATTTCCAAGGGCGGTGACGTGAAGCTGGTTGATTTTGGCATTGCGAAGGCGGCTACCAAGGCCAGTCAAACCCAGGCCGGCGCATTGAAGGGAAAATTGTTGTACATGTCGCCTGAACAGGCCTACGGAAAACCGATTGACAACCGTTCCGATCTTTTCTCTCTGGCATCTGTGATCTATGAGTCTATTACCGGGAAGAAGTGTTTCCTTGCAGATAGTGAGATCAGTATTCTTGAAAAAGTCAGAAAGGTTCAGTACACACCGATTCGGGAAATCAATCCCGATGTGTCCAAAGGGACAGAGAAACTGATTCGTCAGGCATTTTCGAAGAAAATTGAGGACCGTTTTCAAAGCGCAAAGGAAATGGAATCTGAATTGCACACCCTGATGGAGTCTTTGCCTTTTGCAATAAATGAAAGAATCCTCGCTCAGTTTGTGAATGCCCTTTATGAGGGTGACTTGCAGACGATTGAAGATATATCAAAACGATTCACGGTAAAAGAAGATGTGGCGCCTGAAAAAGTTGAAGCACCGGTTCAGGAAGAGGAACCGGCAGAGCAGAAACCGGAGCCTGTTTCCGCTGTCAGTATGGATGATCTGGAAGGGAATGTTGACGCCAATGAAACCATTAAGATGGACAGCGGAACCATGATTATGCCGGATCTTGAGGATGTAGAGAAGCATGAGGACGAGATGCTCGAACAGTTTAGCGGAGGAAGTGGTGGTAACAAAACGGGGTTAATTGTGGCTGTTGTTGTAGTTGCAATTATTCTGGCCGTGGCCGGGTACTTTACTTTGATGCGAAAAGCTGCTCCGGCGAAACAGGTGAAGAAAGAAACAGCCCAGAGCACAGTTACTACACCGGAAACAAGTACAGTGGCAACAGGGAAGCCTGAAACAGTGGCACAGCCTGAAGAACAGAAGGCGGTGTCTCAGACACCGGTTACCCCCGCCGATCTCGGTATCGACAAGGATAAGCTGGTTCAGCAGCTGGTTCAGAAAAAACTGGCTGAAGCAGATGCGCGGCAGAAAAAAGTAAAGAAGGCGAAGAAGCCGATTGTAAAACCTGCACCGAAGCCGGTACAGGGAAAGCCCGTTGTTGTCGAGAAAAAGACGGTAGTAAAGAGCCCGGCAGTGGCGGAGTCGGTCAAGTCAGAAACGAATGCCCCAACCACAAAACCTGCTGAGACAAAGACGGCTGAAACAAAGACGACGGATTTGACCACAACAACCACTCAGCTGGAAACCAAGGATACTACGGCTGTCAATGAATCAGCGATTTCACCGGCCAGGGAGACGAAGCCTGCAGAGTCAGAAGCAACAGTTGAAAAGCCTGCTCCAAAACCTGTAGAAACCAAGCCGATTCCACAGCCCATTGTCCCGAAGGTAAAAGAAGGGGACCTTGTCCCGTTAATCAAAGGAAAAGTCATCTTTCCCACTCCGGTAAAGACAGTCAAGGCAAGGATGACTGTTATTGACAGACGGCGAAACCTTCACGGAGAGGTTCTCGTACAGGGCCTTATTGATGAAAATGGAAATGTGGTTCCTGAAGAAGTCCGGGTTTTGAGAAATACGGTAAAGGTTCGGAACAATCTTGGGAAAATGGCAATGAAAGCTTTCAAGAAATGGAAATTCACACCGGCGATGAAAGATGGTGTGCGGGTTAAAGTCTATTTTACACATATGTTTGTGTTCTAATTATTTAAGGGGGTAACCTATGGCATTTCTCAATGAGGATCAGAAAAAGTTTTATGAAGAGACACGGAAACACCTGCGGAATGAAATTGCTGACATCGAGAATCAGGTGGAAGAAGAATTGGCTCGCGTGAAGGAAAAGCTGGCAGAGCTTCAAAAAGCAAAAAAGGCTGCGTTGCAGATGTATGCTGGTGCCTGTGATCGTCTGAATGTGGACAATGATCTTGCAGGAGAAGAAGAGTCAGAAGATATTGAAGAGTAGAAGCCGGAGTCTTCGGCTTAAAAATAACAGATGAGCCTCTACAACTATCCGGAGTATTATGACGTTGCGTTCAGTTACCGTGATGTAGATCTGGAATGTGATTTTATAGAGAAAAAAGCCAGTCTCTTTGGGCTGTGTGAGAATTCAGCAATGTTGGATATTGCATGTGGAACAGGTTCACATCTGGAACAGTTGCTTCGCCGTGGGTATGAGGTGGACGGTTTTGATATTTCCCCGAGTATGGTTGATTTTGCCAAAAAGAAGGTGGACAACGCGTGCTTTGATTCACATATCTGGGTGGATAATATGGTGGCGTTTGAAAACAACCGGAAATATGGGGTTGCAATCAATCTGTTAACTGGTTTTAACTACCTGTTAAAAAATGAAGATGCCCTTGCTCATCTGGGTCGCGTTGCGGATGCACTGGAGAGTGGGGGTATTTACATTGTGGAACTGAATCACCCGAGAGATTTTATTACAAACCGGCCTTCCACTGCCAATACCTGGGTTGAATCCAGGGGGCAGATTGAAGTGGAAGTGGACTGGGACCATGGGCGTACCGATGTTGATGTCCTGACACACCAGACTGAGTCCTCACCTCACATTGTTGTAAAGGACGGGGGGAGAAAACTCACTGTCGATATGCAGGATAGATATCGGATTTATCTGTATCAGGAAATGATACTGATGATTCAATGTAATGGATGTTTTGAACTGGTGGATGCCAGGGGGTCGTTTAAACTGGATAACCCCCTGGACAACAGTCGGGATTCCTGGAGGATGATACTGGTTCTGAGGCGGAAATGAAGCATATTTCCGATGAGGAATGGAGGGATGTTTTTCTCGCTCAGGAGAGGCGCCGGGAGCGGGAAGAAAAAGAGTTGTTTGAGAAATCGCTGAAGAAAATGGAGCAGGGCCCGGGCATTTGTGTGCCATCTGATTTTCCTTCCGGAAGGTCAAAAATTTTACAACGAACGATTCATAAATCTTTTGATCCCGAGATAGATGCTGAATTGGATCTTCACCTCAAAACAAAGGAGGAGTCGGCATCACTACTCATTGGTTTTTTTCGCCAGGCGGCAGGAGTTGGAGACCGAACCGTTCTGGTGATCACTGGCAAAGGGCATCATTCGGAAAAGAAAGGTGTCCTTCGCGAATTTGTGCGACGCTGGCTGAACAACGAGGGAGCTAAGTGGATCTTGTGGTTTGCAGAAGCGCCGAAGAAACTTGGTGGCAGCGGGGCATGGTTGATTCGCCTTAAATCCTGAAGAAAGAGTCAGGTG
>QMQE01000139.1 GCA_003650445.1 Acidobacteriota bacterium | reverse complement strand
TCTCTTTTTTGTCATTGTTCCTTCCTTAATTTAAGAAGGCGACGGATTCGGTCAGGTTCAGAATCGGTATGAGGAGTTCGTTTATTTTTCCGAATCCATCTGCTTCTACCTTGAACCGGGAAACCTGGAAGTTTTGTTCAACTGTCAGGGATTTCCCCTGGAGATTCCAAGCTGTACTTGAGTTGCCGAAGCGGTTGGTGGCTTTCAGTTCAGCTGGCAGTGCCGTTTCCGGTTTCTTTGCGAATTCAATGGTGAGATGGACGACTCCGGTGCAGGGCTCCGGCATTCGGATTGAGGTCGCGTTCAAAATTGCGTGTTCCAGTGCCGGGAGGTGAAGGGTTTGCGCCAGAACCGGGTTCAGCTGAATCTGTCCGTTCTTCAGTTTCAATGTGAGTTTTCCAGTCTTTACAAGGTTGTTTTCTGTTCTTGTAAGGACGGTTTCATTGGAGACAGTGGCATCTTTGACCGGATTCAGGGCGGAAAGTGAGAAATTTGCCCCGTTTCCCTTCTTTTGGGCCGTTATTGTGCCAGTGAATGTGCCGTCTTTCTGTTCTTTCAGGTTCGTTGTGACGAATACGGCAGTCTGCACCGGTTCGGGCAGGGTATCTCCATAGAGCAGGAACGCGGGTTTCCATTGATGCGCGGCATTGAGGGTGCAAAGCCCGGCATTCAGTTGAAATTCCGCGCCGGTGGCGATGGGTACTGCGCCAATTTTATCGGTCTTCAAAAGGGCGGTATGGGGAATGTTATACGCCTGCAGCACTGCGTGGCCCAGTATGGTTTTCTCAAGGGGAGTGGCATAGCCGGAACACACAATCCGGGTCAGGGGCCGAATTCCCCAGCCGGTGAGTTCCGGTTCCAGGTGGATGGTCACCAGTTGTTTATTCAGCAGGTGATTCAACGCGGTTTCTACCTCCATTGCCGTGCTTCCTCTTTTCAGCTTCAGCAGTGCGGGGACAGCCGATGCCGGGTTGTCTTCTTTTTCCATGAGGCGCTTCAGTCGGCTTACAGGGGTATCAATTTCAATGTATAGAAACGGCAGGTCAGTTGTATTGGAAAATCCAAATGCCGGGCGCATTGACCTTGTGTTTTTCACTTCGTAGGCCCCGTTTGCGGTTTTCCTGATTGAACCGTTTACGTGAATGTCTGCTTTACAGTCCAGTTGGACACTTACGGTCTTTCTGTGGATCGGCCACGGCCCTCCCATGGGTTCCAGCACTCCGATGCGGTGGGGTTCCAGATCGGTTGTTTTATACTGAAATTCCACGGTGCAGCCCGGTTCCAGCCCGGTATGAGATACCATCTTTTCCCTGATGTTACTGAAGTCAGGGGCATTTTCCACCGATGAAGGCGTCTGATCTAAAATGGCATTTTTCGGAGCCGGAAAGCGGCTGCCGTCTTTGTGGATGGTGACGGATTTCAGGATTTCCACCTGTTCCAGTTTTGGGTTGTAGCTGTAAAACCACTCTCCGACGGTTCTGAGGGCCTGAAAGGTGTTGAGTTTCATTGTTATGGACACATTTCGTTCCACAGAGCCGTCGGCTTTAACGTGTATGGCAACGGATTCAGATTGAATCACGACAGCGGGCGGCGTAGCAGTTACGGTAAATGCACAGAGAAATGGAAGCAGAATTAGAAAAAGTAAGCGTTTCATTTTGCACCCCCCGAAATCGCAGCTTTAAGCCAGGCATTTGCTGCCTTCTGGAATCCACCGACGGCATCTGCGACGTTCTGCCACGCATTCGCCGGGTACACCCGTTTCTTCAGCGAAAGGGTGGCGGTCGTTTTGATAATGCTATTGTCCGCTGCGATCGATAAATTCAGGCCTGCAAACTTCCCCGAAATTTTGTCGGCTTTTTTAGGGAGCCTGGAGTGCGCCGTGTCCAGTGTGTCTGGAAGTTGAATCGTTTCCCGGATTTCAATGAGCTTGGTGCAGGAGGAACGAAACCCGTATTTCCGTTTCTTTTTGTCGGTGAATTTCCATTTCAGCATTCTGTTGGCCGGGTCGCCCGCGGCGTACAACAATGCCGGAGAACGGAAGTAGAAGGAATTTCCCTTTACTGTCGCAAAATGCGGAATTTTGAAAGAAATTGTTGCTGTCATGTTTTTTGAAATATCCCAGGGATCCTGATAGCGCAGCTTTTTGATGACTGCACCGGGAAAGGCCTGCCGGATAATTCCAGTGAAGTAGGCATCCCGCTCGTTTTTGAAGAGGCGCTGGGCGTAACGGCGGATTCTCGCATCGGTCTGGCCTTCTGCAGTGAGGGCCAGTGTGCCGGATAGTGTTCCTTTCCTGTCAATCCGGCACTTGGAGGCAATGCGGTAAAAATGCTTTTCCGGTGGGGAGTACGGGGTGGTACGAAGGGGCTGGCCGTCTTTGTACCCCACGAGGTACTGCTGTTCCTGCTCCGCTGAAGACCACTCTTCCCGAACCCATGGGACCCAGGTGGGGTCCAACATCCTGAAACTGCCGTCTTTTTCCCTGAGTGCCACTACACAGTGGTTAAAGTGGTCGGCGGGAAAATTTTCAATCCTTGCCCCAGCCATGGTCATGGCGGGATAGGCGTTGAAGCCGGCTGCCCGTAGAAATGAAATCAACATGCTGGCTTTGTCCTTGCAGACGCCTTGCCGGTCGCGGTAGTTCATGTCAGCGGGATGGAGTGTATAGCCCTCTCCCTCACCCATAGAAAGCCCGGAATACCGGATGTAGTGGGCAACCCAGTGGTTCAATTTGTCGATCTTTTCTTTGTCTGTTTTGCATTTTCCTGTGATTTCATCTACTTTCTTTTTGATTTCCGGAGTGAAATTGAACGCGAAATCCTCGTTGACACTGTAAAACCATTCGGATTTGTCTTTCCATGAAACAGTGGTGGAGATCAGAAGTTTCTCGCAGATGTTGGAGATGTCCACCATGTGGGGTTCCCGCTTCACCGGTTGGATATTTTCTTTGGTAAATGTGTATTTCATGCCGCCATCTGTAAATGCTGCCATGGGAGTGACTTCCCCGTTGAAGAACTTGTACTGAATGGGTTTGTCCTTTGGCAGTTCCACAGAATAGGACTTGTAGAGGATGGGGGAGAATCCCTGAAAATGAACAATGGCGTAGAACTGGCCTTTCATCGGTGGTTGGAATCGGCTGTCATTGTCTCCAGCAGTTTTGTCGAGAAGGGCGTAGGAAAATCCCTTCATCTCCACCTTGTAGCGGACAATGTCCCCCGGTTTCAGCAACCCGAAAGGAATTGATATCCGGGTATTGGGCCAGTAAATCCATCGGGCCGGCTGGGGGTAGCTCCTGACTCTATCCAGCGGGATTTCAGTTTTAGTTCCGTCCCCGTGGATAACCTCGGCCGAAAGTACCTGCCGAATCTGGGTCAGGGGGTCATAAAAGAAACTGACCGTCTGATAGTGCCGGCACCCCCGGTCATTGAGGACTTTGATTGCGGTGGTTTCCACCGTGTGGGTCATCCCGGAAGGCGCGACATTGACACTTGTGTCCTCCAGCAGGGTAACCGCGTCAAATTTTCCCTGGTATTGATCCGCTTTTTCGGATAGTTCGGCCAGATCCGGCCCGGCCAGAAGCGGCAGACTACTTACGGCAATAACAATAAAAAGTAACAGTTTTTTCATGGAACCTCCCAAAACAGCTTGAGTGAATTATACACGATATTCTTTACGGAGCAGACAAACCAAAGTTTGGAGGGGGACATTCTTTCAAACTTTTTCCCACCTGTGATAGACTGTAAACAACAATCCGAAAATAGGTGGCAGCGGAGGTTCACTATGAACAGAATGACACTGTGGAAGAATCTGTCTCACTCGTGTTTCTTTACAATAGCTCGGAATGGATGGCGCTTCGGGATTTATTTTGTCGTGGTTTTGTCCACCTTCTTTGCTGCCTGTGACAAGGCTGTTGCCGCAGACACGTTTAAAAATTATGTGCTTGCGGCAAAGGGCTATGATATGGAAATTGTTTTGATAAAAAATGATACGTTGAATCCGGGCAGTCAGGATTTGGTGGTGTTCGGCGCCTACGACGAGGCGGGGACACTTCTGGCCAGTGTGGACAAAACCGGTGAGATTTTTGATGGCAATCTTTTCAGGATTGAGTTGTCTGAGTTGTTTCCTTCCATTCAGAATCCCGGTGATATCGGGTTCATTGAGGTTTCAGTCGGCAACAAAATAGATGGCTGGGTGATTTACAAAAGCGGTGACCAGCGGGCGATGGTTCCGGCCCCCATTGACGGCAGCGCTGAAGTGTACAACCTTCATTTTACAAACAATGGAGAATACTGGAATTTTCTGAACAATGTGGCAAGGATTGACGACAGGGAAAGTGTAGTTACCGGAACAGTCTATCCTCGCCTGGAAGCCTTTGCTTTTGACGGTATGGCCAATGGCTACGGCTTTGTTATGCCTGATCTCAACACCGGCAGAAGCAGCGCCAGTTTCAATATGAAAAATTTGTTTGGCGGGCTTGTCCCGGCCGATGCCACGTGGATGCAGATAAAAAGTGAACTTGTGCAGCAGAAAGAGAAGGGCGGGAATGTGAGCCCGGTGGATAATCTTGTGAACAATACAGTGTTTATGAAGGTGAATGGCGAATCCGGCGGCGCTTTCGGCAACATCCCGGCATTTGAGGAACTGATTGTGCCGCATATTGCAGCGGACGGGTATTACTGGTGGACAGGGCTGGTGTTGAACAATCCCTGGAATGAAACCGTGAAGTTTTTCATCCGGTATTACGACTCCAGCGGGGTTCACCTTGACGCAGACCCCGGCAACGCCGGAATTGATGACTTCGAGTCTGAGCTTCCCCCCTTTGGGAAACAGGTTGACCTGATTCAGAATTTTGGAATGCCGACGGGGGCGGGATTTGCCGAAATTTTGGCTGAAAAGCCGATTATGGGTGGAGAATTGTTCGGAGGCGAACCTGGTGGGGCTAATTGGCCGATTATGGGTGGTGTTGCCCTGCTCCTGCCCGATACCGGCGGATACCTGAACAGTGTGGACGGCGGTGTTCCGCCTCGCCATGTCTGTTGTATTCCCCTTGCGGATTCAAAAGATGCCGGGGAAAGCGAGGCGGGTATCTGGACCGGTTTAGCTTTTGTGAACCTCGGCAGCGAAGAACAGAAACTGGTTCTGGAATACCGGACGGAAACCGGGGAAATTGTCGGAACACAGCAGTATACGGTGAATTCTACGAGCAAGCAGGCGGCAACGGTGGGCAGCCTGTTGAAAAGCGCCGGCCTGGACAATATTCGCGGCCAGGTTCGACAGATTATTGTTTATGGCTGTGAAGCCACAGCGCCGGTGTCTGAAAACCGTGAAGTGATGATGTACGCTCTTCAGGGGGGGCTGAAACAGGTGGATGGAAATGAAATTCACAACTGGATGATTGGCGAGGATGCCGCGAACATCAGCCCGCTGGAGATTCATCCTTTTCTCGTCAATGAAACCCGTGGCTTTGTGCGTGCCGCAACGCCACTTACCGGAACGATGAATGTCGATGTGGAAGATAATGACACCTTTTTCAGCCATTTCATTGTAAAAATGAGGGATTCGGTGAAGGGTACGGTTACCGGTTATGCCCTCCTCGCCTTTGATGACAGTTGGAACGAAACCGGGACACTGGGGGAATTCAGCAGGGCTTCTCATCCGGAAAGCGCCGCAAAGCCATACCTGGTAAATTTCAACTCTGAAACAATTGTGGATGAAAATACCTGCCCCTATGGAACGTTCAAGCTGGGGCTTCAAATTCAAACAACCACCAACGGTTCGGACCAAACCTGGTTGTACAGAATTCCAGACAGGACAGTTACACACAGCCCTGAAACAAATCTGGCCATCGTAAATGCCCGCAGTATTCTGGCCAATGGGGATGCCAGGCAGGCGCTGGCTGAAATCCTGGGAAGAGATAATGTGACGGTGGATGAGGAGAATACGCCGATAAATATTGATGACGCACACGGTTATCTGACATCGCTGACCAATGGAACTACAACGGCGGATGATGAAATGAGTCAGGACAGCGGGGCTGTGCTGGCGAAAATTACCAACAAACTGGTGTTTAACGTAGTGGATTCTTCCGCTATGGAGAAAACCCGGTGTTTCAATCTGCCGGATGAAAAGACAGAATGGGAAATCCAGCTTTTCTGGGAAAATCACGGAGAGGAATTTCAGGGGGAAAATCGGCGAGGGGATGGCGCCTGCCAATTGAGGGCCCTTGTGAGCGGGAGTGTGCAGAACCCTGCCTGGTCTCCGGATGGGAAACGCATTCTCTTCACGCGATTCACAACGCGCTACAACGAAGGGCCGGCTGACCTCTTTATTTTTTCACCGGAGAGCCAATGCCTGAAAACACTGGTATCCGAAGGGAGTGGAAATGTGAACCTGCCGGGATCCGTGTGGAATTCAAATACGAGAAAAATTGTTTTTTCTTCATCAAGGGAGCCCCATGATGAAATTTACATCATTGACGAAGACGGACAGCCGGGAGACGAGACAAAGGTCACGGACAGGAGTGGGGATGTTGCGTATGAACCTTCTTTTTCTCCCGATGGCCAGTGGGTGGTGTTTGAGTCCCACAGAGAAGATGTGGAGGAAAACGGTGTGATTACCAGATTCAAAATTGATGGAAGCGGCCCCTGCCAGGCCCTCACGGGAGTAGCAGATGACTGCCGGCAACCCAATTGGTCTCCCGCAGGAAATTTCATCCTCTATCAGAAGTTTTCCGGGGGGCAATGGGATATCTATGTAATGAATCCGGATGGAACAAATCCTCTGAAAATCACCTCCGGTGAGGGAGATAAAACAGATGCTTCATTCTCCCCCGAC
>QMQE01000138.1 GCA_003650445.1 Acidobacteriota bacterium | reverse complement strand
TCTGTCCCCGATGGAGTTTGCCACTGCTTCAAGTGATTCAAGTTTACGGGAAACGATGATGACGTCCGCTCCAAGTTCTGCCAGGGAGCGGGCAATCGCTTCGCCGATTCCCCGGCTGGCACCGGTTACAAGGGCGGTTTCCCCACTGAAATCCAGTGCAGGTGTTTTGTTCATAGCTGTCTCCTTCTATCCGTTTTTTTTCAGTTCAAAGATTTAGATGTGCCCCTCTTCGATGTTCCGGCGGGCAGCATTTTCCAGGACATGTACCGCTTTCCCCAGCCGGCCGAAGCGTGGGTCTTTTGTCTGCCCGTTGTAGAAGCGGTAATAAATCTGCTGGGCAATCCCCGCAAGGCGAAAGAGGCCGTACACGTAGTAGAATGTGAAGTCCACCTCTTCATGGCCGCTGCCGGCGAGGTAGCGGTTCACCACTTCCCGACGGGTCAGTGAACCGGGCTCTGTGGTGGGAACCAGCCGAATGGCCTCCATTCCCGGCCCGTCGCCCGGTTCCACCCAATACGCCAGTGAAGCACCCAGATCCATCAGCGGATCGCCGATAGTGGCCATTTCCCAGTCCAGCACACCGATAACGTTCAGGGAATCATCCAGGACGATATTATCAAAGCGGTAGTCGTTGTGGATGATGGCAGCGCCCCGTTCCGGTGGCTGGTTGGCGCTGAGCCAGGCCATTGTGTCCTCAAAATCCGGCACATCCGGCGTACGGGCGTCCCGGTAGCGCCGGCTCCAGCCCTCAATCTGCCGCTTGACGTAGCCATCCGGGTGGCCGAGACTGTCCATGTTAAGGCCATGATAATCCAGGTCGTGGAGTTCCCGGTGGACATCCACAACCTGCTCACAGAGATGGCGCATTGCAGCCGGTTCAATTCCAAGCTCTTTTGGGAGATCCCGGCGGGGGATGAACCCGCGGATCCGACGCATCAGAAAAAATGGCGCCCCGAGAACCGCAGGGTCTTCACAATACGCCACCGGTTCCGGGATGTAGGGAAAATGATGGTTCAGCGCGTTGAGTACTGTCCATTCCCGGTGCATGTCGTGGCCGCTTTTAGGCTTTTTGCCAAAGGGGGGCCGGCGCAGAACCAGTTCATCTTCTCCCACCTTTACCAGGTAGGTCAGGTTGGAGTGGCCGGAGGAAAACTGGGCGATTTCAATTTCTCCTTTCAGGCCCGGGCGCTCCTGTTTCAGAAAATCTGACAGCCGCCCGATGTCCAACTCTTCACCTGGAAGAGGGGCCCGGGTCGCGTCATCGAAAGACACCGTTACCCTCCTTCAGTTCATCTGCTTTGGCCCGGTACGGTTTCAGAATCCGTCGGGCAAGGGACAACTTGTGAACCTCATCGGCACCGTCATAAATTCGGGATGCCCGTTCCTGACGATAGAAGAACGCGATAATCGTGTCATCTGTCATGCCAAGGCCACCGTACACCTGTAGTGCACGGTCCACCACCCGCTGCATCACGTTTGCTACCACGAATTTAATCATAGAAATTTCTTCCCGAACTTCCTTGAAACCGTAGTTTTCAATTTTCCATGCGGTTTCAATGGTTAATGCCCGGGCTGCCGCGATTTCCGCTGCACTTTCTGCAATCCATGCCTGAATAATTTCCTTGTCTGCCAGAACCTTTCCCGGAGCGATGGGACGGGTTACCGCCCGTTTGCACATCAGGTCCAGTGCCCGGCGGCAGATGCCAAGCCAACGCATCGTATGATGGATTCTTCCCGGCGCAAGGCGTTCCTGGGCAATTCTGAACCCCGCGCCCTCCGGCCCAAGCAGATTGGACTGCGGCACCCGGCAGCTGTGGTAAAGCACCTCGCCGTGGCTGAACGCACCGTCTTCGGTATGCCCCATCACCGCAATGTTTCGTACCAGGTCGAATCCCGGTGTGCCGGTGGGGACAATAATCATACTGGCCTGTTTATGGGGTGCCGCATCCGGATTCGTCACCGCCATAACAATGGCAAAAGCGGAGCCATCCGCTGCTGTGGTGTACCATTTCTGACCGTTGATGACGTAATCGTCGCCGTCCTTCACCGCCGTGGTATCCATCATCACAGGGTTGGAACCGGGGAGTTCCACCTCCGTCATGGAAAAACAGCTTCGGATTTCGCCCTTCACCAGCGGTTCCAGCCACTTTTTCTTCTGTTCCGCCGTGCCATGGTCGTAGAGGATTTCAATATTCCCGGCATCCGGCGCGTGGCAGCCGAACACATAATGTCCCAGCGGAGTCTGGCCCAGCACCTCAGAAACAAGGGCGAAATCCATCAGCGAAAGCCCCATGCCACCGTAATCTTTGGGCTGTGCCGGTGCCCAGAGCCCCATTTGCCGAACTTTTTTGCGTTTCTTCTCAATTTCCGGTTCAATTTCGGCAAAACTTTTGGTTAAAAACGCGGTTTCCATGGGAATCAGTTCCTTTCGCACAAACTGTTCCATCAAGTTCAGCATTTCTCTGGTTTCTTCACTCACTGCGAAATCCATCACGTGCCTCCCGTATTCAGTTTCTCAGCCCCAAGAATATCACAAAAAACGAAAAAACGGCAGTGGGCAGTCTCCATGTAACAATATCTAATTGACTGTTAAAGAGCATATTATAATGTTCAAAAAGCCTGACATATCACAACAACAGCTTCCCTGAAAACTGAACGAACCCCTCAGGCCATGCTATACTGAATATTCAAAAACAGAGCAGGGGGAACACATGTCGAATAAAAACCAGAATTCAAAAACGGGGTTATTTCTCGGTGCACTTATTTTCGGAGGGCTGGGAATTTTTCTCCTCTTCAGTTCCGTTCAAAATCTGAAGATGGTCCATGCCAGTAAAGCCTGGCCCCATGTACAGGGGGCTGTTGTCAGCTCCAATGTTGTCCGAGTGCTGAAATCCACCGATAAAAAAGGAAAGCGACATTACAGCTACAAGGGTGATGTCAGATACAATTACAGGGTAGAAGGGCAGGAATATCTTTCAGGGCGCATCTCATTCGGCGACTATTCCACCAACACACCGGCCCACGCACAAGAAGTTGTAGCAGATTATCCGGTGGGAAAGAAGGTGCAGGTGTACTTTGACCCGGATGCGCCGATGCACAGCGTACTGGAAAGAAAAGCCGGATTCACCAGTTTTCTCTATGTGGGCCTCGGTTTACTTTTTGCCCTGGGGGGACTTGCCCTGCTATTTCTTTTCTTCGTTAAACTCTTCACCGGGAGATAAATCGAAACCAATTCACCTCAGGAGGGAAACATGAACGCCATTGACAGAGCCATCATGAACGCACTAACGGTAAACCTCGGGTACAAACCCGGAGAATCCGTCGGCATTATCCTTCAGGAATGGAAACCGGAACTGGGAGACAAATTCCGGGAAAAATTCCAGGCCTCCCGGGAACTCTGCCAGCGGATGGCCCGGGTTTTCCGCGCAAATGGAGTGGAACCATCCCTCCTTCGCTACACACCGGACGAAGCCCGAAATGGAGTGGACGCTGTACCGGCGCTCTATGAAACCGCAAAAGGCTATGACATTCTGTTTATGCCCACGGCATTTTCATTGAGCCACACCCCCTTCCGAAAGGCGATTTCCGCAACCGGCACCCGGATTGCCAGTATGCCGGGTTTCACCTTAGACATGTTTGAACAAAACGGCCCCATGGACACCGACTACGAAAAACTCGCGGAGGAAACACGGAAAATTCAGGAAAAACTGGCTGCCAGCCGCTATGTCCGGGTCACCGCGCCGGGCACTGACATGCGCATTGAAATCGTACCGGAAAGCGCCCATGCCTCCACCGGCATGCTGAACACACCCGGCGCCTTCGGCAACCTCCCCGGTGCGGAGGCCTACGCTTTGCCGGAAGAAGAAGGCGGCTCGGAAGGGTTTTTCACCGTGCCTGCCGGCTGGGGCGGCCAGATTCCATTGCCGTTTCCGGTGAAATTTACCGTAAAGAACAACCGTTTTGTAAAAATTGAAGGAGATGGTATCGAACAACAGACATGGATTGATCGAAATATCAAGCCCCTTATCCTGGAACAGGACAATTTCAACGTACTGGCAGAACTGGGTATCGGCACCAATCCCATGCTCAATGAAGCATACATTGCGAAACACGGTTGGAGCATCCTCACGGCGGAAAAAATTTCCGGTTCCGCCCACTTTGCCAATGGTAACAACGCCGGATTCGGGGGAACCAACAACGTTCCGGTACACATTGACTGGGTCGTTCCCGGCGTTGACATTCAATACATTCCGTGACTCTCCGCGATAAATGAGCTTTTTGGTCTCTGCGATGGCCATGGTGAAACTTGCCGCTTTACTTCGGAAATGAAAACCGGTAAGCTTTTCAACTGAATGACAGACTAACGGAGGGGCCGAATAATGCTGGAACGTTTTTTTTCACTGACAACGCGGGCGACATTGTCCACAAGGTGGCTGGGGATTACGAAGATTCCGATGCTCTTTTTTACCCGGCCCTCCATTGTGGAACTGACTGACGAGAAAATTGTCGTAAAAATCCCCCTCCGAAGAAGGACAAAAAACCATCTGGGCTCCATGTATATCGGCGCACTGGTTGTCGGGGCGGAAGTTGCCGCGGGCCTGATGGCGTGGCGCCGAATTGACGAATCCGGCGTTCCCATTAACCTTCTATTTAAGGATATCCACGGGGATTTCCTCCGCCGCCCCGATGCTGATGTTTTTTTTACCTGCACTGAGGGGAAAGAGATTGACCGGCTGGTTGAAAAAGCGGCTGAAACCGGAGAACGGCAGGAAATGCCCCTGAATATCATTGTCACCGTTCCTTCCACCGCCGGTGACGATCCGGTGGCCCGCTTCACCATGACCCTTACCATTAAAAAAAAGTAATAGTGCCGGTTCGTGACAGAAGGTCAGCCCACTCTGCATTTTTATCTTTCAGGACTTACGCTTGCACTCGCACTGGCACTTGCGGTATGCTGATGTTATGAATGAGGGAAAGGACAATCGGCGCAGAAGAATTATGGCGGAACTGACATCGGTGGGGATTCAGTTTCCAGTGAGTATCGGAATTGGCTATCTGATGGGACATTATCTGGATAAGTGGCTCGATCTGTACCCGATACTGACCATTGTTTTCAGTATATTCGGAGTGGCCGCGGCATTTATGAATGTGTTTCGTCTCAATGCCGAACTGAGCCGAATTGAAAAGGAAGAGCAGGAAGAAGAGGGAAAGGAATGAAGCTCCCGGTAACAACGGAAGGGAAAATCAAGCTGGGCATAATCGCTTACGGCATTGCCGGTTGCGTGGGTTTTTCCATCTGGGGCGGCCGGTACGCGGTGCTGAATTTCGTGGCTACCTTCTTGATTGTTGCGGTAAATTTTATTTATCTCGAAGCACTGACCCGGAAAGTCGTGCAGAAAAATCCCGGGAAAGGCGCGCTGGTACTCATCCTTGGAATGTTGCGCTACCCCTTGATTGGGCTTTTGCTCTATGCTATAGTTTCGTGGCGGTATTTTTTAAAAATTCCGGCATTTGCAGGCTTGACGGCGGTTGTGTTCGCCCTCATTGCCTATCCTTTTTTAGATGGAGGGAACCAGAAGGATGCATCAGGAAGTCTCGATTCTAACGTTGCTGATTAATTCAATCTTTCACGTCCAGATCCCGGATCAGGTAGTGATGACAAGCCTTGTTTTTGTCATTTCAATCGTTGTGTTCGTGCTGCTGAGAAAGTCGCCGGAACTTGTCCCCAGCCCGGCACAGCAGTTCTACGAAGGGGTTCTCAAGGCCATGGACGGAATGTTGATGGACAATATCGGAAAACGGGGCCATCAGTTTTTACCCTTTGTCACCGCACTTGGCATTTTTATCTTTATCTCCAACGCCATCGGGCTGGTTCCCGGTTTTACGCCGGCAACCGGCAATCTCAACACTACCGCGGCTTGTGCCGTTGCCGTGTTTCTATACTACAACTATCATGGGTTCAAGGAACACGGGCTGGGTTACCTGGAACAGTTTATTGCCCCCAGGGGGCCGCTGGCGCTCCGGATTCCCATGTCCATTCTCTTCATTCCCATTGAAATCATCTCCCATTTCGCCCGGCCCTTTTCGCTGGCGATTCGTCTTTTTGTCAACATGGTGGGAGACCACATTGTACTGGGCGTTTTTCTCGCCCTGGTACCGTTTCTACTCCCGGTTCCGCTCTTGGGGCTGGGCCTGTTCGTCTGTTTTATTCAGACACTGGTTTTCGTGTTACTGACGATTATTTACCTTTCCGGCGCGGTTGCGGAATCGCACTGATATTTAAGATTCTTAACGGTTTCCGAAGCCGTTGAGCATAGATCATATTCTGGAGGTTCTATGAAGAGATTCTTGTTGTTCTCCGTCACCGTTGCCGCAGTGCTGTTTGCCGTTCAACCGGCAATCGCACAGGAAGCGGCGACACATGCTGCCGAGGCAGCGTCCACCGGTATCCCCTACGGGGCTGTTGCCGGCGCGCTGGCTATGGGCTTTGCCGCTGCGTTCGGTGCTATCGGACAGGGTAAGGCAGTTGTGGCAGCATGCGAAGGCACGGCGCGGAATCCCGGCGCAACCGGTAATATCCGGACCACTTTGTTGATTGGTCTGGCCTTTATCGAGTCGCTGGTGCTCTACATGTTCGCCATCGTCTTCGTGGTCAAATAATAAGTAAGAACCCTTTTCCATTTCATCATAACTATTTGAGCAGGCAGAAATGCCTGCTTTTTTTATGGGATAAGCAGGGACAAGGTTGAGGCTGAGGTTGAGTGGGAAAGAGAAAAAGACAGAGAAGGTGCATACTCCCCGTCTTTTCCTGTCTTTTCCTGTCTTTTTCTTGGCT
>QMQE01000137.1 GCA_003650445.1 Acidobacteriota bacterium | reverse complement strand
CCGGCGAAGGTCAGGGGAAAGCGGGAGGAAAAATCGCCATTGCCGTCGCTGCCCCGGCCGTATTGGCTGCCATCTGAGAGGGCAACCTGCCCCCTGGGAATGGCGAAGCGCCCCATGACTGTCAGGAGCAGGTGGTCACAGATTTCCCGACGGGTCTGGATCTGATTGGCATTTGCTGCGAATTCAAGGAAGGATGAGCACTCAATCAGCCTCGTTCTGTCAGTTGGCATGGCGCTGGCCCCGTTTCATGACCAGGCGGCAGTAGTGGATGTCTCCGACACTGCCGTAGGCGACACTGTCCATAATACGCGTCATCAAAACGATGCCGAGTCCTCCTTTCCGATACTGCTTCATGTATTCTTCCATGTCCGGAAGATGAATTTCGGTATCGGAAATCGGGATGCCGTTGTGGCGAATATCAATGGTGAGTTCGGCTTCGGTGATGGTAAATTGAAGGGTAATCCGCTTTGTCTTGTCAAAATGATAGGCGTGCTTGATGGTGTTGGTTACCGCTTCGTCCACTGCCAGGGAGATATCCTTGGCTGTGGTGTCGTTGAATCCCGCCAGCCGGCACATAGAAATCGTAACGTCTGTTGCCAGCTTGAGAAAAATTGTGTCGGCTGCGAAATCAACATTAAAAAATTGTTTCATTTTCTGTTGTGCCTGTCAAATGCGCGAATGGCAGGCGCCTCCTCGTCAAAAATCTCGTAGAGTTCTGTGAACCCGAGAATATCGAATACATTGAAGACACTTTCACTTAGGCTGCAAAGGTGAATGTCCCCGTCATTGTCCCGGATTTCCTCGATCACTCCCATCAGGGCGCCCAGTCCGGCGGAGGAAATATACTGCAGTTTCTGCCCGTTGACAATGAGCCGATACTGCTTTTCTTTCACCAGGTTCTGCAGGGTTTCCTCAAACTGGTTCACCGTGTGGGCGTTAATAAAGCCATCGGGGTAGATGACAACTGTGCCCTCTTTGTTTTCAATTGTTATTGTCAGCTCCATACTTCCTCCTGTCTGATTGTTAAACGGATTTCAGTAAAAAAAGTTTTCACAAAAGCCATTCCTGTAGTTCCCTGTTCTTTCCCTCGGGCAATCGCATTAAAAATTCCCGGATCAGCCGGGTACGGCCCTCCCGGTTTTTGAACAGGGCACTGTCCATACGAAAATCAGAAACCGGGGACAGAATTTCCTGAAAAACCGCTTCTGAAAAGGGCTCTTTTTCCAGTGTCCGGCCCCGACGGATGACCCGCTCAAAAACAGGAGACAGGGCGACGGACAGAGTCGCAGTATTTACCGGCAGCTTGTACAGCTTGAAAAACGCATTGATGTAATGGGAAAAGATGGGTTCCGGCTTCTTCACGCCCCGTTCCAGCACGCCGCCTATGTCAATAAAGGGCATGATGAGCCGGGCGAGACTGTCCAGCGAAATGACGCCCTTTTCCCCCTGTGCGACCCGGACTTGCCGGTGGAGAATGCTTTTGGCATCGCTGTTGAGATAAAGGGCGATGGCTGTCGCCTTTTTTTCTTCCCCCTCTGTCTTCCCGATGTAGTGTCGGATGTCGAGGAGCAGGCTTTTGCTCAGTGGCTTCTGCGTAGAATTGATGACGGTGAAAATGTCAGCGGCCTGGGTTTCATCAAGGTTGAGAAACCCGATGCAGGAGAGTTCAAAGTCCACCTTGTCTGAAAGCTGAAACCCCATGAGCCGGTGCTGGCCGTCGAGGATGGTTGCGCATGGCGTATCGTCCGGAATTGTAAGAAAACCCGCGTTTTCAATCTTGTTGGTTTTCACCGGTTCAAAGTGGACGGATTTGTCGAAATTCAGGATAATATTGTTGGCAATGAGGGAATGGGGTTCATGGAGGTAGAGGGCGATTTCTTTCAGCCGTTTGCGGTCCAGTGTCCGCTGCAGCGCGAGGCGTTCGTCCCGGCTGCGATGGGTGAGGCGGACGACCTTTGTCAGGTCCGACGCACGGGCGGCAAACAGATACAACGGAATGGTATTCTGTTTCAGTGAAATTGCAAAAACCTTCATCTTTCAATCCCCTCCCTTGCCGGAATCCCTTTCTGGTATGGATGCCGGATTTCTATCATTTCGGAAATGTAATCGGCGAGATTCAGAATCTCCTGTGGTGCATAGCGGCCGGTGAGAACCACTTCCACACCCCTGGGCCGGTTTTGAACGACCTCAACCACGGACTTCACGTTTAAAAGCCCCATGTGAATGGCAATGTTCACCTCGTCCAGCATGCAGATGGCATATTTCCCTGACTGAATGGCTTCCCGGCAGGTATTGAGCCCTGCCTTCGCCAGGCGCCGGTCATTCTCGTTCGCCGTATGGACAAGTGAATCGGTTCCGAACTGACGAATCTGTACCAGGCCCCCGGTGAACTTTTCAATGGCAAGTTCCCCGTAAACGACACCCTTCATAAACTGGCCGATGAACACTGGAAAACCACGCCCCGCAGCCCGGATTGCCAGCCCCAGCGCTGCCGTTGTCTTCCCTTTTCCATTGCCGGTATAAACGTGTACCAGCCCTTCTGAAATCGTCTTCATCTCTGAGCTCCCTTCCGTTAACATCAATTATAGAGCATTTTGCTGTCGCGTTTGCATGGAAATCCTGTAAAATCTGCCTATGAAGAAAACCGACGGGCTGAAAATCAGTGATTCTCCCTACGTTGACCTGAGTGATTACGCCAGGGGTGCCGCTGTATTTATCGCCCGCCTGCTGGTGCCGACACCCATTCGCGCCACACAGGTCACCTGGTTTCATTTCCTGTTGATGCTTATTGCGGCTATCTGTCTTCACCAGGGAACAATGATGGCAATGGGGTTTGCCGCTTTGCTGATTGCGCTGAAAAACCTCTTTGACGCCGTGGACGGTTCCCTCGCCAGGCTTCAGAACCGCCCATCCCGGGTGGGGCGCTTTCTGGACTCCAATCTGGACTTTATCGGGAACCTGGCACTCTTCCTTGCAATCCCGGGCATTTCCATCGAAGCCCGGATTGCCGGTTTCTTTGCCTTTATATTTCAAGGGTCCATCTACAACTATTATGCAGTCTGGTACCGGTTTGAGCACAACGGGGACAAAACCAGCCGCTTGGTAGAAAGCGGGGATTCCCCTTACGAATACGATGACCCACGGACGCTTCGCATCCTGTTCATCCTGTATCGAATCTTTTATCTGTGGCAGGACAGGGGGGTAGCTGTTCTGGATCGATTTGTGGCGGGGAAAACCGCACCGGCCCCCAAAACCCACTTCATGGAATTGTCCAGTGTGCTGGCCCCGGGCTTCCAGTACCTCGCCATAATCTTCTTCCTGGTTCTGGGCACTCCCGCCGCCATTCCCGATACCTTTATCTTTGTCTTTGGTATCTACACCGTCATGCTGCTGCTGACGAGAAGCCCCTCCGGTGATGAGTAGGGGTAGGAGGCAGAAGCGTGCGAGTGAAAGTGCGAGTGCGCGAAAGAGGGGAATTGGCTATTCTCCCCCGTTTTTCCTCATCTCCCTCGATGGTCTCTGCGTACTCTGCTGGTGAGTCCCCTTGGGATGAGTAGGAGGCAGAGGCGTGCGAGTGAAAGTGCGAGTGCGCGAAAGAGGGGAGTTGGCCATTTTCTTTCCCCTCTGAACATTATTCTTTCTGTTTCTAAACGTTGTGTCTCCGTGTCTTTGTGTTAAATTCTCCTCTTTTCCCATTTTCCGCTCCTCCCCCTCAGCGGTCTCTGCGTACTCTGCGGTGAGTCCGGTTTCTGTTTCTGGTTTCCCTGTCTCCGAATTTGATTTTCTTTCATTTTTCTCTTGACAGGTTCAGGGAGGCTTGGGTAGACTAAAGGAAATTACAAAACGAACGTTCGGTTTGTTATGGAAAAGGGAGGCCGGGATGGCAAGGGCAAAAGCATTGAAATCCGATATTTCCATTGAGGCAGTGCTGGAGGCGGCACTGGAACTTTTTTCCAGCCAGGGGTACGGGGCAACGTCCATGCGCCAGATTGCAGAGAAAGCTTCGGTTTCGGTGGGGAATATTTATCATCATTTTAAAAATAAAGAGGTCATTTTTCAGCGACTGCTGGATCGGTATTGGGAAGTGGTTCTCGATCCGAAATTGAAACTGAACCGCATTTTTTCAAAGGCAGAATTCCCCGATGATCTGGAGGACCTTGCTGAAGCAATCGAAGAAGTGGTGAACAGCCATTCCCGGAAGATTCTCCTGATTTATGTGGATGTAATTGAGTTTCGAGGGGCGCATATTCGAAAGTTCTATGAAACGATGGCAGATCGGTTTGCCGAAAAATACGGAAAGAATCTGTCAGAGCGACGGAAAAAGGGTGAATTGGCAGGAGGCGATCCGCTGGTTGGCGTGATGCTGGCTGTTCGCTGGTTTTTCTATTTTTTCACAGTGGAGAAGAGTTTCGGTGTTCCCATGCATTTCGGCATGGATAATCGCCAGGCAATTGGAGAATTTATCAAAATCATGCGTTATGGCGTGCTGCCCCGTGGGAATGACGATGGGCAGTCGCAAAAATTACACGGCTGAGGCCGGGGAGGGAATGATGGAGGTTGAGAAAAAGGTGAGGACGTACCGATTTAACATGGGTATTCTCCTGGTAACGGCATTTTGTGCCCTGTGGGGGATGTTTGGCGGCATTCCGGTTCAAGCGCAGGTAACCCGGGGCAGCATTGAGGTTCATACCCTTGATGCCGCAGGAAAAACGGCAGTGCCTGGCGCTGCGGTGAAGGTGGTTAATGGAGAAACGGGGTTGCAGCGTCAGACCGTAACCAATGCCCAGGGCCTGGCGTTGTTTCGGGCATTGCCGCCGGGGACGTATGATATTTCCGTGGAGCTGACCGGATTCTCCCCGATTCAAAAGAAGGGTGTGGTGCTGTATTCCGGACAGACGGCAAAGTTGAGTCTGAAGATGACCCTGGCTGAATCTGCATCTGTGACTGTGACGGCAGAGGTTCCGGTGGTGGAGGTGTACAAATCGGACACATCCACCAATATTGTGCCGGAGCAGATTGAGCAGCTGCCGGTGGCGAACCGGGATTTTGAGAAACTGGCATTCATCGCCCCGGGTGTTCAACGGGAGCGGGGATCGTATCGCTTTATTTCCGGTTCTCCGGTTATCGGCTCCAGTGGAAACGCGTCCCAGTCCACTATTATTGTAGATGGAGCGGATTTTACGGATCAGGCACTGGGACTGGCCCGTACCCGATTCAGTCAGGACGCGATCCGGGAATTCCGGGTCATTACCAATCGCTTTGATACGGAAGTGGGGAACTCTGCCGCCGGAGCACTTGCTGTCGTGACCAAGTCCGGTACAAATGAGGTTCATGGTTCCGCTTTCGCTTTTTATCGGTCAGATTCCCTGAGAACACAAGGGGCTCTTGAAGAGGGGACTCAGGATTTTTCCCGCTACCAGACTGGTTTTACAGTGGGTGGGCCCATTGTGAAAGACCAGACACATTAT
The DNA here is from genome assembly GCA_003650445.1 of Acidobacteriota bacterium. GTDB lineage: Bacteria > Acidobacteriota > Holophagae > Thermotomaculales > Thermotomaculaceae > UM-FILTER-49-7. Next base: position 1,434 of record QMQE01000137.1, on the reverse strand, counting down.
TTTGTGTCAGCAGAATATGTAAATGAACAGAACATTACACTGTTTCGCCCCGGTGGGGCATTTGCAGACCAGGCAGCAGATGTGGACAATCCCTTCAATCAGTTGATGTTGATGGCCAGCCTGGATCACCAGATCTCGGATTCCCAGACCCTGACCGCTAAACTGGTGTACGAAGATTATCATATGGATAATTTCCATGTGGGCGGCGTGGCAGATGTTTCTTATGGAAACGCGCTGGACCGGAACAACTGGAATCTCGTGCTGAACCACACATGGGCCATCAGCGACAACCAACTTAATGAGTTACATGTCCAGGCGGGGCATAGGAAATATGACGAGCCGACCAATTCCAATGCGGCTGCGGAATGGTTCTCATCCGGTGCCACACTTCAGACAGGAACCAATATCACGGGGCACATTCTTGGAAGCGGAGATTATTATGGAATCAGTGATACCTATCACTGGCAAGTGATGGCTGGCGGCACAACCCATGATATTAAGTTCGGCGGTTCCATCCAGTGGATTTCGGAAGAGTCTGACATCCCATTGTATCAAAATGGATTATGGATTTATCTGACCGATGACCGGACGCTCCCGCTCCTGTATGCCTATGGTGTGGGTTCTTCTGATGTCGACAAGGACACAACGCTCTATGGCGCGTTCATTCAGGATGACTGGCAGGCCACTTCCAATTTGACGTTGACATTCGGCGTCCGTTACGACCTGGATTCCGATGGCAATAACCCGGATTTCACCCATCCTCTGGAACCGGAAAAGAGAAGCAAAGACACGGATAATATCCAGCCGCGTTTTTCTTTTGTCTGGGACACGAAGGGGAATGGAGAAACAGTGGTTCGTGGCGGTATCGGTCTGTTCACCGGGCGGTATCTGCTGGTGCCTGCCTTCACTGAATTGCAGCAGAACGGGGTGACCGGACGGGTCCTTCACTCTAACCTGAATGGCATGCTGCTCGGCTTGCCACCGGCGTTCTGGCTGAATCCGGCAGACCCTGAGAATTCAGGCGTACCCCTTCCACCAGACAGTACGCTGCTGGCCCCCAGCCTGAAAGCACCCCAGGCGACACAGGCCAGTGTGGGTGTCACCCAGAAATTAGGGGATACCGGCATGTTTCTGGACCTGGAAGCTGTGTACGCAAAGGGCCGGGACGAAATTATTGTCCGGGATACAAATTTCGGTGGAAATTCCAATCCGGTAAGGTTGAATCCCTATTGGAACCAGATCAACGTTTATACGAACCAGGGAAGCTCCCGCTACAAGGCATTCATCGCGAGTCTCAACGGCCAATTGAAGCGGGGCGATCTTGTAACGGCGTCTCTGACAATTGGGAGCAAGAAAAATATTTCCGATGATTTCAGCCCGGTTTTTCCTTACGGCTATCCATCTGATCCGGCAAATATTGACGGTGAATGGGGG
>QMQE01000136.1 GCA_003650445.1 Acidobacteriota bacterium | reverse complement strand
GTGACAGGAATATCAGATCAGACAACCACGGCCCCTTTTCAGCATCGGCACTTTTCCCATCGGTTTGCATCAGCCCAAAAAATAAAACCAGCTTACTGTTATCTTTCAAGACCTTTAGATTGATATTCTTCCCTAACTGTTGATTTTGCAGATCAATGGCCGTCGGGCAATCCCCACTGAATTCCACATTCTGAGCCATTAATCCCGCCGTCATTAGCATACACACAAATAACATAGCCAGTCTCATCTCACCCCTCCTGTTAAAACGATTCAATAATACCGTAGAAAATCTCATCTGCAAGCCGCCCCGCCCATCAAGGCAAGCCATCTTCCGAAAGAGCAGAGGGATAAGGTTAAGTAAATACAGGGGAAAGAAGCCGTGCGAATTATGAACATACCCCATATGTTTACTATTAATTAAGATTAGCATCAACAGATTTTTGGGCCCGTTTTTTCATGCGATTTTTTATCGCAACTAGGGCATTTTCTGTGGAGTTGTCGAATGGATTCTCCGAGCGAATCGACAAAGTTTCAACGCATTTGTCGGTTCGTAAATCATAAAAATACAGTGATATATGGTCTGCGGGAAAGTCTCTTGGAGAATCACAGAAAGCTGAGATTCGCATGTGTAAACTTGCAGTTATCCTTCTGAGAGATTGAGTTACATTTTCGTCCCCAACAATACATACCCTCGTACCATCCAATGCATCCAATTTGGTACGATGAATCAGATTCAGCATGCTGTGTATACACATGTCGCATGGATCCGGTGGAATCGCCACAACAACGAGAAAACTTATTGTCGGTTCAATTAAAAATCCTGAACTGTCATTGGTGGCCTCTGTATGTACCTCAACAAAAGCGTTCAACCACTGTGTTGTATTGATATTATTAGAGTTTCCGTGGCTCAGTGCAAGGAAAAATGAAGTGCCAAAAATCAAACAGACCCCTGCGGTTGAAAGTACAATAAGTTTCATTTCAATATTTTGCCTGAAACAAGAACAGACAGGTGTCTTCATCAGTAACCTCAGGCAATTCCAGTCCTGCGGCCTGAATTCTATTTATCAGTTCTGAAGACTTGAGAACATGGCTCCTAAAGCTCATGATAGTGTTGCCTTCTCCTGTGAAAAAAGTAGGGAACTGCCGGTCATTGGAGACATCCTTACACAGAAGTTCACCAGCTTTACTGTATACATCAAAATTGCCTCCGCCAATCTCTACACACACCATATTTTGAGAAGAAAAGATGCCGAAGCATTTTCGTTTTTTATTGTACAATTCACGATAACGCAAGCTCTTAGTACTCTGTATTCCATGGAAATCAGACGGCTGCAATCGGTCCTGACCACGATTTTTAATCCGTTTGATAAACTTTCCATCCGCTGAAAAGAGCTCCACATCTGTGCTGAACGGTAAGCCGTACCAGATAGTGTCGCCAATCTGGTTAAAAGCAAATGTACTTGGCTCAACTTTGAAGCATAGGTTGCCGGGAAGTGTTTGCCTCATACCAAAGCCACCAATGATTCTGTTCTTGTCCATTGGATTTAGCATTACGTTGGCAACGCTCGGTTCTTTACCTTTAAATAGCCGGAATCCATTGCGAATCAGACGGTCTTTTCTCTCCCAGATAAAGTTGAATCCCAGTATCCTGTTCTTTGCATATTTCTGGGGATTATATTCCATTATAAATTGCCCGTCCTGGTCATAAATCAGTATCTTCCCGGTACCGGCGCAATATACACCGAGATAATTATCAAATACCTTTTTCAACAGATGAGGCCGCTGGAATTCTCCAGGCCCTTGACCTGTCTTTCCGATGGTTCCCGCAAATGACCCGTCTTGTCGAAAGCGATAAATTTTGTTCTGTACATTATCCAGAATAAATATATATTCTCCAAGTATGAATGCATTTCTGGCATAAACAATAAAATCATCCAGGGTGGTCTCCAATTTCACAATTCCCACCAAGTCGAACAGATCAAATACGTTGTGGCTTTTCCCAATTGCCTGTTTATCCTCTTCTGATAGTGCACTTTCCAATATGTAACCCGGACCAACTTTCCCCAGTGAAGGGATAATGGATATGCCTTGTGACTCACCAGTTTTCAAGAACAAAACTAAGAAAAATGTGCAGGCAACAACGGCTACAACACCAAGAAAAAGCAGCCAGTATTTGTTCATGCCAATATCTCCTGATTATATGGTATTTAATGGTTTACATGTAACTTTAAACGAAGAAGCGGCTGGAATGTCTTGTCATTTCACATACCAGCCGCCGGGGAGTACTATTCAAGCGGATCGTGTCCCCCTCCTCCTCCCTCGTCGCCGTTGGATTTGCAACACGGTGCATCGCAGTCATAATAATTGCAGCTATCGAAGAAACTGAAATTGCAAGAAACTCGATTCCCCACACAAACGTCTCCATTTTGAGAAAAGCAACCACAAGTTTCTGGTGGAAGTTCGCAAAAACAATACATCGTCCCACTTCCTGCAGCATGAAGCCATACGGCAGTCAATATGCTGAACAAGAATCCTGTTACCACAATAACACGTATTATTTTACGAATCATGTCTCCTCCTTACTAAAACTAATATATCATATATTTTACCCCCCCCGAGAATGTCAAGCTTTTATTTGAGAACTGTCTTTTTTTGAGAAAGGGCTGGCTTCACTCAATGGGGTACAGGGAATTGGCCTCTTCCCTGCCTTTTACAAACCATCCACCATCCACGGCGGCTTTGCCGCCTTTCTCTGGACTTCTGCGGCAATTTATCTGATAATTCAAACAGCAAGCGGAATCCGGGAGGGCACTGCATGAGACGAATGATTGAAATTCATTGCGAAAACACAGGGGAAAAGAAACAGTGGGAGCTGGGGACATCTCTCACGGAGATTGCGGATCAACTCAATATTCAGACCCGATACCCCATTCTCGGCGCCATGGTTAACAATGAGTTAAAGGAAATGGATTACAACATTTTCAAACCCAAACGGGTACGGTTCATTGACATTACCCACCCGGACGGGATGCGGATGGTGGTTCGTTCCCTGTGCTTTGTCCTCCATAAGGCTGTGCGAGACCTGTTCCCCAATGCCTTTCTGACCATTGAACACTCGGTTTCAAAGGGATTTTACTGCGAAATTGACGGCTTGCCCGGCAAATTGAACCGGGACACCATTTCGAGGCTGCGGGAACGCATGAAGGCATTGATCCGGAACAACATGCCTTTTCGCCGTGTGGAAATGGAAACAGAAAAGGCTGTGGAACTCTTCCACGAAGTCGGAATGGAGGAAAAGGCACAGCTGTTCAGGGAACGGGTAGAACTTTACACCTCGGTGTATTACCTGGATAACACCATCGGTTACTTCTACGGTTACCTGGTTCCGTCCACAGGTATGCTGCAGGTCTTTGACCTTGTCCCATACTACGACGGGATGCTCCTTCGCTTCCCCCGGCCGTCGGACCCGACAAAGCTGGAGGATGTAGTTCCCCAGGATAAGATGTTTGAAATCTTTCAGGAGCACAAACAGTGGGCGGAGATTCTCAACCTCGGCTATGTCTGTAACCTCAACGATTGTATTGAGAAACCCAACCACGGCCAGGAAATCATCCGGATTGCCGAAGCGCTGCAGGAAAAGAAGGTCGCACAGATGGCTGATCTCATCAGCCGGGAACGGGATCGGATACGAATCGTGCTGATTTCCGGGCCGTCTTCATCCGGGAAAACCACTTTTTCCAAACGCTTGCGGGTCCAGCTGAAGGTAGCGGGCATGAAGCCAATTGCCATTTCACTGGATAATTATTTCGTGGACCGGGACAAGACGCCAAAGGATGAAAACGGTGATTACGATTTCGAAGCACTGGAGGCACTGGACATTCCCCTCTTCAATCGAAATCTCAATAAGCTTCTGGCAGGTGAAAAAGTCCAGCTCCCCCGCTATGACTTTCAACTGGGAAAATCGCTGCCCGACGGCCAGACCCTGCAGATTTCCCAGGACCATGTCATTATCATTGAGGGAATTCACGGGCTGAACCCCCGACTGATTCCAAGCATCGACAAAGATCTGACTTACAAAGTGTACGTTTCGGCACTGACCCAGATTTCAGTGGACGGGCAGAACCGCATCCCCACCACTGACAACCGCCTGATCCGGCGCATCGTCCGGGATCACAAGTACCGGGGACACAGTGCGCTTGAAACCCTGCACCGCTGGCCGTCGGTGAGACGTGGAGAAGAAAAAAACATTTTCCCCTACCAGGAAAACGCCGACATCATGTTCAATTCCGCACTGCTCTACGAACTGGCCGTGCTGAAAGAACACGCGGAACCCCTGTTGGAAGCGGTGTACCAAAACCAGCCGGAATTTGCAGAAGTTAAACGACTGCTGAAATTTCTGTCTTATTTCAAACCCCTGTCCTCCCGGTTTATACCTCCAACATCCATTCTCCGGGAATTCCTCGGCGGGTCCAGTTTTCACTATGAATAGACAGATCAAGAGCAATTTTTTTGAAAAAACCACAGCAAAACCGGCAAAAACTGCCGGAAGGGGGATAAAATGACCGCCATTACATTTTACGGCGCAACAGGGACAGTCACCGGATCCCGTCATCTGCTGGACATCGGCAGCAAGCAGATACTCATTGACTGTGGCCTCTTCCAGGGACGTAAACAGAACCGGTTGAAAAACTGGGAAAAATTCCCCGTTCCGGCGGGGATGATTGACAGTGTTTTCCTGACCCATGCCCACCTGGACCACTCCGGCTACCTGCCCAAACTGCAACGGGAAGGATTCAACGGGAAAATTCATGCCACCCATGCCACCGGGGAACTCTGCGAAATCCTGCTGAAAGACAGCGCTCACATTCAGGAAGAAGATGCCAGATGGGCCAACAAAAAGAAATTCACCCGCCACGCCCCGGCGCTTCCCCTCTACACAACATTGGACGCGGAAGCCGTGCTCTCCCGTTTTAGAACCGTTCATTACGGCGATGAAATCCAGCTGGATGACAACACCCGGGTCAAATTCCGGGATGCCGGCCATATCCTCGGTTCTTCCTTTGTGGATATCAAGCGGGGCCACAACGATGAAGCCAGAAAAATCCTGTTTTCCGGTGACCTGGGCCGTCCCGACCGGCCGGTACTGCGGGACCCCACCCAGATTTACAACGTGGACTACCTGATTCTGGAATCCACCTACGGAAACCGTCGCCATGGGGCCAATCCCTCAGACGACGAGCTGGTCCGGGTGGTAATGGAGAGTATTGACCGGGGCGGGATGCTGGTAATTCCAGCCTTTGCCGTGGGCCGCACCCAGACCCTTCTGTACACCATCCGACGACTCGAAGAAGAAGGGCGTCTTCCCGTACTGCCTGTATTCATTGACTCTCCCATGGGAATCGCCACCACGGAAGTTTTTGGACAGCACATTACGGATCTGAACCTGAAAAATCGCCGTCTCGCACTGGAACATAAGGATTTATTTCAGCCCAAAAACTTGCGGGTCTGCCGCACCCGAGATGAATCGAAATCCATAAATAACGAAAAAGGCCCAGGCATTATCATATCCTCCAGCGGAATGGCTACCGGCGGCCGCATCCTCCACCACCTGGAACATCGGCTCCCCGGCATGCAGAACACAGTCCTGTTCATCGGATACCAGGCAGAGGGCACCCGAGGCCGGACCATCATGGAAGGGAAGTCCACCGTAAAAATTCACGGCAGGCAGATTCCAATCAACGCCGCTATCGAAAGCATAACCGGCTACTCCGGCCATGCGGATTACGAAGAAATCCTCGCCTGGCTCATGGGCTTCAACCGCCCGCCGGAACGCATCTTCATCGTCCACGGTGAACCGGATGCCTCCCAGGCCCTGGCAGATAAAATCCGCAACCAGTTTCACTGGAAAGTAACTGTCCCCGAATACGGCCAGCGTTTTGATCTGAATTTCTAAGCATCTCCGCATGCGGAGATGCTTAGAAAGAGTAGGGGTAAAGGCAGGGAAAAGATGGGGAAGTGATGGGAAACCGGGGACTGGCAACTTCCCATCCCTTTTGAATTGTACGAACATGTCTCATGCCCCCTCTTTATGATTTTTAATTCTATAGTTTACGCAATTATAAGCAATTTGGTATTGTTTCTCCGCGCTTTTTAGGTACTTGTACAGAAAATCGAGCTTTTCCTTAGGGATACTCCGAATCTTCCCCAGGTAAGTGCCGATGCCAAGGTGGGAAACCGTTTCCCCGAGAACACAAACTTACAGCCCTCAGCTGTGCTCTTGTTTGCCTCAATGATATCGGCAATCTTCCCGGGCTTATATCCGCTCCAGCCTGCTCGTGCCCGTACCGCAAACATGAGCGAATACTCCCACCATCATCAAGATCAAGAATGTGCGAATGTATTTCATTAAGCCCCTCTCTTTTATGACTTTAATTCTGTGGCTTAAAATTGTAATCGATTTCGCATTGTCCCTTGCGTCTTCATTTATCGGACTCCGATTTGGTGTTGAACTCATTTACAAGAAAGATCCACACCATCTTCTTGTCAATCCTGACGCCACCGGCCCAGATCACATACAGATTCACAACATCACCCGTTTTTACTTCCTTTGGGAAGAAGCCCAGAACCGGCTCCTGGACCGGAAGCCAATAGACCTGCTTAGCTTCACGAACCTGAATCTCTCTTTTGAAGAGCTTTACCCATTCGGGCTTCCTGAGTGTCTTGACCAGGTATTTGTCGAGAAACGCCATCTTCTGTTCAGGGATATTTCGGATCTTTCCCAGGTAAGTGACCGATGCCAGAGTGGGAAATGAATCTGCAGTGAACAGAAACTTGAGCCCTTTAGCCGTTTCCTTGTGTGCCTCAATGATATCTGCCATCTTCCCTGGCTTATATCTGCTCCAATCGGCTTTTGCCTGTCCCGCAAACATAACCG
>QMQE01000135.1 GCA_003650445.1 Acidobacteriota bacterium | reverse complement strand
GGCGAGGCGGTATGGGAACCGTGTATCGGGCCGTTTCAAAAAAAGGGGGAGAAACGGTTGCTCTGAAGGTGATGGATTCCGACATAGCGGACGAAGACGCCCAGAAACGATTTCTGCGAGAGGGCCACGTGGGGCAGGAGATGGACCATCCCAATATTGTCAAGATTTTTGATAGTGGGAAAGAGAGCGGCCGTCTTTACTACGTGATGGAATACTGTCAGGGCACCTGCCTTCATGATTTGATGGAGGAGGGCTTGAGCGTGCGAGCCGTGCTCTCCATCGGAATCGTTCTCTGCGATGCGTTGCATTATCTCCATGAAAAAGGTGTTGTCCACCGGGACGTGAAACCGGAAAATATCATGATCCTGTCAGAGCCTGATTTTCGGCTGATTGATGAGGTGGATGACCCGGTAAGCCTGGCAGGGTCCTGCGTCAAGCTTTTGGACCTCGGACTTGCACGCCTGGCCGGTGCCACAACATTGACCCGGACCGGACTTGTCGCCGGAACCATCATGTATGTGCCGCCGGAGAGTCTCGGCGGCAGCAAAAATGCGGCTCCCGCCGTTGATTTCTATGCCGTGGGTATCATGATCTACGAAATGGTGACCGGCATTGCTCCTTACACAGGTGAAGATATGGCGGAACTGATGTATGCGGTTTTGTACAGGACGCCTGCAACTCCGAAATCGGTGGAACCCCGGGTTCCTGAACCGGTATCGGATTTCATCATGCGGCTCATTGAAAAAGAAGCAGCCCTTCGACTCAGTGATTATGTGGAGATTCGAAAGGGTTTTATGAAACTGATGGAACTTTTTTAATCCCTGTCGGGACAGTGATTTCTTGCTCCACACACTCGCACTTTCACATGTTCATGGTCCCGTGATATACTTGTCGATAATGAACAACTTGAGTGTGGCGGCGGGCGTCACGGGCATTTGTCAATAAACGGGAATTCCGGTGAGGCGGGTATGATGGAAAAGTTATCCCGGTACAATCACTTTTTCCAGATGGCAGACACACTTCGGGTTGTGTATAACGCCCGGACCGGTGCGGTGGTGCGCCTGTTGCCACAGCACTTTGACCCGGTGGCGGTGGACGATCACAGTGAGAGATGGCGGAAGCTGCCGGACAGCGTCCTTGAGATGTTGAGGGACACCGGTATGTTGATTTCCACGGGGACAGATGAACTGAAGGAAGTGCTGGAACGCTATGAAAAGAAGCGGACAGCAACAAACAAGCTGAGCCTGACCATTGCGCCGACACTGGATTGCAACTTTGCCTGCCCCTACTGTTATGAATCCCGGCAACCGGGGAAAATGGACAGAAAAACCGGGAATCAACTTCTTGACTTTGTCCGGGCCAGACTGGAAACAGGGGGTAAACTTTCCGTAACGTGGTACGGAGGGGAGCCGCTACTGGTACCGGACACCGTTGTAACCCTGACCAACGAAATGGAAAAACTGGCAATTATAAGTAGTGTAACCACAGATTTTTCTCTGGTGACCAATGGTTATCTGTTGTCAGGGCCCATCGCGGAGAAGGTGTCGGCGGCTGGGGTCAGAGAAGTTCAGGTTACCCTGGATGGCCCCCCTGAAATCCACGATACGCGCCGAACATTGAGGGGTGGTGGTGGCACGTTTGCGATAATCCTGGAAAACCTGAAGAAAACGGTGGACCTGTTTGAAACCGTCCGGGTTCGGGTGAACCTGGACGTACAGAACCGGGACGCATGGAAACGGGTGAAAGAGATACTGGGGGAAGCAGGCCTGCTTTCCCGTGTGGAACTGTCCCTCGGGATGGTGGAAGCTATTTCAGATACCGATGCGGTTTACCGGGATGCCTGCATGGATGTAGGCGGTTTTTCAGATACACTTGCGGACTTTATGCTGGACAGCTACCAGGAAGGCCGATGTGATGCGCTGGAACTCCCTTCCATGCCGGTATGTGGGGCAATTTCGGAAAATGCCTTTGTGGTAGCCCCGGACGGTTCTTTGACAAAATGCTGGAACGATGTGGGAAATCCGGGAAAGGTCATCGGACACATATCAGACCCGAACCATTTGAATGGTGATTTGAAGCGATGGCGCCAGTTTACTCCCACGGACTGGCAGGAGTGCCGGGACTGCGACATTCTCCCCATCTGCATGGGATCCTGTCCGGACCGCTTGATGCGGCTGGGGCCGGGTCCGGCTTGTACGAGGTGGAAGCACTGCCTGCGGGAGGCGGTTATTCTATATACACTTTCCAGAATAAAGGAGGAAGAACATGGAAAAACAGGGTGAAAAACTGAAAGGGTTGGAAGCCGAACTGGCCGAAATGGAAGCCGCTGACGCGGTGGTGACGAATGTGGATTCTGAAGGACAAAAACCGGGGAAATATTGTACTGATAAAGGAAAGCAATAAGTGTCTGGAATCGGGGGTGCGGTTTAGTAAGGATGAACAGAGCCAGTATTCGTTGTTTTAGCCTTGTTTTATGGTTGGGAATTGCTATTCCCGGTCTCGCCCTGTCCCCGGAAGTTCCGTTGAAGTGGGCCACTTTGGAACAGTGGGAGGCTATCCGCAACTATCCCGGGGGTGGAACCTATTGCATTTTTCAAAGCCGGGATGGCTACTTATGGTTCGGGACAGAAAAGGGATTGATCCGGTATGATGGCATTGATTTTGAGCAATTCAACAACCGTACGACAGAAGTTTTTCGTGTGAATGATGTTATGGATATTGAAGAAACATCAGACGGCTCTTTCTGGGTGGCTACCCAGGATGGACTGATTCGAAATCAAGGCGGTAGATTCAGGCGATACGGAACCGGGGACGGATTGCCCCACAATGATATACGGCAGTTAATTGTGGACAACCGTGGGGTACTCTGGGTAGGAACCCGAGGCGGTCTCTGCCGTTTAGAGGGGCAGCATTTCAAAGCGATAGTGCTAAGCGATGTGGATTTGAAAAGCCCAATTTACGACATGATTGTACGACCGGCTGGCGGGTTGTGGGTGGTAACAGGAAGAGGGCTCTTTCTGTGGGTTGACGGACACGCAAGGCTGATTCAAAGGAGGAATTCCAGGTTTTCCCCCACCTGTATCTGTGTTGATGCAAATGACAATCTCTGGATCGGGACAATTTCCGGTGTTTTTCGCCTGCCACCAGAAGGGCGGACGGTGGAATTTGTGCCGGATTTCGGTTCTTCAATTGTAAATGCGGTGTTTCTTGATTCTGAGGATGTATTCTGGGTGGCGACGGAACGACAGGGGATTTTTCGCCGGTGGAAGGAAAAAGTTGAGAAAATGGAAGAAAAGGACGGGTTGTTATCCAGCAATTTGACTTCCATTTTTGAGGACAGGGAAGGCTCAATCTGGTTGGGGTCTATTCAGGGCCTGGGGCGGTTTCGGGATACGACATTTACCAGTCTGGGAAAGAAAAACGGATTACCCCATTCCATCGCGTTCTGTGTTGCAGCAACCGGGGATGGTTCGGTCTGGGCCGGTACGCCGAAGGGCCTGGGATGGATTCAGCCGAATGGTTCGGTGCAGACGCTTTTTGGAGGAAAGGTGGTGTTATCGCTTTACCCCCTGTCGGGTTATGAGTTACTGGTGGGGACAGAGTCCAGTGGCATGTTCAGTCTGGAATGGCGTCACGGGAAGGAGACTCACCAATGTCTCGTTTCCGGAATCCGGAAGATTTATGCAATTGAAAAAGGGCAAAATGGAATAATCTGGATCGGTACCCTGCAGGGCCTGTATCAATTGAAAGGGGGGAAGCTGGGTCCTTTCGGCGAATCGGCGGGGCTGCAGAGGGTTTCCATCCGTTCCGTTGTGCGCGTAAAGGATGTTATCTGGGTGGGAACCGCTGATGGCCTTTATCGAATCAAAGGGGATGAAATCCGGGCATTTCATAAGAAAGATGGCCTGGCGTCCAACTTTGTTTTTTGCGTTCTACCGAGTACAGACGGGACGTTGTGGATTGGAACGGATCAGGGGATTTCCCGATTTCGGGATGGTGATTTCAAAACCCTCGGTTTGCGGGACGGCCTCCCCAGCGACAGCGTTTATGAGATTGTCCCGGATGAAAACGGCCAGTTCTGGATGAACACGGCAGACGGGATTGCCTTGATTTCCAGAAAAATCCTGAATCAGGCAATGAATAAAAAGAGAAAGGCGGTCTTTCGGCTGTTTGGTATGGCGGACGGCCTGCCGGACAGGGAAGGCATGGGGGGGACATCACCTGCAGGATGCCGGGACACATCAGGGCGTGTGTGGTTCCCCACTCCTAAAGGCCTTGCCGTGGTGAATCCCGACCAGGTTCTTGAAAATACCGTTCCGCCGCCAGTGGTGGTGGAAGACGTCCGTGTGGATGGTCATCCGGTGGCGATTTCTGCCCCATTGCAGTTGAAACCGGGATGGCGGCGGCTATCCATTCAATATGCAGGGCTTTCCTACCTGATTCCATCCCGGAACCAGTACCGGGTCATGTTGGAGGGATTTGACCGGGACTTTGAAACCACACAGAAGCGGGAAGTCGCCTACACCAATCTGGACCCCGGTGATTATCGCTTTCTGCTTTATGCAGCCAATAACGATGGTGTCTGGAGCAAAGTTCCCGCAAGTTTCAGTTTTACCGTGCTGACGCCCTGGTGGCGGACAATCTGGTTTCTGGCTTTTCTGCTTGTTTTTACAGGGGTGATGATGAATATGTTGGCGAAGGGGATGAGCCGTGTCTGGTTTATGGTGAAGCAGTGGCGGTCTTCCCATGTGTTCGGGAAGTACCGGATTCTGGACACGTTGGGCCGTGGCGGTATGGGAACCGTGTACCGGGCCGTGTCCAAAGAAGGAAAAGAAGTCGTAGCCCTGAAGGTAATGGATTCGGAAGTGAAGGATGAATCTGCACAAAAACGGTTTCTCCGAGAGGGTAAGCTGGGACAGAAAATAGACCATCCCAATATTGTTCGAATTTATGACAGCGGTCAAGCGAGCGGCCGCCTGTTCTATGCGATGGAGTTCTGCCAGGGCATATCCCTTCGGGAACGGATGGAAGAGGGATTGAGCCTCCGGGCTGCTCTGGCCATTGCTGTTGTCCTCTGTGATGCATTGCATTATCTTCATGAGAAAGGGATTGTACACCGGGACGTGAAGCCTGAAAACACCATGATTCTGGAGAAACCGGATTTTCAACTTGTGGATGAGGTGGACGACCCGGTTGAACTTGCCAGATCCAATGTCAAATTGCTGGATCTGGGGCTTGCGCGATTATCCGATGCGACGACCCTGACCCGAACCGGACTCATAGCCGGCACCATTATGTATGTGCCGCCGGAAAACCTGGGCGGGAAAAAGCAGGCACCGTTTTCAGTGGACTACTACGCTGTGGGTATAATGGTTTACGAAATGGTGACCGGCATTACTCCTTACACCGGTGAAGATATGGCGGAACTGATGTATGCGGTTTTGTACAGGACGCCTGCAACTCCGAAATCGGTGGAACCCCGGGTTCCTGAACCGGTATCGAATTTCATCATGCGGCTCATTGCAAAAGATCCGGACCTGCGTCTAATTGAATATGGAGCGATTCGAAAAGGGTTTCTGAAGTTGCTGGACGAGTTGTGATTTTCCTGCAATACTGAAGTTCTGAAATCAGAGATTTTTCCACAATAGAAGGACACCGGACACCAGCAGGACGATGGAGGTCAACTTTTTGAATACCGGCTCCGGAATGTGATTATGCGCCCGAATTCCCGTGAGAGTCCCCAGCAACGCGAAGGGCAGGGCCAATATGGTAGAGGTGAAAATGGGCGGGGTGTAGAGATGCACGGTGACATACACGCCGGTACGGAAAATGCTCATTGCGAGAAAAATACTGAGAAGAGCGACACGGAAACTGGTTTTGCCCATTTTCAGTGCTTTGAAATACACAATCAGGGGCGGCCCGCTGATACCGTACACACCACCGAAGATGCCGCTGATGGCACCGAAAAACGGGATCCACACCGGATTTTTTAGTGTAAAAGTGGTTTTTTCTTCAAAAAACAGGTAATAAACAGCCAAAATTGCCACAATTGCGCCCAGCCAGACGAGAAGACTTCTGGCAGGGACGGATTTCAACAAAATTGCGCCGACAATCAGTCCAGGGAAAATGAAAAGAAGGAATTTCCCCGTGCGGTGAAAATTAATGTATTCACGGTCTTTGAAGCTGATGGTAAGCTCGGTGGGAAGACAGAGCAGCAGAAAAAACGGCACAAATACATCAATATTGCCAAAGAATAGTGCAAGGAGCGAGACGGTCACCATTCCGGAGCCGAATCCAATCGCTGTGTAGATGAACTGGCCAAGGAACACAATTGCCCCGACAAGGACGTATTGTCCCCAGCCCTGAAAAATTGTCTGTGAAAGTATATCCATAACTTTTCTCCGGACAAAGTTGAGGCTAAGGTTAAATACAGAAGTCAATGAGGTTATTCTCTGCCCTTACTCAATCTTAAATTTGTCTTTAGTCATCCTCCAAGAAGTCTTCGGTGACTGATTCAGTCATTATACCCCATGTTTTTCTGAGGAGTGGGCGTCAGAACAGTGCAAGTGCAATGTGCAAAGGGAATAGTGACAGTTGGTTCTTTGTCTTTCTCGTTCTTGCTTGCACGCGCACTTACACTTCCACTGTTTCGCCCTTCAACCTTGCCTTTCACTTAACCTTGTCTTTGAGAACTGAATCAAAGTATTGCAAGTGAAAGTGCGAGTGCGTGCAAAGAAGGGAAATGGCCATTCTCCGCTTTCCACAATCCACGCGTCCGGCAGAAAAAGAAGTAGAGGTGAAAAAACCAAAGAGTTGGCTATTCCCTGTCCCCTCTCTTCCCCTTTGGTCAGAACATCGAACACTGAACACAGAACATTTCTTCATCACCCATCACTCTTTCAGAGTGGGTTCCCTGTTGTTTCCGAATCGTATCCGAATCTTAATCTGATCTTACCTTTGCGCCTTTGTGTCCTTGTGTTAAATTCTTCTCCCGGCAATGAGTCTCCCTTTCCAGGTTCCCGGTGTGGAAATCGCTGTTGCAATGCGTTTTCTAAGTCCCAGGGTAATTGC
>QMQE01000134.1 GCA_003650445.1 Acidobacteriota bacterium | reverse complement strand
TTCCTTGTCTGGTTCAGAACACTGGCAATAGCATTCTGCACCCGTTCCCGACGGTTGAATGTGGGAATGATCACAGAGACGGTGTGAAAAGAGTGATGAGTGATGGGTGATGAGTGATAGGGAGGTGTTCTGTGTTCTGTGTTCTGTGTTCTGACCGAAAAAGACAGGAAACGGGTCGATCCCGTGCCTTGCTCTTTCTGTTTTTTTTCATCTAACATCTATCACCTGGCATCATGCGTAATGCGCCGTAACCCCTACTCCCGTCTCATTCCCATTCCACGGTTCCGGGGGGTTTGGACGTGATGTCATAGACAACGCGATTGATGCCTTTGACTTCGTTGACAATCCGGGCAGAGATATCGGCGAGAAGGCTGTGGGGCATGGGATACCAGTCCGCAGTCATGAAATCCTCGGATTTGACCGCCCGAAGCGCTGCGACGTATTCGTAGGTTCGGAAATCACCCATTACACCGACGGTTTTCACCGGTATCAGAACGGCAAAGGCCTGGGCAATGTCGTTGTAGAGCCCTGCATTTTGCAGCATTTCAATGAAGATGTCGTCCGCTTCCTGCAGGATGGCAATTTTTTCCCTGTCCAGGGCGCCGGGAATCCGCACCGCAAGCCCCGGCCCCGGGAAAGGGTGCCGCCCGACGATTTCTTCCGGTAGTCCCAGCAGACGCCCCAGTTCCCGCACTTCGTCTTTGAACAGCTCCCGCAGGGGTTCCAGCAGTTTCAGTTTCATGTGTTCCGGCAGGCCGCCGACGTTATGGTGGGATTTGATGGTAACGGATGCTCCGCCGTGGGCGGCAGATTCAATGACATCCGGGTAGAGGGTTCCCTGGGCGAGGAACCGGGCATTTTCAAACTTCCGGGCTTCGTCTTCAAAAATTTCGATGAAAGTCCGGCCGATGATTTTTCGTTTTTCTTCCGGGTTTGAAACCTCCTCCAGCCGGGAGAGGAAGGTCTCCGACGCATCCACGGCTTTCAGGTTAAACTGAAACTGACGGCCAAAGGTTTCCACCACGAGGTCTTTTTCATTTTTTCTGAGCAGGCCGTGGTCCACAAAGATGCACTGGAGCTGGTCACCGATGGCTCGATGGATGAGGGCGGCGGCCACCGAGGAATCTACCCCGCCGGAGAGGCCGCAGATGACGGTTCCATCACCCACAGTTTCCCGAATCCGCTCAATTTCAACGTCCACAAAGGATTTCATCTGCCAGTCCGGTTGAATCCGGGCGATTCGAAGAAGAAAGTTTTTCAAAATTTCCCGCCCGGCTTCGGTATGGGTGACTTCCGGGTGAAACTGGACTGCGTACAGTTGTTGTGCAGTGTTTTCCATTGCCGCAACAGGGGTGGTGTCTGTTGTTGCAATGGCACGAAATCCCGGCGGAACGGTTTCCACCTTGTCTCCGTGGCTCATCCAGGCGACGGATTCTCTGACAATGCCCTGGAAAAGGGGAGAATCTGTCTGGAATTTAGCCGTGGCCCGGCCGTATTCCCGGTCATCGGATGCCGTGACTCCGCCCCCCAGAAGATGGGCCATCAGTTGCATGCCGTAGCAGATGCCCAGCACCGGGATGTTCAGCCGGAACAGTTCCGGGTCTACCCGGTATGCCCCTTCTTCGTAAACGGAACGGGGGCCGCCGGAGAGAATAATGGCGGCTGGGCCAATTTCCCGGATTTTCTCCACCGGGGTGTTAACAGGAACAATTTCGCTGTAAATGTGCAGTTCCCGAATTCGCCTTAAAATTAATTTGGTGTACTGGGACCCGAAGTCCAGTACCACGACTTTGTTTTGTTTCATTGGCTGCCTAACCCGTCCTTCGATTTTATGTTCCCTGCCATTCTACCTTCCAAACAGAATTCTTGCAAAGGGCAATTGCTGCAGCGGCGAAGCTGCCGGTTTTTCGGGCAGATGCCATCAATGCCGAGATGGGCGATGGCAAAGTCGAAGCGAAGGGGGTCATCGGGGTCAAAGGCTGTGAGGTGGGAGGTAATCTCCCGGGCAACTCTCATGGAGGGGGTTTTCTTGACTGTAAAGCCCAGGTAACGGGAAATACGGAGTAAGTGGGTGTCCAGTGGAACAATCAGCCGGGAAGGGGAAATCCTGTTTTGCCACAGGCCAAGGTCCGGGGCACTGTCCCGGACCATCCAGCGGAGAAACAACATCCAGCGCTTTGCCGGGCCCCCGGCTGCGGGGTTGGCCAGGAGATTGGATGCGACAAGCGCCGGTTTATTGCCACAACCCGTGAGTATTTCCCGGTACAAGACTTCAGCAGTGAAAAGCGGGTTGTCTTTTTGCACCAGTTCACCGGGGTTCCCGACAACCCGAAGAATATGACGGATACCGGTAAGAAAGGCAATCAACCCCTCTCTGCTCACAAAACGGTAGCGGAAATCAGGATAAAGCCTGTTGAGTTCACCTGGCTCGACAGATTGGAGAAATGCAGCGGGGGACGGACCAAGAGGCGCCAGTACCTTCTCCAGCGCGTTCAGAATTGCGGAGACTTTTCCAAACGCGAAGGAAGCGGCGATCAGGGCCACTATTTCCCTGTCAATAATGGCCGGATAATGTTGGGGAAAGACAATGGGGTCCATGTCCAGTTTTTCAACAGTTGTCTGATGGGAGGATAATGAAATGAGAATTGAACGAAGTTTTTTCTCTTTGGACATAGATTCTCTCCTCTTTTCTGTTTCAACACTTGCAAGTATAGTGTACAGTGTGATAAAAATAAAAGAACGGAAAGGAAGAAACTGTGAAAGTTATAAAAACTTCGGCGCTGGTCCTTATTCTCCTGGTTTTGGTTTCCATAGTCTTGTATCCGGTGTATCTCCATACCATGCGCCAACGCAGCGAAAAAAAATTAGTTAAATCACTGGCGCTACTTCAGAAAGCATTTATCATTGCAAAACTGGATGAGGAAAAGGTAAAACTGAACAGGGCATTGGACAGCGTAGATGCTCTGAAAGAGTATCTGGATAATTATGAATTTAAAAAGCTGGATCGGCTCAGCGGGGAAATTTATAAGACGGCGAACGGGATTATGGAAGCCAGAAAGTCTGCAGTTATGTCCGGTGCTCACATTGCACAGCTGATAGGAAGCGTGGACTACCTGGAAGGCGGTACCCGAATTGTACAGGTTGAAAGCAGTATGAAAATCCGTTCCGGGGATGTTTTGACCATGAAGAAAGGAGCCGGATGTGAAATTATTTTTATAGACGGTTCCACTGTCACCCTTCGCTACCCGGCGAAATTAATATTCACCAAAATTGAAGAAGACAAAGTTTCGCACTCCCTGAATGTGTCCATGGAACTGAAAAACGGGGGCATTTCGTTTACAGCTTCTAAGATCACGGATTATCAACCGAAATTTGAGCTGGTTATTGGAAAAGCGAAGGTTCTCTATTCTTTGAATGCAATGGGGCGTGCGGGAGTAGATAGCAATTTGCTGACGACAACAGTGGCATGCCTGGAAGGGAATTTGCTGGTGCAGGGCGGGGAACGGGATCGAAAGCTGGGGCCTCAACAGGTGCTTCGGATTTCCCAGCACACAATGGCAGAGAAAACGTATATGTTGCCACCAATGCCCCTTGCGGAAGAACCCCCGAATTTCAAGACTATTGAAACAAGTGGAAAGGGAAATATTCGATTCCGCTGGTCCAAAGTGTACAACGCTGCGGGGTATACTTTCGAGCTGGCCAATAATACGGTTTTTGCGAACTGCCTTGAGCGTCGTAACGGGTATAGCGGGACATCCCTGACCCTCCCTATACCGGAAAAGGGGACTTATTTCTGGCGAGTGGCAGCACTGAACGAAGCCAATGAACAGGGACGTTTTTCAGACATTCGTGAGTTCAAAGTTGTGGGGATTCGTCAGCATGAACTTCTTGTGGACCAAACGCCGCCTTCGCTTACTCTTGAGCCCATTCGTATTTTCGGGACAACTGCGATTGTCCGGGGGAAAACGGAACCCAAAGCGCGGGTGACAGTAAACAACCAGTTGGTAGAGGTTAATGAAGATGGATCTTTCTCAGCCATCATCACCCTGTATCAGTCCGGGAAAAACCGAATCGAGGTAATATCCCGGGATGCCAGCGACAACGAAACAATTATGGAAAAATGGGTATTCATAAAAATCTACTGAACATCCTATGGTTCGGAGAAGTGCCGAGGAAATACGCGCGTTATGTCGGTTCTGCCCAGACCGACCTTTCTGCATTGACGTTGTTTCCTCATGATATTTTGATTTTTACAGATGTTTTTTATACTGTTCATCAATCAGAAATAAAAGGGATTATCCCGGTGGATGATTATTACGTGTACACCCGGCGCAAAGGGGGCCAGGATGTCAGTGGTTGCATGACCTTTTCTTCAGAAAAAGAATTTCGTCTGATGCTTTTTATTGAGAAAAAACTCATGAAACTGAAAGAATCGGAACGAGTTCTTTCAAGAAACTATGAAGTACTGAACCATGTGACTACATCTGCAATTAACCTTTCTGATCCTGACATAATTATGCGGGAATTTATGAACAAGGTGCAGGCTCTTCTTAATACACGCTCATGGTCCCTGCTTTTACTGAACCGGGAGCGGAATGCCCTTTATTTTCGAATGACAAACCAGAATATCAGGAAAAAACTGAATAAAATTGAAATCCCGGTGGGAAAAGGAATAGCAGGATGGGTTGCCAGCACTCGGGAAGCTATTATCATCAATGATGTGAGAAAAGATGCTCGTTTTCTGCAGGATGTTGATGAAGCCACGGGTTTTGAAACAAAGCGGATAATGGCGGCACCCCTTGTTGGAAAGGGAGAACTGTTTGGTGTGATAGAACTTGTCAACAAAGATACCGGGAAACCCTTCACAGAAGATGACCTGGATTCCCTGAAAACTATGGTGAAATACGGCTCCATAATTCTTCATAATGCCCTTATTTTTAAAGAAATGGAAGAAATGACAAAAAGGGATGACCTGACATCCCTTTATAATTCACGGTATCAGAACTGGTTTCTGGAAGAGACAATAAGGAAGGCGACTCAATACCAGGGTTTTCTTTCCATCATTTTTCTGGATCTGGATAATTTTAAATCTGTGAATGACAATTATGGGCATCTTGCGGGGAGTTCGGTTCTGGTTGATGTTGCCCAGCTGATCAAAGAAGCAGTTCGGGAAGAGGATGTTGTTTCCCGTTACGGGGGGGATGAATTTACCGTTATTCAGCCGGGATTAACCGCAGAAAAAAGTCGAATATACGCTGAAAAAATTTGCGAAGCTATTTGTAAATATCACTATCGGGATATTCGGCTCACCGTCAGTATCGGCATTGCCTCATTTCCGGAACATGGCTCCACAACCGAAGCCATCCTGTCCAAAGCAGACAAGGCAATGTACAGGAGAAAAATGAACCAGAAGAATGGTATTGAAATTGCCGAGTGAGAAAGTTAAGATAAACCTGTCATAATTCTTATGCCTGTTCCTTTGCCGGGCTCCGGGGGATCGGAGGAATCAAATGACGAAACTGCAGCAGGAGTAAATGATGGGTCTGATGAATCCACTCTCGTGGTTATCGATTTTTTCAAGTGATCTGGCTATTGACCTGGGAACGGCCAATACCCTTGTTTTTATTCGCAATAAAGGAATAGTGGTTCGGGAACCGTCCATTGTCGCAATCAACCTCAAGAATAACCGTGTGGAAGCGGTGGGTTCTGAAGCAAAGGAGATGTTAGGCAAGACTCCGTCTAACATTGTGGCAATTCAACCGATGAAAGAAGGAGTTATTGCGGATTTTGAAGTAACGGAGCGAATGCTGGATTACTTCATTAAAAAAGCACATAACCGGCGAGTGGCGGTCCGTCCCCGAATCATCATCTCAGTCCCCTCTGAAATTACCCAGGTGGAGCGCAGGGCTGTTCGGGATTCTGCTTTGAAAGCGGGGGCGTCCGAGGTTTTTCTCGTGGAGCAGGCAATGGTAGCAGCTATCGGTGCCGGCCTGCCCATCACCGAGCCCACCGGGAACATGATTGTGGATATCGGTGGCGGAACGACTGATGTTGCAGTGATTTCATTGGCGGGTGTCGTATTCTGCAAATCCCTCCGGACAGCCGGAAACGAAATGGATCAGTCCATTATCCGGTATATCAAAAAACAATACCGCCTCCTCATCGGAGAGCGAACAGCGGAAGATGTGAAAATCAATATCGGGTCTGCCTATGCACTGGACAAGCAACTTGAAATGGAAATTAAGGGACGGGACCTGGAAACGGGACTTCCCAAGGGATTAGCCCTGACAGATGCAGAAATAAGAGAAGCACTAACCCCTGCGGTGGACAGCATTGTGGAAACCATTAAAATCACGCTGGAAAAAACCCCTCCGGCTCTTTCTGCAGATATTGTGGATCGTGGGATAATCCTGGCGGGAGGCGGTGCGCTTCTCCGTAACCTTGATAAGCGACTCCGGGAAGAAACCGGATTGCCGGTGGCATTGGCGGAAGACCCCTTGACCTGTGTAGTACAGGGAACCGGGGCCATGCTTACCAATATCAACCTCTTGAGGAAGATTTCACTGACAAGCTGAGAAGAACGGGCATTCTGCGAGGGAGTCAGATAGAGTTAGCTGCCTACTTGGCAACTCTGAGAGTTCATTTCTAATAATTTCAGAATGCATGTAAATCACGGATTAAGAAGAGAAGGAGACTCACCGCAGAGGCCGCAGAGTACGCTGAGGGGGATGAGCGGAGGAGAAGAGAATTTAACACAAAGGCACAAGGGCACAAAGTTCAGAATATTATGGGGAAAATTGAGGGTTTGTAAACCCGCACTGCCAACTGACGTCGGCAGTACTAAACTTTCCCGGAAGCGTCCCTTATGAGCAAGCTCAACAGTACACTTCAGCTCAAGTTCCTATTTCAAGAACGCAGTTTTTGAAATGCGGGTTCTCCTTGACAGCTAAAGAATTGGTCTTTTTTCACCTTTTTCCCGTTATCTTTTTCTGGATTATGTAATTATTTCCTCTTTATCTTACCTTTGTGCCTTAGTGCCTTTGTGTTAAATTCTTCTCCTTCTCATCCCTGTATCATGGTACAATTCTTTCGGA
>QMQE01000133.1 GCA_003650445.1 Acidobacteriota bacterium | reverse complement strand
GGAAATCGGTTTGTCCAGGTCATCCCCGAAAAAATAGAACCGGGCCAGATAAGATGCCAGGTCCTCATTTCGAAAACTCGGGTCCATGGCCAAAAGCTGGCCACTGACCGTTCCACCCGGAACCGGCAGTTGAACATCCTGGTCAAAATACCCTATTTTGAGGTTTTCTGCAAGCCACAGCTCACCTGAAAGAGGCACCACCTGCCCCGCGATTGTCTTCAACAGTGTACTCTTCCCCGAGCCATTTCGCCCGATAATCCCAATCCTGTCTCCCCGGCGAATCAGGCGGTCAAGCCCCGAAAGCACCGGGTTTCCATAACCCACAGACAAATTTTTCAGGTTCACCAGCTCTTTATTCCGCCGTCCGGTGCCCGTAAACGATAACTTGAAACGGCGAAAACGAAACAGGTCCCGTTCCGTCCACTCCATCTTTTCCAACCGTTTTAACCGGGACTGGGCCTGTTTCGTCTTCTGCCCCGCCATATTCCGGCGTATAAAATCCATCTCCTTATCCCGGAACTGCTTCTGCTCCAGATATTTTTTCCGGTTCTGCTCTTCCATTGCCTTCCGCTGCTTCTCATAGGCAGAAAAATTCCCGGTAAAATTCAATTGCTTTCCATTGTTAAATGCCACAATCCGATTCACCGCCTTATCCAGCAAATAACGGTCATGGGACACAATCACCGTAGCCGAATCTGTTGAACGCAAAAACCCCTCCAGCCAGTCCACCGCGTACACATCAAGGTGGTTGGTAGGTTCATCCAGCAGCAACACATCTGAATGGGAAGCAAAAACACGGGCCAGCATCACCCGGCGAAGCTCTCCTCCGCTGATTTCCGATGCCTGCCTATCCTGAAGATGGGGAATGCCCAATCCCTGGAGGATTCCGGATACTCTGGCATCATAGCGATAGCCGCCCAGCATATCGTACTGATGAAGCAGGGTATCCAGCTCATGGGGGTCATGGGGGGCACCGTCCTCAATCGCCTTGAGGCGGCTTTCCAGTTCGACAATCCGTTCATCTCCGAGACGGACATAGTCCCGTACCGTGATATTTTCAGGTGCCGGGGCCAATTGCGCCACATAGCCCACCCGAAGCCCCCGCTTCACCGCCACCGATCCATCATCAGGGGCAAGGATCCCGGACACAATATTCAAAAAGGTTGTCTTACCGGTACCGTTTTCTCCCACTACACCGACCCTGTCGCCCCGATCCAATTGAAAAGTCACATTTTTCAGAACTTCTGCAGCACCAAACGATTTGCAAACCCGACTAATATTGATCAGCATTCAACACCCACACCTCAATTCAAATCCAACGTTCTTCCCGATTGTATCGTAAAGCTTCAGGGAAGAGAAGTGCCAGTGTAAGCCCTTGTCAGTGTAAGCCCTATGCTTTCGAGTAGACTTGTATCCGGGCCGGGACGCCCCGCATGTTCGGTTTTCACTGTTCTGACCGGAAAAGACAGGGATGGGGCAATCCCTGCCCTTCTCCTTCCTCTTGCGCTCCCATTTTCTGCTGTTTTCTCCATATTTGAGACAACAGTATATTTATCCTATCAGTTAACGGTTCTTAATTTGATATTGCATCCCCCCGTAATGTTTATCAAAAACCTCATCGTGGCAGAAATTGTCTCATGTTAGTCCAAAATACAGGGGAAATTATCAATAATTCAATAAATTGTCTCCGATCAGCGTTTTTTCAATGAGTTTTGTCCTGAATGTAGAACCATCAAGCTGTTGCAGTTGTTCCGCCTCAATCAGAAACATCCCCATCACATCGTAAACTCCCAGAATCCGGTAGGGAAGGTCCTGACTTTTGTAAATAGACTGTGGCAGCTGATTCTTTATTTCAATGATATACTTGCTACTCAATTGACTGACATATTGAGGAGAAGTAAAAATTACCCAGCTTTCATCAGCATCTGTGGAAAAACTCTGAGAAAACCCTGAAAATATCTTTGAGCCTTTGCTTAAATACAGATCTGGAAGATAAACTATTGAAGGATTCGCGAAATTCGTACTGGAATATGGAACCGCCATTGCGTAAACGGAAAAATCCCTGAAGAGAATTCCGGAGCCATCTGAAACAGCCGCACCGAAACACGCATACACATAATCTCCACTGCCGAATGCAGTAAAAATCACGTTCTCGCAGTCGGGGCTTGCGGGGGAATTTCCGACAATCTGTTTCACCTGATTCCCATTCTTATCCACAAACAGAAACTCAAGAAGGTACTTGGAACCAGACTCATACACAAATGCCAACCCTACTTTGCCGTTGTAAAGAAAAGCACTGTAAAATTTTGCGTTGGATGGCAAACCTGTTTCCGTATCAGTCACAGCCCCTGTACTTTCATCCAGCACCCTGATCACGCCCTGGTTAGAATTATCATGAAAAGCTGTGATAACAGAACCATTTATTGCTTGCCCCACAATGTTTCCATCATCAAGATCACTGCTATTCGTATCAACATCTCCAACTTCCGTCTGCCACAAGGTTTCCCCGCTCGGAGATATTTTTCTTACGACAAATTTACCGGTATCATCCGTCCCGAAAACCAGGAGATTCTCCCCGTCGGAAGAGGCAACCAAATCCTCGCCCCATAGATGCGTTCCCAAATCAAACTCATCAAAACTCTGACCGAAAATCTTTCTCAAATACTCCGAACCATCATGAAAATTCAGCGTAAAATACTCATCCGGGCTCAGCCTGGCCAAACCAATAGGATAAATAAATCCGTTAAAATATTCCTCATTATTAATAGACTGATCCGGTGTTGTATTCCGGGAAGCAGAGAACAGCAATTTATCATTATCCTTTCCTGAAATCACAATTCCGGTCAGAGCCGGATAATCGGTGGAAAAAACAACCGAATCAATATCCGTAAAACTGTTCAAACCGAAAAAATGATCAAAATAATCTACCACCTTGGAATGTGCTCCCAAGTCAAAGGATTTTGTGACAACAACACCCCCATCCTTCATTCCTTTCGCCTCAATCGAAACATCTCTGTCCGACCCGTTAAAAAGGGCAAATCCACTCCAGGTAAGTTTATCGTAGTAATTCGATAGCGTGAATAACGACTGCCGTGACAATTCCGTTTCCAGCGGAAACTCGGCGGTTCCACCCCCTGAAGAATCTTTGGCAACATAAGCCAGCCGTACTCTTACCGGATACCCTTTGGTCACAAACATACCGCAGGTTCCCCCCAGCGGCCGCAAGGAAACCCGAAGTTCACTGTTGTTGTTAATCGTCCCGGTCTGGGTGGTTGTAACATTTCCGGAATCATCATACAAAGTCAATTTGTAATAGGAACCTCCGCTCAAAACAGGGTCCACAACCAGATAAGTTTCCCATACATCACTTGTCGCATGGATATGCGGCAAATAATAGACATCCGCCATCACACGAAAAGAAAACAGAAAAGTTGATGCAATCAGAATGAAAAATATATTTTTTTTCATCTCTCCCTCCCTTCAATTACATTTCCATTCTTTATTCAAAATATAATTAGATTTTTAAAAAAAACAAGTGACATACGGCACTTTTATCAACGTTTATCCTGAAAAACCGGTTAGCCTCAAGAACTCATTTTGCCCTTGTATCATATTTATGGAATACGATGCCCCGGACGCACCTGCCAAAGAAAGGTTGAGGTTAAGTGAAAGGCAAGGTTGAGCAAAGAAAGGGGAATGGGGAAGGCCAATATCTGATTTTTCAAATTCTGCCACCCACGCCCATTCCTACTCCCGCTCATATGTTATAATTCGCGGGAATACGAAATGGAGTGAAACATGAAGCTGTACAATACATTGAGCCGGAAGCTGGAGAAATTTGTCCCGCTGAATGGCAATCTGGTGACCATTTATACCTGCGGCCCCACGGTGTACGATTATGCCCATATCGGTAATTTCCGCACTTTCTGTTTTGAAGACCTGATGCGACGCTACCTGAAATTTCGGGGATTTAAGGTGAAGCAAGTGATGAATCTGACAGATGTGGATGATAAGACCATCCGCAAGGCAACAGAACAGGGCCTGGGACTGGACGATTACACGGAAAGGTACATTGACGCCTTTATGGAGGACTGCCGGACACTGAATCTGGAACCGGTGGAGGTGTACCCCCGGGCCACCCGGACTATTGAAGATATGATTGCGCTGGTTTCTACGCTGCTGGAAAAGGGCCACGCCTACGAAAAGGACGGCTCGGTTTATTTTAACATTTCCAGTCTGCCCACCTATGGGCGGCTCTCCGGCCTGGACCGCCGGGAAATCCGAAGCGGGGTCAGCGTGGACAGCGATGAATACGAAAAAGACGATGTCCGGGATTTTGTCCTGTGGAAGGGGAAAAAGGAAGAAAACGAACCGGCATGGGAAAGCCCCTTCGGAGAAGGCCGCCCCGGCTGGCACTTAGAATGCTCGGTGATGTCCATGAAGAACCTGGGGGAAACCCTGGATATCCATGCGGGGGGCGAAGATTTGATTTTCCCCCACCATGAAAATGAAATCGCCCAGAGTGAAGCCGCCACAGGGAAACCCTTCGTACGCTTCTGGGTTCACTGCAAATACCTCATTGTAGAAGGCAAAAAGATGAGCAAATCCCTTGGCAATTTTTTTACCCTGCGCCAGCTCCTTGAAAAGGGCTATGACCCCATGGCGATCCGCTATACCCTGATTGCCGCCCACTACCGGAAACAGCTCAACTTTACCTTCGATTCACTGGACAACGCGGGAAAGGCTATCAGCCGGGTGGAGAGCTTTTACAACGCGGTAAACCAGACGGCAAACAGGGAGGCTTCATCTGAAGATGTAACAAAGCTGATTCAGCGCTATCGGGAGCAGTTTACGGCTGCCATGGATGACGATTTGAATATCTCCGGCGGCCTTGGGGCACTGTTTGAGTTCATCCGGGAAATCAACACGAATTATCCCGATTCCCAGGTACCGCAGGGAAACAAGAAAGAAGTGCTGGCCTTTCTGGACGAACTGAACACGGTTATCGCCTGCTTCAACTTTGGAGAAGAGCTTGCGGACGAAGAAATCATGAAGCTCATTGATGAACGGAACCAGGCCAGGAAAGACCGTGATTTTTCCCGGGCTGACGAAATCCGGGACCAGTTAAAAGGAATGGGAATCGTGCTGGAAGACACCCGAGATGCTACCCGGTTCAAACGACTAAAATAAGTTACGTTTCGATAAAATAGCAGGGGGATATCAAATGAAGAAATGGCTCGTATTTGTGGTGGGAACCGCCCTTCTCGTGTCCTGCCAGCATGGAAACAGGGAGCAGGAAATGAAAACTTTTATCGAGGATTACGTCGCGGCTGTCAAACCGCTGGAGAAACAGGCAAACCTTGCGGACTGGGATGCGTCCATCACCGGAGACAAGGCAAAATACAAGGAAGCAGCCGACATTGAAATCAAACTGACGAAAATCCACTCCAACAAAGCAGACTTCAAAAAGATCAAGGGTTTTTTGAAAGAAAACATCAAAGACCCGATATTAAAGCGGGAAATGGAGATCCTGTACGAAACATTTGCCCCCAATCAGGGTGACCCCGCACTCTTGAAGGAAATTATTGAGAAACAGTCGGCTGTGGAACAGAAATTCAATACCTTCCGCGCCACACTGGACGGGGAAAATGTCCCGGACAACGAATTGAAAGACATCCTGAAAACCGAAACAAAGGACATGACAAAGCGGAAACTGGCATGGGAGGCGACCAAACAGATCGGCGCTGACGTGGCGCCGGACATCATCGCGCTGGCAAAACTCAGAAACCAACTGGCAAAATCACTTGGCTATGACAATTATTTCCAGATGTCCCTGGCACTCTCCGATTTAAGCGATAATGAACTGGTGGGACTTTTTGACCAGCTTGATGACATGATTCGAGATGAGTATGCCACTGTCAAAGACGAGATGGACAGCATTCAGGCAAAAAAATACGGCGTTGCCAAAGAAAAACTCATGCCCTGGCACTACGAAGACCCTTTCTTTCAGGAAGGCGTCGCCCCCGGCACGGTTGACCTGGACAAGTTCTATGCGGGAAAAGACCTTGCAGCCATCGCGAAACAATTTTATCTGAGCATTGGACTGGACCCCGACACTGTCCTGAAACATAGTTCCCTCTATGAACAACCGGGTAAGATGCAGCATGCATTTTCCACCAGCATTGACCGCGGACAGGATGTCCGCATTCTCACCAACCTGAAACCGGATGCCGAATGGATGGACACTATTCTTCATGAACTGGGCCACGCCATGTACGACAAGTACCTTGGCAGCGGCCTGCCCTATCTGTTGCGGGAACCGGCGCACAGCTTTACAACTGAGGCCATCGCCATGATGTTCGGCCGTCAGGCAAAGAACCCGGAATTCCTCAAGGTCTATTGTGGAGTTGATGAGAAAAAAGCCGAAAACATCGCTCCGGAACTCTACAAGAGCATGAAATTTCAGCAACTTGCCTTTTCCCGATGGTGCCAGGTAATGATGCGGTTTGAAAAAGCCCTGTACGAGAACCCGGACAGGGGCGTGGACTATTTCAATACCCTCTGGTGGCAGTTGAAAGAAAAATATCAGCTCCTCCGGGAACCTGCCGGACGCAACAACCCGGACTGGGCTGCTAAAATTCATATTGCCATTTATCCAGTGTATTACCAGAATTACATGCTGGGAGAAATGCTGGCATCTCAGTTCCAATCTTATATCGCCACAAACATTCTGAAAAGCGACAACATCCGCCAGACCTTTCTCGGTGAAAATCCCGCCATCGGCAGCTTCCTCAAGGAAAAGGTTTTTGCACCCGGAGCCCGCTACAAATGGAATGACATGATTAAACGCGCAACCGGCGAAAAGCTCACGCCCACACACTACCGGGATCAGTTTATCGGTGGATCCGAAGCGGATCAGTGACTTGTGACTTGTGACTTGTGACTTGTGACTTGTGACTTGTGATTAGTTGGGAGCACTTCCCCTGATTTTCCCCCTTTCTGTCAATTCGATTTCCCAGTCGAATTGAAGGACGGCGGATTGGGCGTCCAGGTGCCGAACGGGGACGGGACGAGGAAGAGCAAACCTATTGGTTGCGACTGACGAAGTT
>QMQE01000132.1 GCA_003650445.1 Acidobacteriota bacterium | reverse complement strand
GCCTCATGGCCCATCCCCCGCCAGCTGAGATAAGATTCCACAACCGTCATCCCCAGCCCGGCACCAACCGCTGTAAAGAAGAAATAGATGGGTAGGAGTCTGCTGTACCACAGGGGATGGAGTTTTTCCGGAACAATTACGTAAAGTGTCCCCAGCGAGGACTGGTGCAGCGTGGAAATCAGCACACCGAGAATCACCAGCACAATATAGATACTTTTGAGAAAGCCAACCGGCTTGCGAAGCCACTTGAATTTTCCAAGGGCAATGGAAGCAAATTCCAGTGCCAGGACACCGGTGTAACTGGCCACACATACCCCCAGCTCAAACATGGCGGAATGGTGGTTCCCGAATACCAGCGGATGCCAGATGTCATAATACTTACCAAGATCCCACAACAGGGCGGTACCCACCAGTACATAGCCCATAAAGGCCGTTAAGACCGTTGGTTTTACAATGCAATGATATTTTTTCAGATTAAAAATATAGACAATGGCTGTAATGGTAAATCCACCGGCCGCGAGGCCCACACCGGAAATTACGTCAAACCCAATCCAGAGGCCCCAGGGAAAATCATCAGAAAGGTGCGTTGCATATCCCAGCCCGTAAACAAAGCGCTGAAAAGTCGCCACCGCGCCGGCAATCAGGATTAAAGCTGCGACGACCCGCCAGAACGTAAACTTGAATTTTGGCCTACTCATTGTCGCCCCCTTCCAGCTTTTCATCACGGATTTTCTTGGACCCCTCGTTTTCTTCCACTTCTTCCTTACGATTATTCAGCCACCACATTCCGGTTAAAAACGTAGCCCACACCGGAACAATTACCGGGATTTTATTCAACACCTGCCACGTCAGTTCAGGAAGCGCTTCCTCCGGCAGTTTCGTATTGAACTGCAGGGCTTTGAAAGGCTTATCTTTAGGGGCAAGGAACAGCACGTTGGTACCACCGACCTCATGCTCCCCGTAAATGTGGTTGTCATAGGTGTCCGGATTCTCTTTAATTCGCTTATGAGCCTCAGCAAGCAACTCATCCCGTTCGCCAAAATAGGTGGCACCACCACCTTCTTCCTGGCATGCCTGGCTGCAGGCCGTGGGCAAACCCTTTTTAATCCTCGTGTCATAACACATGATGCATTTGCGGATTTTTGGAATCGGCTTTTGCCACTCATATTTTGGTACTCCGAATGGGCAGGCCATCATACAGTAACGACAACCGATACAGAGGTCAAAGTCATAGACCACCGGGCCTTCCGGTGTTTTGTGCAATGCACTTACCGGACAAACCGATGCACAGGTCGGGTCTGTACAGTGCATGCACAGCTCCCGAACATAAACATCATCCCCCTCCTGGCGAAGAACCGTGTAGTTGGCGTAATCCCGTTTCTTTCCTACGTCTCCGGGGAGTTTCTGCTCCTTTTTACAGGCCTCGGAACAGACCCCGCACCCAACGCATTCTGTAATGTCCACCAGCATGGCTTTGGGCATCGAACACTCCTTATTTCATACTTGATTCATCTTCCGAACGCTTAAACCGGAACCCCGGCCTATCCTACTTCCCCCTCCGGAAAACGGGAGATGAACGGTTTGTTGATGGTTGTTATTCTTATTATCCCGATTACGCACATATTTTACTATACACAAAAGCAGAGCCGGTGTCCACCGGGATTCCCGCTGGCACCGGTTCTGGTTTTTATGTTCCTTGAGAATGCCATGTGGCACTCCATTTATCTGCCTGACTCTTCTTTATTTTTCATCTTCAGAGTCAATCTTTTCTTTCCAGGGCACCCCATCAAGACCCTTTTCATCCTTTTTTACCGGTTCACCGCCATCCTGGGCAAATACCATGGCATGGGCGGGGGTTCTGGCCAGCTGGCCTGCTGTAGCTGCTCTTCGTTCACGCACTGAAAGGAGAATCGCATCTGCCAGAAGGCAGGCAAGAATTGTAAACAGAACCAGTAAAGCAACCATCTCAGTCCTCCCTTATGACTCTTTCTCGACCGTATCGGCCTCAGTTTCGGTTTCTTTTTCAACCGGCTTGCCGCCATCCTGGGCAAACACCATGTTTTCCGCACCGGTCAGTCTCTGTTCGCCAGCCATAACCGTTCTCCGCTCCCGTACTGACAGAACAATCGAATCCGCTACCAAACAACCAACAATTGTAAAAAGGACTAACAAAGCAACCATTTCGTGCCTCCTATCGGCTCCCGCCGTTTTTATTTCAATGACCCCGGACTTTCGCCCGACACCCATTCATATTGCAATTGCCGTGCCAAAATCGTCACATCTATATTTATCTATTAGTTATGTTATTTCTGCGCATATCATACGATGACCTTACTTTGTTGCGTTTTTCTACATCTTCGATTTTTTATTAAAGTTATACCTGTGTATTCTTACTGTTACAGCCCATGTGGTGTTTATACACATCTGTTGAATTTTTCAACAGTATATCTTTGCCTTGTGAACGTGGATTTAAAACCGATGGCAGAAAGCCCGGTTATTGGGATATTTTATCATATTTTAGTTTCATACAAGAAAAAAAACACCCGCCTGTCTTTCCGGATCAGCGAGGGATGGGTAAACAGCAAAGGCCGGATGCCTGCTTACGGCATCCGGCCTTCAGTCCGGTGGATAAGGAATATCGCCCCGTGAGGCACTCCCCTGTTTCTGATCCCTCATTCTGCCTCCTTACCTCCTGATTCCACTTCCTCCCAGGATATGTTCCGGTCTTTCTCTGTCTCCGGGCCCCTTGGCTCACCACCATCCTGGGCAAATACCATGTTCTCCATTGGTACCGGCACCGCTTTTCCCGAAACCACAGCGTGGCGCTCCCGCACAGACATCAGAATACCATCCACCACGAGGCACGCAACAATGGTAAACAGCACAAGTAATGCAACCATCTCAATCCCCCTCAGGAATCCTCTTCCACTGATTTACCCGCCGTTTCTTTGACAATGGGTTCCCCGCCATCCTGGGCAAAAACCGCCTGCTGAGCCAGGCTGCGCAATTCCCGTCTCGTCTCCCGCTCCCGATTCTCCCGGCGTTCCACAATCACCCCCGCCGTCAACAGAACCGCAAAAGTTAATATAACCAGTAAGACAACCATCTTCTCCTCCCTTCGGCCTCAAGCCGACAATAAGAAGTTTGTAACAAATTCATCCCATGGGAAAGCACTGAGCCTTTCCACATCCAACGCACCGCCATCTGCCGCAAATTCACTTTCCTTCGACTCTACGGAGGCCAGCTTCACAAGCGAATCCATTTCATAACGGAACCATTTTGCCGCTTCCATGCCGAACAGAAGGTTCTGAAGTTCCCGGCTCAAGGAAAACGGCTTAATGACCATCACCCAGGAGTTGGCGTTTTTCTTCGAATCTGCCAGATCATCCTTCAAACCAGGATTCACCGCCACCACTTCACCAGACATCGGCGACAAAAAGGGCAATACCTTCCCATCCCGGCGAGTCACAGAAAATGAACATTCGCCCTGCTCCAGCATCTCACCGGCAACCGGCACCCGCACATCTGCAGCCGAACCAGCCATCTGAACGGCCAGGCTGTCCATCCCGACCCGAACATATCCATTTCGCTCCGGCCTTGCCCACACATGGCCCCGGTGGTAGTAGCGATCAAGAGGAAACGCCACCCCGGCCACTTTCAACCCACACTTGTATTCATCCATCTGCCCCAGCCCCGCCGCCATCATTTTCCGGTGGATATGGCAGGACGCGCAATCATACTCGTTTTCACAGTAAACCGGCGCCCCTGCCTGATTCCCGAAGTAGTATCGGCAAACCCGGCGCTCAGGAGGCAGCTCCGGGAAGACTTCTTTCAGTCCTTCCGTATCCGGGACATCCCCCGGAAATCCATCTAAGTTGCGGCTTGTTCCATGATGGCCTGTCTCCCGAATCATCAGGAAACAACCCAGAAACGTAAATGCCACCAGTAAGCTCGTCATCTCACACCTCCTGCCATTTTAATAAGCAAGGAGCATGCCAGATTATATAAGCTATTCTTTTTATAGCGTGTTCCTCTATTTTTGAGGCTTTATCTATTACCGGCTTTTTGTGGCATTATACATCATATTATTGTCCAAAACATTCACCTATCTTTATTTTCTATGAGTTATACGTCTTGTTGCCTTTTACCACATCTGTTGTATTTCCCAACACATTTTTGCGGCATAAATTAGAATGTTTCTTCGGCCCGGCCTGAAAGTGAGGCTTTCAGGCCATCGAGGTAGCTGCCTGGCACCTCCGGAACACCGAGGCGCACATGGGGCTTGGGGGTACCGTGAAAATCAGAGCCGCCAGTTGGCGCCAGCTGCAGGCGAACAGCCAGCTCCAGTAATTTTATTGTGGTTTTCTCATCGTGGTCGGAGTGAATACATTCTACACCAGCCAGGCCATTGTCTTTCAGTTCCAAAAGGAAATCCCGCAGCGTTGCGGTGTCCAGTTTCAGGAGCCCGGGATGGGCCAGTACCGGCGCAGCCGAAAATTCCCGGATAAAGCGCACCGCTTCCACCGTTGTCAGTTTCTCTTTCGGCACAAAGGCGATGCCATCGGTTCCGATAAATCTGCCAAAGGCCTCCCGCATGTCCCGGCACACTCCCTTTTCGATTAGAAGCCTGGCCAGGTGCGGGCGACCGACAATCTCGCCCCCGGCTTCCTGCTGCCATTCTTCCAGTGTGATATCTATCCCCAGGGATTGGAGTTTGCGAATCATTTCACCGTTCCGGTCTGACCTGGCATTCTGAAGAAATTCCAGGCGTTTCCGAAAATCTCTGTCCTTCGGATTCATAAAATAGCCCAGTACGTGGACTTCACCGGGGAAATGCCAACGGCTGCTGATTTCAATCCCGGCCACACCCTCAATTTCAGCCTCATTGCAGGCAGAGAGAAAGGGCTCCAGCCCAGCCACGGTATCATGGTCTGTCAATGCGATGGCTGAAAGCCCGGCTTCTTTTGCCATAAACGGCAGTTTCCCCGGCGGGTTTGAGCCATCGGAAGCTGTGGAGTGGGTATGCAGGTCAATCCGATTCATGGGAGCCTCCTGATTCCAGGCCGAACTCCCGGACAAGGAATTCGGAAATCCCGTCTTCAAAACCAGGCCCGGTAACCTGTTTTGCTACTGCCCGGACCTCCGGCACCGCATCCGCCACCGCCACCGGATAGCCCACCTTTTTCAGCAGAGCCAGGTCATTGTAATTGTCTCCGCAGTACATGGCATTTTCCAGCGAAACACCCAGCATATCCAGCAAACGGGGGAAGGCAATTTCCTTCTTCGCATCGGGATGATTGAACTCCAGCCACTGGTGCGTTCCGAAAAGCATTGGCCCTTCCATGCACACATCACCGAAAATGGTCACTGCCGGTCCCATCAGCCGTTGAATTATTGAAACCGGCTCAAAAACTCCAACCTGAATCACTTCAGAAGGGAGTTCTGACAGGGGGCGGTTAAAAAACCGGTAAACCGGCTCATCCCAGCGACGAATCTTCCGGTTGTAGCCATCCGGCACCAGACAATAAACATTATTGTCTGTGCAAAACACCCGTGCCACGCAATCCGCACTGAGAATAAAAGCCACGATATCTTCAACAAGGCTTGCGTCCAGCAGGTTGGAGGACAGAAGTTCCTCCCCCCGATAAGTGAAACTGCCGTTCTGGGCAATGAGGTAGAGATTATCCGATTGAAACTGATCTCGATAGCGGAACGCCACATGGCGATTGAACCCCGTCACCAGGCAGAATGGAACCGGCAATCGGGCAACAACCCGCCGCGTCCTGTCACTGATGCCACCGTTTTCATCTGTCAATGTGCCACCAATGTCACTGCCGATAAATTCAATCAACACTGCCTCCACTTACCGAAATGCTCCGGCAGAAAGACAGTTTACCGTACTCTGACCCAGCCTTCAAGTTTTCGGTCCCGGACATATTTATTTAAAAAAACGGCGATATCAGTGTCCGGCCGGCCATTCTCACAATAGACCTGCCAGACCAACTTCTCCACCCCAATGTTCCGGGCGCTGTTTATAAGGGAATCCAGTCTCTCTTCCTCCAGCAGGGACGGGAAAATTGTCGTACGAACCTCGAAGGGGATCCCGCTTACGTTCAAAATATGAATGCTTTCAGCCGCCTTTGCAAAATAGTTTTTCTTGATGCCGGTAGCGAGGGGGTAATCTTTCAAGCCGGCTTTCAGGTCAATTCCCACCCATTTCACCGTAAACCGCTCCAGATACCGTTTCAATGCCTCTGGATTAAAACCAGATGTGTGCAGAGCAACGCCGAAGCCTTCGCCGAGGGCCAGTTCTGTCAGATCAGCCAATTCTTCCGGAAACATCAACGGTTCCCCGCCACTGAATACAACCGTATCCAGAAATCCCTTTCGAGGCCAGAGAAAGTCCAAAAAATCCGACACCGGATATTCAGGCGAATTCACCTGCTGAAACTCTGTATTGTGACAGTAAGGGCAACGGAAGGGACATCCCTGGAAATAGAAAACAGCGGAAATGCTATCGGGGCAATCTAACGTGGAAAAGGGGGTCACCCCGCCGATGGGAACTACAGTTCGCCCCGTTGCCGTACAGCTTGTTCCGTGAAGCATGTCCGCTCCCTGTATTCTGACTTCTTGCCCTTGTTAAACTGGGAAACCGGCCTGTGATAACCCATGACCCGGGTCCAGATTTCACATTCCTGTTCAATACCCTCTTTCGCACATTTCGGGCACATCTCCTGCTCACCCCGCAAATACCCGTGCTTCGGACAGGTGGAAAAGGTCGGGGTAATGGTAATGTAGGGCAGGCGGAATTTCGTCAACGCGTTCTTGACAATCCGCTTACAAACATCGGCTGATGATACCCGCTCCGCCATGTAGAGGTGGAGAACGGTACCGCCGGTGTACAGGGTTTGTAATCTATCCTGCAGGGCCAGCGCGAGAAAGGGGTCATCGGTAAAGCCCGACGGCAACTGACTGGAATTGGTGTAGTATGGACCGTCCTCTGTTCCAGCCTGAAGGATATCGGGATACCGTTTTCGGTCTTCTTTTGCGAGGCGATAGGTTGTTCCTTCTGCGGGAGTCGCTTCCAAATTGTAAAGGTGCCCGGTTTCCT
>QMQE01000131.1 GCA_003650445.1 Acidobacteriota bacterium | reverse complement strand
CTGAATTCGCCAATTAGCCTTCTGAACCTTGGCGTTCTTTGCGGCTTGGCGAGAGGATCCCATTCTCAATCCTTGGTTGAATTTTGTGTCGTTGTCCCTGTGTTAAAATAAAGTAAAGGAGGCGCACATGGCCTGGATTGAAAAGCTCACCACTCTTTTGAATGATATCGTGAAGGGAAAGGAAGAGGCGGTGAAGATGTCGGTGGTGACGTTGGTTTCCGGTGGGCACCTTCTGATTGAGGACGTTCCCGGCGTCGGAAAGACAACACTGGCCCTGGGCCTGGCCCGGGCAACGGCATGCTCATTTAATCGGATTCAGTTTACCAGTGACCTGCTTCCTTCGGATATCCTCGGGGTGAATATGTACAACCCCACTGAACAGAACTTTCAATTCAAGGCGGGGCCGATTTTTGCCAATATTGTACTGGCAGATGAAATTAACCGCACCAATCCCAAGACCCAGTCGGCTCTCCTGGAGGCAATGAATGAACATAGAGTGTCCATAGACAGGGAAACCCATCTCCTTCCCAGCCCGTTCATGGTGATTGCGACTCAGAATCCTTTGGAATACCATGGAACTTTTCCCCTTCCGGAGAGTCAGATGGACCGGTTTATGATGCATTTGCACATGGGGTATCCGCCATTTGAGCAGGAGAAGAAGGCATTGATGGAGATGCGTCCTATTGAAGATCTGGAGAAATTAACAGCCATTGTGACAGTGGAGGAAATTGTCCGGGCAAGGGAACAGGTAAGCGGGATCTTCATGGACGAGAGTCTGGTG
This sequence comes from Acidobacteriota bacterium, assembly GCA_003650445.1. GTDB lineage: Bacteria > Acidobacteriota > Holophagae > Thermotomaculales > Thermotomaculaceae > UM-FILTER-49-7. The sequence continues at coordinate 6,468 of QMQE01000131.1, read as the reverse complement.
GAGTACATTCTCCAGATTGTAGGAGCCACCCGGAAGCACGAGGAAGTCCGTCTCGGTGTCAGCACCCGAGGCGCACGGTTCATGGTGCAGGCGTCGAAGGGATATGCGTTTCTCCATGGCCGGGATTTTGTGGTACCGGATGACATTCAGGCAGTGGCTCCCTTCGTAATCGGCCACCGAATTCTCTTGAAACGGAATCATGAGATTCGTCATGCACGTGATTTGGTGGGTGCCATTATCCGGGGGATTCCCCGGCCGGTCTGATAGAGATGAAACTGACACGGGAGGGGAAAGGGCTTCTCGTTACCGGTATCCTGGTGGCAATGGCAGCCTTGAATACAGGCAATAACCTGATTTATCTTCTCGCCTCACTGATGGCGTCGTTGGGCATTCTGGACATGGTGGCAGGATGGTTCAATCTGAGGAAATTGAGTGGGGATGTGGTACTGGAAGAGCCGGTGTACGCAGGATCTTCCAAGACAATCTCCTGTCGCTTTTTCAATGATCGCAGGTATCGACCCGCTTTTCTCGTCAGTATGAAGGACGTTGCGGCCGGAATATCTGCGGTAGCGCCCAGGGTTGGTGCTGAAGAGATGACGGAAATCAATAACACGGTGACATTCCGGCACCGGGGCCGCATATACTTGTCCGACATTCAATTGTCTTCCGGTTACCCCTTTGGCTTTTATCGCAACGTAGTTAAATTGAACAATCCAAAATCATTTCTTGTATATCCGGAATTGGTGGATGTCCGGGGTTTGTTGTCTGGGCTTTGTTCTGTCAGTGGCTCGGGTGCTTTGCCACATCCCTCAGGAGAAGATTTTACCGATATTCGGCCTTACCAGCAGGGAGATCCCATGCGGGACATTCACTGGAAATCCACGGCAAAGGCAGGCGAATTAATGGTGAAGGAGTTCAGGGCGGGGATTTCCAGGCAGGTGACGGTCGCACTGGATACCAGTGCTGGAGCGGCACCGGAAATCTTCGAAAAGGGGATTTCTCTGGCTGCTTCATTGGTGGAGATGTTGTTCTCACAAGGGTACCCGGTTCGTCTCAAAACACTGGCACAGGTGAGTGTGGCGGCCAGAAGCAGGGAACAGTTGTATCATATTATGGATATGCTGGCATTGCTTCAGGCAGAAGAGCCGGAGCCAGGGACGCTGGACGAAGATGGGCAGGAGATGCTCCTCCTGATTGTCTGCAACCCAGATTCTCCAATTAAAAAGCTGGAACAACAGGCGGCAGGGGTATTTAATGCAATCCGGCTATAAGTGGACACTTTTTTTTATTGTAGCGGTCAGTCATACGGCATTGCTGATTACCGGCGAAATGCCGCCTCAGCTTTTTTTTCTGATGCCGGTAACGGTGCTGGGTTATCTTGCGTTGATTCGTGGCAGATCGGCAGGAAATCGAATTGTCCTCAATGTGGCTGCCTTTGTGACACTTATTTTCTTTATTACCGATATGTTTATTATCTCAGGAGATCTTTTGATTGCAGTGGGGAATCTGACCCTTGCTTTTCATGCTATCAAGAGCTTTGACATCCGAACACCCGGGGATGGGCTGCAGGTGTTTTTCATGTCGGTGATTCAGCTTGTTGTGGCATCTGAACTGGCTCAGCCGTTGGTTTTCGCGGTGATTTTCCTGGTTTTTATGGCCTCCTCAGTTTTGTTCATTATGGCATCGTATCAGGCGGAGGAAGTGGAAAAAATGCCAAGGGGCCTGATGACTTCCGGTGTAGCGCTGACGCTCCTGGTACTACCGGTGGTAACGATGATGTTTGTCCTGATTCCCAGGGGTGCAGGAGGCCTTTTAGGCAGCCGAAATCGTCAAAAGGCCATGTCCGGTTTTGATGATAAGGTTTCCATAGGAGCCTTTGAAGAAGTACTCAGCAGCGCGGATGTGGTGATGCGGATTACAGTGGCTGGCAGGCAGCCTGTTGCACCATACTGGCGGGGAAAAGTGTTTGAGACCTATGAACAAAATGCATGGGAAAACAAATGGACCCACGGTTTTCCCTATCGCAACCGAAAGGGGGTTGTTCAGTTTGTTCGAAAGTTGCAAAAAGGCGGAATTGTGCAGGATGTACTGTTGAAACCGCCTAAGAGTGGAACAGTTTTCGGTCTCAGTGAAATTGCCAGGATTGAATGCGACAGCCGTTGGGTGGTTCAATATCCCAATGGCGAAGTGGCGGTTTCACGGCGTCGAAAAAAGCGTCTCCACTACCGGGTGGTCAGTACCGGGAGGCGTCCGGGAGTCCGGGCCAATACCCTGGATTTGTACCTGCAGTTTCCAGAGGGAATGAAACGAACGCATAAACTTGCAAAAACCATTACTGCCGGGATACCCGATGCGGCGGGAAAGTGTCGGGCAATTGTGAACTGGCTGAAGAAAAACTGCAGTTATTCCCTGAAAGTCCCCCTTGCGGAAACCGTAGGCAATCCAATTGAGGATTTTCTCTTTGAAACAAAAAAAGGCTACTGCGAATATTATGCCACGGCAATGGTCCTGATGCTTCGGTCGTTGGGTGTCCCAGCCCGGATTGTTGCCGGGTACAGGGGTGGAGATTTCAATTCCTACGGTGGGTACTACGTGGTTCGCCAGGCCAACGCTCACACCTGGGTTGAGGCGGCAATTGGGCCCCGATGGGTTCGGTTTGACCCGACTCCTGTTACAACTGAATCCACCCATTCCATGTTTGAGAACTATTTGGATATCCTGGGCTTTGCATGGGATCGTTATATCGTTGGATATTCAGTGGAAGACCGGCAGGCATTGCTGGGGCAACTGAAATGGCCGGGTTCGAGCACAGAAAACAATGGAGTGTTGTCGGCAGTCGTGATTTCGCTTCTTATCCTGGTGGGAGTTACGCTTATTTCGGGCCGGATGCTGTTCTTGTGGCGCCGGAAATGTGAATTTAGGAAACGGATGCAGCCGGTTTCCATACTTGCTATTCAGGTAATGGAATGGCTGGCCCGAAAGTACCCGGAAACAAAAGGCTTGTCCTGGAGGGAGAGTGTTGAAAAAATTCAGGATCTCCCTCTTAGAGCCAAACTTACTTCATTCTTTAACGAATATGAAGCCCTTCGCTTCGGCTCCGGACCCCTCCCCACGAATCAACAAGTGGAAAACTTGAAATCCCTTGCAAGTGAAGCCCGGACTAAGAGCAAGTGAACGTGCGAGTGGATGTGCGCGATGGAAGGCAAAAAGTCGCTCATTCTTTCACACACACGCGCTTTCACACGCACTGCTCCAAGGGCACTTATTGCGGGATTGTAACAGCGATACGGAATCCGATGTCGCTTCGTTTTGTTTCCGGCAAAGCACCGGCACGGTGGCTGGACCGGCAGGAGAAATCACTACTTCGATAACTTCCCCCCCTGATGACCCTGCGGTTGCCCCAGGCGTTGAAAACAGGATTCTGACTCTGGTTTTTGTCATATTTCTGAAAAAACTGATAACTGCTGCCCCTGTATTTTTCGTCCTTTCCGGGAGATAGGGGGTCCTGATACTGGTCCTGACACCATTCATACACGTTCCCCGACATGTCGTAGAGGCCCAGGCTGTTTGGTTCAGTACTTCCAACCGGGCGGGTCCGACCTCTTTTTTTTCTACCACTTACACAATACGCGTGATCCATCTCATTCCCCCAGAAAAAAATAGACATTCGCCTTGCCCGACAAGCAAACTCCCATTCTGATTCACTGGGCAGTCGAATAAGCAAGCCTGTTTTTTCTGAAAGCCAGCTGCAGTAAGCGTTTGCATCATTCCAGGAAACATTGATTACCGGGTGCTTTTCTCTTCCAAACCGGGAATCATTCACCGGAGATCGGCCGGTTTCTCTGCAAAAAGTATCATATTCATCGAAAGTGACTTCATATTTCCCGATTGCAAAAGGGTGGATTTTGACCCAGACAGGGGGCAGATTGTCAGCCTTGGCACTGTTTTCCGCAGGGGAAGCACCCATGAAATAGCTACCCCCAGGAACCAGGACCAGGCCCATTTTCTTTAATGTGTCCGGAAAGTCCTGTTTTACTTTGAGCTTCCTGAGCATTGTTTCCGCTTCTCTGCGGTGACGTGCCTGTTCCCGGAACGTATTCAGATAATCTTCAAAAGCGGCAGGTGTGTTCTTCAGTTTTGCCTTGGCAAACATCCTATCATCCTGGTTCGCTTTATCCAGAAAAGTGTGGGCTGCTTGAAAATGGCGAGCATTCTTGCCGAATAATTCCAGATAAGTATCATAGTCGGCCGGATTACCGGATTGCAGCGCTTTGCTGTATGTTTTCTCATCATCCCGATTCCGGTTACTTTGGATGACCAGGATACTTGTCCCTGCTACAATGACGAGGATGATTGCCAGAATAGATAGAATCAGGCCATATTTTCTCTTTTTCTTTATTTTTTCAACTGCGATGGCCTTACTCATTGTTTCTTTTGCGAATTCTTCCTGCCGAATGTTCTGCATCAGATGCCGATGGATTTCAATTCCTTTCGTCAGTTCAAATCGGTTTTCGTTGGCCAGAATCTCTTCCAGGGCTGAGACCTTCCGTTTCCGGTCCCGGAGAGTGGTTTCAGGCATTTCTAAGACGTGTTTGTAATTTCGTTTGGCAGCTTCTGTTTCCTTTTCTTTTACAACTTGCTCAGTTATCCGATATGGCGTGATCTGGTTGTTCTGAATGCGGACTTTGTCCGTATATTGGAAGCCCTCACCGGAAACGGTGATGGGATAAACCCCGCGTTTCAGGTTGTTGATTGTTGCAGGGCATGGATAATTTTCTCCCTCAATCCCAACTCGACAACCCTCAATTTCAGTTTCAAGAACAAGGGTTCCCCCTCTTTCCTCCAGTACAAGCCGTATGTTGAGCTCGGGCAGGCTGAGGAAGATTTCTTTTGTTACAAGATGTCGATGGGTGGCCCCTTCCAGCAGATGACGGCCGAAAGGGACATTCCGGAGGGTGAAAGTGGCATCTTCAGTCAATCCGGCTTCTTTTCCATCCAGTGAAATAGAGCAGTTCATATTAGTGGTGACATGAATTGTTCCCGTCCGTCTGCCAGCTGGGTTCTGCCCTGTTGCATCGTTCATTATCTTTTCTCCCAATCAGGTGCTTCTTAAATTATAACGAAAAAAACAAATTAGGCAACTTTGCGGCGCGAACCAATGATGATCCGCCCCCGTTTGGCAGCTGGATGAACCCCCTTCGGTGGGCTGTCAGGTATTGGATGAAAGATGTTTGATGATAGAATCAGATGGAACCGCAAAAACACATGCTCTCCTCTCAATTCTCTGATTCTTTTTCCACCTGTCATCCAAAACCTTTCATCTGACATCCGGCGCCAAGCGCCGTGTCCGTGCTATAATGTCCAGCGAACCGCCTGGCGGTTCAGGAGGGGAAATGAGTTTTGGGTACATCACCCGGCGGTTCCGGTTTTGTGCTTCCCATCGCTACTGGGTTTCAGACTGGAGTGAAGAGCGGAACCAGGCGGTTTTCGGCTCCCGTATCTCGAAGTACGGGCATGGCCATAATTACACCATGGATGTAACGTTGAAGGGGGAAGTGAACCCGGTGACCGGTATGGTGATCAACCTTTCCGAGGTGAAACAGATTATCGGGACGGTGGTCAACCGCTTTGACCACGCTTTTTTGAATGTGGACCTGCCGTATTTTTCAAAAATGCAACCCACTGCGGAGAACCTTTCCCGGATTTTCTGGCGTCTCATTGAACCGGGGCTTCCGGCGGGGGTGTTTCTTCACCGGGTGCGCCTCTACACGACGGAGAGTGTCTTTGCTGAGTATTTCGGGGACGGTGCCGAGGCAGTATTCAGCAAGCGTTTTGTTTTTTCCGCTACCCACAGGCTCCACAGCGACGGGCTGACGGATGAGAAAAACCGTGAAGTGTACGGGAAATGTAACAATGAACACGGTCACGGCCACAACTACGAGGTGATTGTTTCAGTTAAGAAACCCATTGATGCCGTAACCGGAATGACATTGCCGCTGAAGGAACTGGAGCGGATTGTCCGGGATTTTCTGAAGACTGAACTTCAGGGAAAACGGCTGGATATGGAAGTTGCTTATTTCCGGGACAAGCCAGCTACATCGGAGAACCTGATTCACTTTATCCGGCAGGGATTGGAGGAAAAAATAAGTGCTTTTCTCTACCGGATTAAATTGAAGGAAACCAATAACAACTTTTTTGAAACAGGGGAGCTATTTGATGAACAATGAAGAAAGATTCAATAAACTGAAATTCCATGTGGAGGAAATCCTTAAGCTGGTAGGGGAAAACCCGGAAAGGGAAGGGCTGGTGGATACGCCCAAGCGGGTGGCGAAGATGTACCTCAGCGAGCTGCTTACCGGATACAAGCAATCCATTGATGAGGTGGTAAATGGGGCGATATTCCGTTCTGATTACCAGGAGATGATTGTGGTCCGGGACATTGATTTTTATTCCATGTGTGAGCATCAT
>QMQE01000130.1 GCA_003650445.1 Acidobacteriota bacterium | reverse complement strand
CAAACACCCTCTGAACTTTGTGTCCTTTGTGCCCTTGTGCCTTTGTGTTGAATTCCCCTCCGCTCCTCCCTGCGGTCGAGTGCAAGTGAAAGTGCGAGTGCGCGAAAGAAGGGGATTGGCCATAACCCGCTTCTGAACCTTAGTTCTATCTTTTCTGAACGTTGTGCCTTTGTGTTAACTTCTCCTCTCCTCCGCTCCTCCCCCTCAGCGCCCTCTGCGTACTCTGCGGTGAGTCCCCTCTCTTCTCAATCCATGATTTTACATGCGTTTTGAAATTGTCCGAGATGAACTCTCAGGCTTGCACGGTAAGCAGCTATCGTCTGACATCCGGCGCCGTGCGGTGCGGTGCAAGTTTTGCCAGTTTTTTGCAGGCATCCTTATCCTGGCAATGTTCACACAGCATCTTCAGCGCATCTTTCTGCAGAGGGTCCAGGTAAAGCACCTTCTGCAGGGCATCAACAGCCTCCTTTTTTGAGCCGTTTTTCAATGATTCAGCAGCTTTCGCCAGATACAGCTCCTTGATATCTTTCAAATCCAACGCCTCATTCCCCCTGCTCTCCCCCTCACTGAACTGGTACAGCGACAGCACATCCGGCTGCTTTTCGCTTATTCCCACTGCCGGTTGATTGTCGGCACAGAGGGGATGATTACAATCACACCTTCCACAACAGAGTGCGGCAAGTTGTTTTGCCTCGTCAGTAAAACGAAATGAAGAAGTGTACCGGCTCAGTATGTTCAGTGCAGGGACCCATTGCTCCATTGCCGCTGCCACCACTGAACGGTCATACAGAAGTAAAGGGTCTACCCCTTCTCCCTTTTCCTGGAGAGATTGAAGGAAAGTAGCCGCCTCCTCGGGATGATTCAATGCCAGTAAGCAACCCGCAGCATTGACAACAGATGACATGTCCCGGCTGAATTTCAGGGTGTGGAGGAAATAAATCAGCCCATCGGAATAGTTTTCAAGCTGAACACAGCACATTCCGGATCGGAAAAGGCCCCGGATATCGGATTTGGGAAGGCGTTTCAGGTATTCAAGTGCTTTCCCAAAATGACCCGTGTCAAAAAGCAGGTTCCCGAGATTCCGGTTCAGTGGTTCACAGTCTTCTACTTGTTTTGCAAGTTTCTCAATCTCCTTGAAATCTCCGTTTACCGCCGAGCGGAGCATTCCGCGGGCATAAACCTCAAACTGATGGCCGGTAAACGACAGGGGATAGGGATACTTTCCCCGAACTTTAGTTTGGATAAACACCGATAGATTTGCTGGAAAGCCATCCATCGAAACCGTACAGGAAGATTTATCCTCGGTTAGTTTATCAATCTGATAGCGCGTGTATTTAATAGTGATTTTGCCATCTGAAACAGCAAACTTTCCGGTTATCAGCTCCGCCGCACCCAGCTTTCGGGCAATAACCAAGCGGGTAGCCAGAGTAAGGCTGCCGCTATCCGGAACATCCATGTTATCCACGGCATCCATCCGTTCCGCAAGGGGAATAGCATTCAGACTATCTTCAAATAGCAATTCCACCCCGTATCCCAGCCATTCCACCTTAGCGTCACCGGAATCGTTCTCAAAGGGGAAAATCACTGGTCGCCCCTTGGCCAGCACAAAAGATGCTGAGAACAGGAGGAGCAATACGAGGCTACTCTTTATCTTCATCTACTGCCACTGTCCCAAAAATCATCTTTCCGGCCGGGTTCTGTAACACGCTGGTAATTCTTGACTGTACCCGCTCTCCGATATATTGTTCCCCACCATCGATGACAACCATTGTACCATCATCCAGATAGCCAACCCCCTGGTCTTCTTCCTTCCCTTTCTTGATAATGTGAATTGAAATGGTTTCACCGGGCAATGCAACCGGCTTCAGCGCATTTGCCAGTTCGTTAATATTCAGAACTTCAATTTCCTCAAGCGAAGCAACTCTGTTCAGGGTATAATCGTTGGTAACAATTTTAGCTTTCAGTTTCTTTGCCAGCGCAATTATCCGCTGATCCACGTCTTTCTCCTCTGAAAAGTCAAGCTCGCATACACGAAATTGAATATTCTTCAAATTCTGCAACTTGCGAATCAATTCCAGCGCATGCTCAGCCCGCTGCTGCTTCAGGTCTTTCCCCGTCTCACGGATTCGCTGAATCTGTTTCATCACAAAACGCGGCACAATAATGGTGCCATCGAGAAATCCGGTCTCCACAATATCAACGATACGTCCATCCATTAGAATAGAAGCGTCCATGATTTTGGTACATTTCATTATGTCGTGGGAATCTACAACTCCGGGCCCCACGAGATCCCGGGTTCCGGAAGGCATCAGAACCGCTGAAACCACGGCAAGGTAAACTGCACCTGCCAGAATAAAATAACGATTAGCTCCCGTCAGCCCCAATACCTGAATCAGAACCCACGCAACAATGGCAAATGAAATCAGTGATATAAGAAGGCCACTGACATGCTCTTTCATAAGATGAGACAACAGAAAATCAGAGACTGCCAGCACCGCAACCAGGGTTGCCCCAACGGGTAAATTTCCTGATAATACTGAAAAACCCAACACGCAAAGATAAAAAAAAGACTTTACATAAATCATTATATGACCTCCGGGCTCACTTTGGTTTACTATAGCTGATGAAGGTGTGAAATTGCAACCACACTTATGGTACAATTTATTGGTTACTTTTTTGTAAAGGAGCATAAGATGAGCAAAATTTCCCGTATTCAGATTTATGACAAACTGGACACACTCCAGATACCAGGCACAGATATCAGCCCGATCAAATTCAAAGGCGTAAAAGGGCTGGATATTTCGGATGACGGCAATGTCGAGGTTCGCATTGAACTGCCTTCTCAGGCAAAAGGACACGAAACCGAATTTGAATCCCTGGTAAGAGAAACACTTCTTACCGTTGAGGGTGTTGAAAATGTATCCGTCACACTGAAGGTACAGGACAAGGCTTACGGACAGGTAGAACAACAAAATCTATTAGCCAATGTCAAACACCCGATATTGATCGGCAGTGGGAAAGGGGGAGTGGGAAAATCAACCGTCACTGTAAACCTCGCGGTTGCCCTGGCCGGCCTGGGTTTCAAGGTAGGCCTGATGGATGCCGACCTTTACGGGCCGTCCATTCCAACCATGTTTGCCATAGATGGCGAACCCATGGCAAATGAGAAGGGACAGATTATCCCCTTTGAAAAACATGGAGTAAAACTCATCTCCATCGGATTTCTTCTGGAAGACGACACCCCGATACTCTGGCGCGGTCCCCTGCTCCACAAGGCGATCCAACAATTTATGAAAGACGTAGATTGGGGAGATCTGGACTTCCTGCTCATTGACCTGCCACCGGGAACCGGAGACGTGCAGCTTTCCGTTGCCCAGAGTACCCGGGTTTCCGGAGCCATTGCGGTCAGTACCCCTCAGGATGTCGCTCTAATTGATGTAAAAAAGGCAATCAGCATGTTCCAGACACTGAAGATTCCGCTTCTCGGGGTTGTGGAAAACATGAGTTTTTTCCGCTGTACTGATTGCGGCCACATCCACCACATCTTCGGCGGCAATACCACAATGGACGCAGGTGACAAGCTGGCTGCTGAAGTGCTGGGGAAAATCCCCATAACCATCTCGGTACGGGAAGGCGGGGATGATGGCATACCGGTCATGATACTTGAACCAGAATCCGAAGCCGCAACAGAATTCAACGCAATCGCCAAAAAGATTGCCGAACGCCTCAACTCATAATATAATCATGTCTCCCCATCATTTCTCCCGAATTGATGGGCCATGGAAGCGAATGGGGGCTGGTGTCTCCCCCGGTCTTCAAAACCGGTGGGCCTTTGCGGAAGTAAAGGTCGGTGGGTTCGATTCCCACACGCTTCCGCCATTTTCCATGGCTTTACGCCATGAAAAATGGAGTAAGAGTTGCGAGTAGGGGTACGAGAAAGAAAGTTGTTTCAAATGGCCCGTCCTTCCCTGCCAGATTGTATTTCAGAGGGTGATACAAAAGAAGAGGCATTAAAAAATATCCGTGAGGCAATTGAACTTTATTTAGAGCCTGTAGAAGATGATACGTTAGCAATTGACAATTCGGAACAAATCGAATTAGCAATATGACTAAGGTCCCGAGTCTGAATTATAATAGGTTATCAAGGCTTTATAAAGGTACGGATGGGTAATCATTCGACAGAAAGGTTCCCACATCAGGCTTCAAAAACATATTGAGAATGAAGTTTTAAAAATCATAGTTCCAGCCCATAAGCCAATAAAGAGATCAACGTTATCACATATATTGAAACAAGCGAGGATCTCAGTAGATGCGTTTGTCCAGAAATTACAATTCTGGAGAAAAGGTTAACGGATTGAGACCGGACAAGGTTAACTAAAGAAAAGGCGGGACCCGGCCGCAGGCCGATAAAATTAAGTCAAAGTTTGAGTCTGAGACTGAGTTTGAATAAAGATTGAGAAAGAGAAGAGCCAACTCTCTGATTTTATTCGGCATTCAACAGATAGATTTTAGATATTTGTCAGGTTACAAGAAATTTCAGGGGCTTGCCACTCAATTTCCGTATCACTGCAACCAAAAGAACGATTAACTTGCAAAGAGAGAAAAGAAAATGGGGTGGGCGAGGGGTCTTGAACCCCCGACCACTGGAGCCACAATCCAGTGCTCTACCAACTGAGCTACGCCCACCACAGAAAGTATCAAAAAATGGCGCACCAGGGAGGACTTGAACCCCCGACCCACTGCTTAGAAGGCAGTTGCTCTATCCACCTGAGCTACTGGTGCTCATCACTTCGGGTCGAATGGTCGGGGAGAGAGGATTCGAACCTCCGACCCCCTGCTCCCAAGGCAGGTGCGCTACCAGACTGCGCCACTCCCCGAAGTCGGAGGGTATAATACCACAGCGGAACTTTTCAAGTCAACCGATTTTATTTGGCACTTTCCTCTTAATTGTCTTGCAATTAACCAAGTCCAAGCAGATGTCCCACCTGAAATACGAGTACCGCCAGCCCGTACCCCAGCGTGACGCTGATACAGACGGAAAGCGTTGCCCACTTTGTGCCAATTTCACGCCGAATGACGGCAATTGTTGCCACGCAGGGGATATAAACCAGTGTCATTACCATGAAACTCATGGCAGACAGAGCGGAAAAGTGTACGCCGATGGCGGACGACAGTGCCGCCTGCCCGCCGTACAGCACACCGAATGTTCCCACAACAACTTCTTTTGCCAGAAAACCGAAAATCAGTGCAACGGCCGCCTGCCAGGAGTCAAACCCGGCGGGATGAAAAACGGGGGCAACAGCAGACCCGATTTTGCCGATGATGCTCTGGGCCGAAGCATACGGAACACCTGCGGGAAGACTGGCCAGTACCCAGATAACCAGCACGGTACCAAAAATGAATGTTCCCGCTTTTTTGATGAAAAACGCGGTTCGAATCCCGGCGGAACGGGCCGCTGTTTTCAGTGAAGGCACATGATAAGCCGGCAGTTCCATCACCAGCGGTGATACTGCGTTGGTAAAAAATATCCGCCGCAGTACCCGCGCCACTATGATAGCAATGATAATGCCAAGGAGATAAAGACTGAACACAACAGTGGACTGATAACGGGTGAAAAAGATGCCGACAAACAGCAGGTACACCGGCAACCGGGCTGAACAGCTCATGTAGGGAATCGCCATTGCCGTCAACACCCTGTCCTTTTCATTTTCCAGAGTACGCACCGCCATCACAGCCGGAATATTGCACCCGAAACCCAGGAGCATCGGGATAAAAGACTTTCCGTGAAGGCCCAGAGCGTGCATAAACCGGTCCGCCACAAACGCCGCCCGGGAAAGGTAGCCGGAATCCTCCATCACCGCAATAAGAAAAAAGAGAATGAAGATATTGGGCACAAACACCAGCACCGCCCCAACCCCGGAAATCAGTCCCTCCCGCACAAAAGACGCGAAAATGCTGCTCCCTGAAACCATGGAAGACAATGCGCCAAATCCGGTATTGATCCAATCCACGAAGGGATTTCCAACTGTAAAAACGAGGTAAAACAGCAGCCACATGGCAAATAAAAAGAGAGGCCCGCCGAGGTAGCGGTTGGTGACAAAGCGGTCAATCCGGTCTGTAAGCGCAACTTTCTGTTCCGTACGCAACCGCCGCTCCACACATTCCTTTGCAATTGAATACACAAATTCATAGCGCTTCTCGGCAATCAGTTCGTCCAGTTCCCTATCCAGCTCTTCTTCTATTTCCCCCTGAAGCTCACTCACCACCTGACGGAGTTTTTCATTTTCCAAAACGACAATTCCCCCGTCCAGAATCGCCAGTGCCTGAAACCGGGTCCCTGCCAGTTTTGGAAACTGCGCCATCAGCCTGCCCACAGCCTGCTCCACCGGCTTCGGATAAACGGGTAAATGTTTGGGTTTCTCAAGATCACCCATCTTTTCCAGCACTTTCCACAGCCCGGGAATTCCCTTCCCGCTGGAGGCCACGGTTTTAACGAATGGAACTCCAAAAATCGACGAGAACCGGCCTTCATGGAGTGTGATTCCCCTTTTTTCCGCCATATCGCTCATATTCAGGACCGGAATCACCCGGAGCCCCATTTCTATAATCAGTGTAAACAGGTAAAAATTACGGTTGAAATTCGCCGAATCCAGCACCACAATCACAGCATCCGGCTTCTCTTTCATCAGAAAATCCATGGCAATCCGCTCGTCCTCGGATCGGGCGGAAATACCGTAGGTACCGGGAATGTCAACAAAGGTAAAGGTGATTCCTCCACGGACAACCTTTCCTTCCTTCTTTTCCACCGTCACCCCCGGCCAGTTCCCAACCTTCAGATTGGAGCCGGTGAGCTTATTGAACAGTGAGGTTTTCCCGCTGTTGGGATTCCCTGCAACTGCAATCACAAATGATTTTTCAGCCACAAGCCACCTCCCGTACCAATACCTTCATCGCAATCCCCGCACCGATTCCAATCCGTGTTTCCCCGTCAGACAGGATAAATGGGCCATTCTTTGCCCCGGTGCTGACAAGGTAGCGGCATCCCTTAACAATCCCCAGTTCCCGGAGTCGGCAGCTGCATTTTCCGCCACAACGAAAATCAAGAATCTCCACCTCGCTTCCCGATTCCACAAATGCCAACGGTACCATCTACGCCTCCCTCACCATCACGGATTCCGCTTCATCTTTTCTCAGCGTCAACACATATCCCTGAATCAAAATTTCAATGGGGAAACCCAGTGGACCCCGATTTCGTATCTCAACCTTCTCTCCCGGAATAACACCCATATCGAGAAGGCGCCGCTTCACTTCCCGCTCTCCATCCAGTTTCACGATAAAGCAACTGACACCATCTTTCATCTCGCTTAAAAGACAAGGCTCCTGTTTT
>QMQE01000129.1 GCA_003650445.1 Acidobacteriota bacterium | reverse complement strand
TTTGTGCCTTTGTGCCTTTGTGTTAAATTCTCCTCTCCTCCCTGCGGTCGAGTGCACGTGAAAGTGCGAGTGCGCGAAAGAAGGGGATTGGCCATTCCCCGCTTCTGAACCTTAGTTATATCTTTTCTGAACCTTGTGCCTTTGTGCCTTTGTGTTAAATTCTCCTCTCCTCCCTGCGGTCGAGTGCAAGTGAAAGTGCGAGTGCGCGAAAGAAGGGGATTGGCCATTCCCCGCTTCTGAACCTTAGCTCTATCTTTTCTGAACCTTGAGTCTTTGTGTTAAATTCTCCTCTCCTCCGCTCCTCCCCCCCGGCGTACTCTGCGGCCTCTGCGGTGAGTCCCTTCTGTTCCTAAGCTCTATCTTTATCTAAACTTTTGTTCCCTTGTGTTAAATTCCCTTCTTTTCTCTTTTCCCGTCTTTCCCATCCGCCCCCTGAAAAATGATTGCAGATACCGCTTCCGGGTTTTCAACCACCACCGCGTGTCCCGCGCCTGAAATCGTCTGAAAGCGGCTTCCGCTTACTTTTCCGGTAATGGCCTTTGTCCGTTCAGGAGGAATGAAGCCATCCTGCTCTGCTGCCGCAATCAATGCCGGACAGGTGATACGCCGAAGGGCCGATGTAAGGTCAATGCCTTCTGTTGAAGCCATGAGCCTGTCCAGGTCATAAAACCAGCGGGGAGGGATGTGCCGCATCTGTTGCCTCCGGGCCAATAGTTCCTCCCTGTGGGCTTTCCGATATTGCTCACAGTAGACAACAGGCATCATAATGTCCAGGAGATGGCCGTGGTCCCCGGATTCGGCCGCCGCCCTGGCAGCATTCCGCCAGCGCCCCACCTCCGCTGTCATACCAGAGTCGAAGTGGTCAGCGGATGCGATTACAGTCAGTGAACAGATATTCGGCCTGTTTGCGGCCAGAAGCATTGCAATGAGGCCGCCAAAGGAGGTTCCGGCTACATGAACCGGGCCGGGGGAAACGGCATTGAGGAGAGCTTCCACGTCTGCCATATGGCCTTCCAGAGTGGATGGCACCGGCCCCGGCGTCAGTAACTGACCCCGGAAATCGCAGCGAATGACGGTAAAGTCGTGTTTCAGGATGGATGCCACCGGCTCCCATGAGGAGACAGACATTGCAATCCCGTTCAAGAGGAGCAGAGGCTCTCCTTTGCCCTCTTTCCGGTAGTGAAGCATGTGTTTAGAAGTGGACATCCCCGGTCTCCATGAAACAGTTCAGATAGTATGGGCGCCTGTTTCCAGGCGCCCGGTTCTTGTCGGTTCGATTGTTTTGTTTACGGCCATATATCTTTAATAAGCTTATTTCCCCGGTTTCAGGACGGTGCAGACCGATGCGCAGATGGGGCCGCCGATGTTGAAGGTGGCAGCAACACTGGCATTTTTCACCTGCAGTGGTGCCGGCGCTTTGCCAAGGAGGTGCAAGGCACTCCAGCCAATCATGGCGATTCCGGTGGCACCCACCGGATGGCCCTTGGCGATTAGGCCGCCGGAGGTATTGATGGCACAGGAACCGTCCACAGCCGCGTGGCCGTCCCGCCAGAATGCCGCACCCTTCCCATAGTCGGCCACACCGAGGACCTCCGCCGCGATGGCACCCATGACAGTGAAACAGTCATGGACTTCCGCTACGTTGACATCTTTCGCCGTTACACCGGCCATCTTGTAGGCCTCGTTCATGGCACGGAAGGCACCTGCCGGCTTCAACACATCCCGCCCCGTCACCCGCAAGGGGTCCGTGGCCTGGGCATAACCCGCCACTTCCACACAGTCCGCCTTATCCACACCCAGCTTGGCAAGGCCCTTCTCTGTCGCAAGGATCAGCCCGCCATAACCGTCTGTAATCTGGGAGCAGTCGTAGGTTTTCAACGGAAGCCCTTCCACAATATAACGGTTGCGGCCCTCAACCTTCGTTGCCTCGTCCAGGGAAACCTGAATGCCATTCATCTGGGCATACGGATTGTGCTGGGCATTGGCATATTCCATCGCCGAAATTGATGCCAGATCCCGTTCGGTCACACCATGAGTATCCATGTATTTCTGCATAATTTCAGCGAAGATGTGGGGAAATACATAAACCTTGCCTTCCCTGTCTTCCGGATGGGAAAAATAACCCAGGGCCTCCCCGACAAGTTTTCCATCCATTTTGCCTACATCGTTGCGCATCTTCTCATATCCAATGGCAATACCGATGTCGCCCATACCGAGGAGCAGTTTTTGAATGACGGAAATAACTGCCTGGCCGCCGGAGGCACAGGCAATTTCTACCGCTTCAATGGGTTTTGCCGCCAGCCCCGGCACCTCCGCCATGAGCCCGGCAATCAATCCCTGGCCGTTTAAGGAAATATTGCAGACAGCACCGATGGCACCGACGTCCATCTGGGATGGATCCGCGCCAATCTCCGCACAGGTTTCAGTAACAGCATTGGCAATAATCTGTGGCACGCTCATGTCAAAGAGTTTGCCGAACTTTGACTGATGATAGGCCGCAATGTAAATGGGTTCTCTCAAGGTCATCCTCCTTATTTTGAAAATCTTTCCACTAAAGCTGCGCGTAGCACCTTCCCGTAGGCGGTCCGAGGAAGCTTGTCCAGAACAACAATGTGCTTCGGGACCTTGTAGCGCGCAATGCGTTTTTCAAGCCATTTTATCACTTCATCGGGCTTTATTTCCATATTCTCTGCCAAAACCAGGAATGCGGCACCCACTTCTCCCCATTTTTCATGAGGAACACCCACTACGGCGCAGTCTGAAATGGCCGGATGCCGGGAAAGCAGTGCCTCAATTTCAGCAGGATAGATGTTTACGCCTCCGGAAATAAACATTTCCTTCCGGCGTCCGGAAATATAAAAAAATCCGTCCTCATCCTCCCTTGCCAGGTCTCCGGTATGGAAAAAGCCTTCCGGGTCATAGGAAAGGGCAGTCTCGTCCGGATTGTGCCAGTATCCGCTGGAAACATGAGGCCCTTTCAAGAGCAATTCCCCCACTTCTCCGCGTTCCACGTCATTTCCCGAATCATCAACCAGCCTCGCCTGTGTAAACATCAGCGGTTTACCGATGGAGCCCGGGCGCTCCCATGCGTCCTTGTCCGTCATAGCAAAGCAATTTACTCCGACTTCTGTCAGGCCATAGCCCTGTCGCAGCACCAACCCGTGCCGCCGGTAGGTTTCAACCAGTGAGGGCGGCAGGGGTGCGCCACCGGAAATCAGCCAGCGAACATGGGAAACATCTATTTTTTTAAGTGCCGGGCTCTTAGCCAGCATTTTCCAGATAGCGGGAACACCGAGGATGACGGTACACCCTTCCTTTTCAACAATGTTCCATACTTCTTCACTGTCGAATGCGCTGTGAAGAACGATTCTCCCCCCGACTGTGAACAGGGGAATGAGAAAAGCCCCCAGCCCCCCGGCATGGTACAGCGGGGTAAAAATCGGGCTGACATCGTCGGAGCGAAGCTGCCAGTTCACCACGGTGTTGTACCCGTTCCATGCCAGCATCCGGTGGGGAATCATCACACCCTTGGGGCTGCCGGTTGTGCCGCTGGTATAGAGCAGCGCGCAGAGCTCGTCGGGCAGGTTTTTCTGAAAAGGAATTGGGGAATCCACCGAATTCAGCAGCGCCTCTGCCGTTCTGTCTCCCGGAACCGCTATTGAATCCAGTGCAATCCAGTTTTCCACCGGAACCCGCTGGTGCAAGGCACATATAACTCCATTGAATTGGCCATCATAAATCAGTGCGCAGGGACCCGCGTCCCGAATAATTTCTTCAAGCTCAAAAGCGGCCAGATGGGTGTTCAGGGGAACCAGAATTATGCCGGCTTTGATTGCGCCGAAGAACACATCGATAAACTCCACCCGATTCCCCGAAAGCAGCGCCAACCGGTCTCCCTTCGATAAACCAAGGGCATGGAGAATCCCCGCCCATTTCAAAGCCCGGCGGTTCAATTCCCCGTAGGAAAAGCGGCGGCCGGATTTCACTTCCAGCAACGCCTCCGCCTCCGGTATCAGCCGGGCCCGTTCTCCCAGAATATCGCCGTGAATCATCTCATGTCTCCCCTAATCACCGGAAAAATTCTCCAGAATCTTTAAAAGCGCCGCTGTAAACGCGGCCGGGCATTGACGCTGGGGCACATGTCCGCAATTCTCAAGAACCGCAATCCGGGCTTCAGGTAATTCGTCCGCAAGGCGTTTCGCATAGGACAAGTCAAACATCTGGTCCAACCCGCCCCAGAGCAGGTCCACCGGCTGATGGATCCCCCCCAGTTTTCCGTCAAGGAGACTGGCTCCCATTTTCGACGGATTGGCCATCAACCGCATCAGCGGCCCGCTTTGGGATTCCCGAATCAGGTCTTTCAGGACGAAATCGGGAACCTTTTCCCCCTTTTCTCCCATCAAAACCGACATCAGCTGCCGGGCTTCGTCCAGATTTCGGGGAATCAGGCCGGGGCCTTTATAGTCTCCCCGAATAGCCCCCCCATTAACCAGTATCAATCTGTTTGTCTTTTCAGGCTGCCGATCCGCCACCAGCATGGCCACCCATGCCCCGAGGGAATTCCCCACAATGGTGACCGGCTCACCCGGTGAAACCATGTCCAGCAACTCATTCACTGCGGTGAACATCATTTCAATGTCCAGTTCTCCCTGCAGCGGTTCACTTCCACCATGCCCCGGGAGATCCGGAATCAGAACCCGATATTTTCCTTTCAGATGCGGTACAATCTTCGACCAGGTCCCCGCATGGTCACCGGCGCCGTGGAGGAGGAGAACGGCTGGGCCGCCTCCTGCCTCCCACAGCGTCAGGTTTCCCGTGGAGACGGAAATTAAACGGGCCTGGAGGCTACCGGCCCGTTTCAAAGCCCTTCGTTCAAAAAAGCGGTTGGCCGCCAGCGGGTGCAGATAAAATACCAGCCCGGCAAAGAAGGCAAGGACAAAGAAAAGCCCACCGCCAATCACAAATACATACAACAAACTACTCACAATTCGCCCACCCGGAAAGCCGATCCGGCCTGGTTATAACCTACACCGGAGCCCACGAAAACCACCAGGTCACCGGGTTTTACCTTTTTCTGCTGAACCGCATCGTCAAATGCCATTCCGACACAGGCCGAACCGGTGTAGCCCCACTTTTCCATGACAGTGTGGGTCTTTTCCATGGGAATGCCCAGTTCTCCCATGACAAGCTCAATGGAAGGGCGGCGAACCTGGGTGAAAATTGCCATGTCGATTTCGGAAATGGAAAATCCTCCGTTTTCAGCCAGTGTCCTGACAATCCGGGGCCAGCCCCTGTGGTTGATTTCGGGCGGATAGCGGTCTACCATTCGGACCTGGGTCCGGCCCGCCTCCACAGATGAAGCAGTGGCTGGCTCAAACGTTCCGCCGGAGTAAATGCCCCAGTTTTTATGGTAGCTACCATCTGCAAGAAATGCGGAACTGATAAACCCAGGTTTATCGGATGGCTCCACCACGGCAGCCCCAGCTCCATCCCCGTAGAAAAAAATCATGGGATCGTCGGGACTGGCCAGCTTGTGCATCAGGTACACCCCCAGCACGAGAACGGTTTTGATGGAGGAATTGGCCACAATCATCCCGGCGGCAAGGTCCAGCCCGGTTGGGAAAGATGCGCAGGCGCACCCCACATCAAAGGTACCGGCATTTTTTGCCCCCAGTTTATGTTGCAACACAACGGAGGTCGCCGGGGTGATATAATCCGGCGAATCTGTGCCGAGAATAATCAGGTCCACATCTTCCGGCTTTCGCCCCGCCCGCTCCAGCGCCTGCCTTGCGGCCGGCAGCGCAACGTCTGAGGTTGCCCAGTCGTCCGGGGCATAAAAACGGCTTTTAATGCCGCTCCCCTTTTCCATTTTGTCAATAAAGTCCGGAACAATCAGGTCGAAACGCTTTCGCAGCATGTCGTTGGTCATCTCCTGTTCCGGGACGTACCGGCCCGTTGAAACTATCTGTGCATACCGTTGCATATATCCTCCTGCGCCTCAGTCTTACAGTTCAAAACAAAAAGGGGGAAATTGCTGTCATGTCCCCACCACCAACCCGCCATCCACAGACAGTACTGTACCACTTACGTAAGTCGCCGCGTCTGAAGCCAGCCAGAGATAGGCATTTGCAATGTCAGCCGGGTCTCCCAGGCGTTTCAACGGTGTCCTGGCCTTCATTCCATCCAGCACCTTCTCGGGCATAGCTGCCAGTATCTCCGTTGACACAAATCCCGGTGCAACCGCGTTTACCCGGATACCATAACGCCCCAGCTCCCGGGACCATGTCTTCGTCATGCCAATTACACCGGCTTTGGTCGCAACATAGTTTGTTTGCCCAAAATTACCGTATAGGCCCACCACAGAAGATGCAGACAGAATAACCCCTTTCCCCGCCTGAATCATGTGAGGAATTACCGCCCGGCTGCAGTTGAAGACACCTTTCAGATTTACACCAATCACAGCATCCCACTCAGCGTCAGACATCTGTTTCACAACCTGTCCGTCCTTCCATTTAACAAGCTGGCTATCCCGGACAATTCCAGCATTGTTCACAATGACATCCACTTTCCCCCAGCGATTCACAACGTCCGCGACAGCCGCATCCACTTCTTTGCTGTCCGCCACATTCACCTTCTGGAAAACGACATTAAAACCGCGGGCTGTCAGAGCATCCGCCGTACTTGTACCCGCTTTTTCGTTGACATCCCACAGGGCAACGAGGCCGCCCTCTTTTGCGAAAGCTGTTGCCGTTGCCTTTCCGATACCCGCCGCCGCACCTGTCACAATCACAACCCGCCCCGAAAGGCCAGTTTCTATCATAGTTTATCTCCTTTATACATCCCCCGGGCAGTGTTTCTACCCGGGGGACTTGATTCTTACCAGTGATATCTCAGGCCCAGCTGGATCTCCCTCGGATTCAGTGTGGCCCTGTAATTCCCGAAGTTCGGGTTCGGAACATAGGCTGCAGCAGGGTTTGCCAGAGTTGGCCCGGCAAAGAATTCCGCCGCATCCACGGAGGTGACATCATAATTGACCGTATTAAAAACATTGAACCCCTCTACGATCACATCCAGCCGCCCGGCCCCAAACACAAAGGTCTTAGTAATTCGAAGGCTCAGGTTTCGGTAAAGAGGGCCATGCTCACTGTTTCGCGTCACGCCTTCCGGCCGATCTGAGTTTTTTCCGTCACCATTGAAATCATAACCGAGACGATGGTTCCAGGGCTGTCCGGAGCCATATTCATAAATTGGTGCCACTATCATGTTCCAGGGGAGATGGAAAACACCACTCAAAACCAGCCGCACACGCTCATCATTGCGGCTTCTACCCCATTCACCGTCAATATTTGCCGGATCAGATGGATAGCCGTAAGGAAAAACCGGGCTGAAATCATCGGAAATATTTTTCTTGCTCCCAATTGTCAGAGACGCCGTTACAAGATC